>NZ_JBJJLA010000008.1:0-92734 GCF_045449715.1 Marinobacter shunpengi | reverse complement strand
TCCCGGCGGAACGCGCCTTGTAGTAATGCCTGACACAGCCTCTGAAACGCTGCGAACTTATGTTAAGGGACACCAGGGGAATCCGGAATCTGTTTGAAGGTTCGGGAGGCTTGTGCAACGCTTCAGATAAGGTATCGCAACAGCGGCCTGTCGAACACAGAGGTTATCATGAAAAGGCTCTCCGTCTCCCTGTTGGCGCTGTCCCTGTTGGTGGTTTTCCAGTCCGCCCGGGCCCAGGATGCCGCCGACTCGCCCCTGGATGAAAAACCCGATGCTCCGGACGAACCGGTGGTCATGCCGGAGTACCAGCCGGACACCTCGGAGTCACAGATCGTGATCCGGCCGGGGGAGGATGTGGTGTACTACGAGTACCGGATCAGGGGCGAAATACGGGAGATCAAGGTTGTGCCCAGGGTGGGGCCCTCCTACTATCTGGTACCCGCTGAAGGCGGCGGCTGGATCAGGGAGGGGGAGTCCTCCCTGCTGGTGCCAAGCTGGGTCCTGTTCCGCTGGTAGATTCGCTCGGGCCCGGCCCCGGGTTGAGGCCTGTGGCGTCGGGCCCTCAGATCAGATCCACGGGGACTGGCTCGGAGCGCTGACTTTCCAGGCCGTTGCTGTCCAGGGTGCTGACGGCGAACTCGTAGGCGCCCGGTTTGAAGTCGTCCAGCAGCAGGCTGTCCGTGTCCGGGCCTTCGACCACCAGGGAATCGAACTGCTCCTGGTGTCGCAGCCGGTAGTAGACCCGGTAGCCCCTGACCTCTCCGGGATACAGCTTGCTGCCGTCCTCCCGGGTAAGGGGGCCTTCCCATTGCAGGGTGGGGCGCCGGACCACCGGGTCGGGGTTCTCCGGTTCGGGTTCGGTGACCACCGGGTCGTCGCCGGTGGCGGGGTCCTCCGGTTGCGGACTGCTGTCGCTGTCGGCATGGTCCGTTTCCGCATCGTCCGGCACTGGCGCCTGGATCGGGTCGGCAAAAATGGGGTTCTCAACCACAACGCCCGGCTGGGCGATCTGGGGGGGAGCGCTGCCTTCATCGGAAACGGCCTTGTCCGGCTGGTCGGAACCGGCGTTGGTCTGGTCCTGTTGGTTCCCGGTCGTTCCGGCGTCCGGTGTATGGTCCGGCTCGCTGGCGGTCTGTGTCCCGGTATCTGCCGGTTCCGCTGCACTGGATGTTCCTGAATCACCGCCACAGCCGGTCAGGGCCAGACTGAACAGCGCCGCCAGACTCCATGACAGTATCCTGCGTTCTTCCTGAAACGCCATGATGTTTCCTCGCACGTTGTGCCTGCACCCGATAGTCACCGGCCAGTGAATGGGTGTTGGGGCCGGTCGGGTCAGGTTGCCGGTGCTTCGCTATGAGCAGGAGAATGCCCTGCTGCACCGGTTATGGTCGGGACGTGGGCCTCCCGGATGCCACTGCGCACGAAAACGATTCAGAAGTATGAGCAACCGGAATGTTGTCTCAAGTGACCATTCTGAAAATTGCTGGCTGGTTCACCGAATTACCGTTCGGGGGCGGATGACTGGATTAGTATGAATACTCTAACTTCTCTCCCTATGCTGTAACTGACATCGCCGGAGAGTCTGATTCCTCCGGTTCGGGTTATCAGACACAGATCAAGGGGAGTTCGATATGAGCAGGCTACATACCTGGCAGGAACAACTTCAGGGCATGGTGGACAAGGGCATCAATGCCGCCGAGAACACACAGAAGCAGATTTCGGCCAAGCCCTTCGATCTGGCGGAACGGATCGAAACCGAAGTTCGCCAGTATCGTGTCAAGAATCTTCGCAAGCGCTACAACGGCGCCAGTGGCAAGGTCTTTGACCAGTTGAGGGACTTTAACAATCGGGTCGGCAGCTTCGCCGCGGATGTGGTGGCCCGCCTGGAGAAGGAGACCGCCGATACCGCGCGGTCCGTGAGCCAGGCCGCCGACGATGTGGCGGATGAGGTGTCATCCACGGCCAAGTCCACCGCCAGTGATGTCTCCAACAAGGCGCAGAAGACTGCTAACCGCGTGTCCCGCGGTGCCCAGTCCACGGCCAGGGACGTATCCGGGGCGGCGGATTCGGCCAGCAAGGAAGTGTCCAGGGCCACACGGAGCACCCGCAAGACGACTTCCGGCAGCCGCAGTACCCGGAGCCGTTCCGCAGGCACGAAGAGTACCACCAGTGCCTGATTGCGGTCGACTGACCGTGTAATGCAAAAAGGCCACCGTGACGGTGGCCTTTCGTTTTTGCGGGTGGGAGTGGTTATCGGCTTTCCCTGGCAGCGTCCGGATCCAGGGGCAGCGTCCTGTCCTGCTCGGTGATCACTTCCAGCCGCTCAATATCCTCCACGTAGCTTTCGCGGATCTTCTCCATTTCCCGGTTCTGGGCATTAATCTCTGCTTCCAGCTCCCGGATCTGCTGCTCCAGGCGGTCAATCTTGTCCAGGGTGGATTCAGGGATGTCCCGGCCGGACCGTTCCAGGTCGGCGGCCTTGGACTGTTCGGAGTCCAGTTGCGATTCAATCACCGAAATATTGCCCTGCTTGAGCTGGTTCAGACCTTCCAGCTCATCAATCTTGCGGTGGAGGGCGCGAACCGCGTCGTCCGGGTGCCGGTAGCGGCGTAGCAGGGCCTTGTCCCGCTCCCGCTGTTCCGCGGCCTCCTGCTGCCGGCGTTCTTCCTCGGCCCGCTGTTGCAGCTCCTCTTCCGTGGGGGCGGGGTCGACGCGATCGACCACCCGGCCCTGGCTGTTGAGGATCTCATAGCCGCGGGTGGAGGCTTCCTGGGGAACGGTATTGCTGATCACCATCTGCCCGTTGTCGTCCTTGTAGCGGTACATCCTGGCATCGGCCAGGCTGGTTACCAGCAGGCAGGTGGCAGCGAGAAGGCAGGTTGTCAGTTTCGTCGGTCTCACCGGTGACACCGTTGTTGGTTAATGGCGTACATCAATATCTGTATGCAGCAAGAGCATACCAGACATGGGGAGCGTATTTCCGGGCTATGTCACAGGCCTGAAAAAACGTCCGACTGCCCTGGCAGGCTCACACGCCGTATTCCGCCCGATAGGCGGCAATACGGTCCGTATGGCCGGCAAAATCCGGATGTCCTTTAATGTACTCCAGGACCTGATCCAGCCGGATGATGCTTATGACCGGTATGCCGTAATTCTGTTCCACCTCCTGAATCGCGGACAGGTTACCCTGGCCCCGTTCCTGGCGGTCAAGGGCGATCAGCACGCCGGCGGGGGTGGCGCCCGCCGCCTCGATAATGGCCATGGATTCCCGGATGGCCGTGCCGGCGGTGATGACATCGTCGATAATCAGCACCTTGCCCTGCAACGGCGCGCCGACAATGTTGCCGCCCTCGCCATGGTCCTTGGCTTCCTTGCGGTTGAAGGCCCAGGGCCGGTTATCTCCCTGCCGTGCCAACGCCATGGCGGTGGTGGTGGCCAAGGGAATGCCCTTATAGGCAGGGCCGAAAATAATGTCATAATCCAACCCGCTCCGGGTGAGGGCGGCGGCGTAGGCCTCGCTCAGCCGTAACAGGTCGTTGCCGCTGTTGAACAGTCCGGCATTGAAGAAGTAGGGGCTGGTGCGACCTGACTTCAGGGTGAACTCACCGAAACGGAGCACTTCCCGGTGAATGGCAAACTCGATGAAATCGCGCTGGTAGTCGTGCATGACAAGGCTTCTGGCGGGGTCTGGTTCTTTCAAATACGTATAAAACCGGTATCATACACACAAACTGAATCAGGGAATACGTATGCGTGTAGTATCAATCAGCGTCAGTGGCCTGGAACAGGCGATTGACAAGGGCTTCTTTGACTGGATTGCCGACCAGGACGCCGACGTAATCTGTGTTCAGGACCATCGCATGCGGGTCTATGAGATAGAGGACCGGAACCTTATTCCCGAGGGGTACGAAGCCTACTTTATCGACGGCGAGCTGGACGAGCACGGTGGCGTGGGCATCTATACGCGCCATTTCCCAAAGGCCATCATGTATGGCTTTGCCAGCGAACAGGCGGACCGGGAAGGCCGGTTTATCCAGGCGGACTTCGACCGCGTCAGCGTGGCCAGCGTGCTTGCCCCCTGCGCCCTGGGCCGCGAAGAGGAACTGCTGGGCGACGAGAACGACCTGACCGTCCTCGATCACAAGGACGAGTTCATGGATGCGTTTGGCATGCACATGCAGAAGACGCTCCGAAAGCGGCGCCAGTTCATCTTCTGCGCCAACCTGCAAACCGCCCAGCATGTCACCGATGCCAGCCCTGTCTATCACCAGCTCGATGTGTCCGGCTTCCTGCCCCATGAGCGCGCGTTCCTTGATCGCCTGTTTGACGAGCTGGGCGCCATTGACGCCTTCCGCGAGATCAACAAGCAGAGTAACCAGTTCACCTGGTGGCCGGAATGGGACGGTGGCGAGCGCAAGAATGTGGGACTGCGCGCCGACTACCAGATGCTGACACCGGGCATCCGCAGGACCATCCGCGACGGCTGGATCGACGAGTCCGCCCGTTTCTCGGACCATGCCCCACTGATCATGGACTACGACATCGATATCGGTTTCTGACCAGTTGTCGGGTATAAAAAAAGCGCGCCGGAGTTATCCGCCGCGCTTTTTTTATGATCGGCCGGCGAGAGGGGGATTATTCCGCCAGCGCTGACTTCTGGATGTCGAACAACTGATTGATGCCCTGTTTGGCCAGCGTCAGCATGCTGTCCAGCTCTTCCTGGTCGAAGGGCGCACCTTCGGCGGTACCCTGGATTTCGATGAAACCACCCTGGTCGGTCATGATCACGTTCATGTCGGTTTCCGCCTCGGAGTCTTCCGGGTAATCCAGGTCCACCACCGGGGTGCCCTGGTATACGCCGACGGACAGGGCCGCGACCATCTGCTTGAGGGGGGACTTCGACAGTCGTCCTTCCTTCACCAGGTGGTTCAGGGCATCCACCAGGGCCACGCAGCCACCGGTGATGGCGGCGGTGCGGGTGCCGCCATCCGCCTGGATCACATCGCAGTCGATGGTAATGGTGTGTTCGCCCAGGGCATCCAGATCCACCGCGGCCCGCAGGGAGCGACCAATGAGGCGCTGGATCTCCACGGTGCGTCCGCCCTGTTTGCCCCGGGCGGCCTCCCGGCCCATGCGGCTGCCGGTGGAGCGGGGCAGCATGCCGTATTCGGCGGTGATCCAGCCCTGGCCGGCGCCGCGCAGGAAAGGGGGGACCTTGTTTTCCACGGAGGCGGTACAGATGACCCGGGTATCGCCGAATTCCACCAGCACGGAACCCTCCGCGTGACGGGTGAAGTGGCGTGTGAGCCTGACGTCTCTGGGCTGGTCGGGCTGTCGTCCGCTCGGTCGCATAGCTAGTCCTTCTGTAAAACTGGAGAATTGATTGAGGCCGGTCAGCGGCATGTGCTGCCGGTAGTGGGGAAAAGGACAGGGAGTATAACACGGGCGGCTCTTCGGGACCTGCCTGGCGGCGATCGAATCCTGCTGGGAAAGAGCAGGATTTTCCGGTGTCCGAACTGATAGACTGTTACCCAATGTAACCGACCGACCCGGAGCAACCATGATCAGAAGCATGACGGCCTTCGCCCGCCAGGAAGCCCAGGCAGAATGGGGCGTGCTGACCTGCGAGATCCGTACCGTGAACCACCGTTATCTGGAGCCGTCCTTCCGGTTGCCGGAAGCCTTGCGGGAGCTGGAGAACGGGTTCAGGGAACATCTCCGCAAGACCCTGGGGCGCGGCAAGGTGGATGTCGGCATGCGCCTGCAGGCATCGGATACCGCCGATACCGGTCTGGTGGTCAATGAGCGGCTGGCAGGGTCACTCAATGAGGCCATTAATCATGTCAATCGAATGCTGGACAACCCCGCCCACATCAGCGCCATCGACGTGCTTCGCTGGCCGGGGGTGCTGGAGCGGG
The DNA here is from genome assembly GCF_045449715.1 of Marinobacter shunpengi. NCBI lineage: Bacteria > Pseudomonadati > Pseudomonadota > Gammaproteobacteria > Pseudomonadales > Marinobacteraceae > Marinobacter > Marinobacter shunpengi. The sequence goes on along the minus strand of NZ_JBJJLA010000008.1, from coordinate 86,816 downwards.
AGGAGCCTGACCTGAGCCCGGTCAAGACTGCGGCGGATGAGCTGTTCCGCCGTGCCGTGGACGACCTGGTGAAGGTGCGCGAACGGGAAGGTGAGCGTCTGCGCCCATTATTCGACGAACGCCTGTCCGCCATGAGCGCACTGGTCAGCCAGGTGAGGGAGCGGATGCCGGAACTGTTGAAGGCCCAGGAGGAATCCCTGCGGGAGCGTTTCCGTGCCGCCTTGATTGAACTGGACGCCGACCGGATCAGCCAGGAGATGGTCATGCTGGCCCAGAAATCCGATGTGGCCGAGGAACTGGACCGGCTGGATGCCCACCTGAACGAAGTCTCGGAGACCCTCCAGCGCAACGACGCCATTGGCCGACGGCTGGATTTCCTGATGCAGGAACTCAACCGCGAGGCCAATACCCTCAGCAGCAAGTCCATCGACGCGGATGTCACCCGGATTGCGGTGGATATGAAGGTCTACATAGAGCAGATGCGGGAGCAGGTGCAGAACCTGGAGTGATGTCCCGCTATCAGGTATCTACGATGTTGGGAGATTCGCTGGTTTCCTCGATGTTTACAATAAGGCCCGCCCTGGCAAGACCGTCGGCAATATCGAGCAGCAGAGGATGCTCCCAACTGAGTTCGGCAAGCCACGGGTAATAGGTTTCCCTGATGTCGGGGTTGTTCTCCACAAGTTCATCAATGACCGGCTGGGCCTCTTCCACCATGCCCATCTTTCCAAAGATGGCAACTTTGAGCGTCAACACGTAGCGTTGCCGGGAGCCTGTTCGTACGATTTCCTGATAGGCACGCTCGTATTCGCCTTCGACAAAGTAGGCCAGGGCGAGTTCGGCCGCTCTTGACCGGAGGTTAATGCCCCAGTCTTCCCGCGCCTCATCGTATATTTCCAGTGCCTCCCAACCGCGGCCCAATCTGGCGATACGGCTGGCAATACGCAGTTTGAGATAGATGTCCCCCGGATAGCGGGTCCTGATCTGCCTTTGAAGCTGGTCGAACTCCTCGATCTTCCGTTGGCGAAGCGCCAGGTGCATCAGCGCGACCTTGGTGAGGTAGGCGTGGGGGGCGAACTCCTCGGCGTTTGCAGCGGCATGGTCGGCGAGTCTGATGAGCTCTGCCCGCTCTTCAGGTCCGCCGAAGGCGTAGTAGCGTGTCCTCACCGTGTAGAAGGTACTCAGGACGGCCCAGGCCGAGGCATCGGTTGGGAACTGGGTGACAATACGTTCGAGGCATTCGCGCATGTCAGGGTATACGCTGGCCCTCTCCACCGCTCGCATCAGTTGTGCCCGTGACAGGCAGGTCTGTTTCGAGAAGGTATCACTGTGGTATCGGTCCAGCGTCAAGGGTACTGCGCCGCCTTCGCCAAGAACCTGGAACGAAACCTTGTTAACAGCTCTGCTGATTGAGGCGGAGTCGGTTCCTGATAGTCGTTCTTTGGCGGCCCACAACAAATAGCCGGTTTCATTATCGATCAACTGCCAGAGCAGCTCGGGGTTCGGGCCAGTTGTGAGCGTTGGCTGCAAGGTAAACGCGATGTTGTTGAAATTGTCCGTCTTTTCGGTGGGTTCTCCCGCTGTTTTGCCCGGCAGTGCCGCAGGAGGGGTGATCCGCGCCAGCCCGATGTGCGACAGAGAGGGGGCAAGACGGCTATCAATGGCCCGGGCCAGTGCTTGGTCTTCCTGGTTGAGGAGCTGAACCGGGTGCACGTCGATAACGATGTCGGTAGGCAGGGATTCCGGTTCGCTCTGCCACCAGAAAAGCGCCGACAGGCCAGTAGCGACCACTGCCAACAGACAGGCGACCGCTAGCAGGACTGGGCGCGAACGTGGTGATCGACTAACGGATACTTCGCTGGATGAGTCCGGTTGCGGTGGCGCAGGCAGGTCCCGGAACTCGAATGAGGGCACGTACCTTCCCTTCGGCAAGCTGATGACAACCCGGGCGTCCTGCCCGCAGTCGCTGTAGTAGGCCTGAAGCCCTTTTCTGATCCGACCCGCGGTTGTCCGCACGATGGTATCGCTGGACGGATCAAACTGGGCGCCCCGGTCAAAAACTTCCGATGCGATGGTGTAGGCATTGATCTGGTCACCGCGCCCGGCCATCGTTTCGGTGACAACAAATTCAAGAAAGGCCCGAACGGCAGGAGCCTGGGCAAAGGGTTTGGAATGGAGGATCTTGTCCAGTTCATCCCTGATCAGGGCGTGGTCTTTGCCAGAAACGTTACTGTCCATAGTCGTGATACATCCGATTGAGTGTCAGCCACACCGATTCCGTGTGGCAGTCGCCATGGCCTCCTGATGAGTGGGACAACCGTTGGAGGGAGGCCTGTGCGCCCGAAATCAATCACCGCCAAACACTCCCTTACAGTGACCATGCGCTTGACGCGGGTCCTTCACGCGGGAAAACCGCTCAATTCTATGGCGGCGACAGCTGTCACATCAAGGTGTATCGGTGGTTTCCGGCCCAGTATTTCCGGGGGTGTGACGGTTACGGGGTTTGCTGTGACTTCTATCGCGGGTGAAGAGCTTTATGCTTGGACTGACGAGAAACCGCGTTGGTTGGAGCCTGGAGTGACAGGGCCAGGGAACTAAACAGGAGTCAAACATGAAGTCAGCGGTGTTTCCCAAGGCCGGGAATGGGTCTTCCCAGAGTTTTGACGGGAATCGCGTCACCCTGGAGGCACCGGGTGTGGTTCAGTTACAGATCGGGCCGGAACAGGTTACCCGATTCGAGCGTGACGGGAGTGACCTGGTGCTGGTCCTCAAGGACGGCACGGTCTTTGTCATTGAGAACTTTTTCGTGGAGACCGCAGACGGTCGCAATGACCTCGTGTTTGAGGATGGTGATGGCGTCACCTGGTGGGCACAGTACGGTGACGTCTGGAACGGATTCGATATTGCCGAAATTAACGACGATGACGCCGCCGCCCCGTTTTACTGGGAACCACTGGCGGGTCTGGGGCTGTTGGCTGGTGGTGCGGCCCTGGCAGGGGGCGGTTCCGGCTCTTCATCCGATACGCCGTCCAACGTTGCGCCCGCGGGCTCCGCCGACCCGGTGACAACGCCGGGCGATACACCGATCGAGGGCACGGTGAGGGGATCGGATCCCGATGGCGATCAACTGACCTTTGAACTGACCGGCGATCCCGAGCACGGCACAGTGACGGTCAATCCGGACGGCAGCTACGAATACACCCCGAATGAGGATTACCACGGCCCCGACAGCTTCGAGGTGACGGTGGACGATGGCAACGGCGGCACCGATATCGTGACGGTCCCCATCATGGTTACCCCGGGAAACGAACCGGCGACGATCACCGGAGAAGCGGAGGGTGCCGCACTCGAGGCCGGCGGTGTTGATAACGGTACGCCGGGAAGCCCGAGCGCCAGCGGCACGCTCGCGGTGTCGGACGAGGACGAGGGCGAGGCCGTCTTCGAGACCCCGTCGAATCTTGAGGGCACCTACGGCACGTTCACCTTTGACTCGGTGACCGGGGCGTGGACCTACACACTGGACGACGGACGCGCGGCAACCCAGGCCCTGACCGACGGCGAGACCGTGACCGACGAACTGGCGGTGTCCAGCGTTGACGGCACGGCCAATGAAACCATCGTTGTGACCGTCACGGGCACCAACGATGCGGCGGTGGTCCCGGACGACAGTGGCCAGGTGACCGAGGACACCGATGTGGAGGCTGGCCTGCTGGGCACGGGCGGTCAGGTTGCGGTTGACGATGTCGATGCCGGGGAAAACCGGGTTGATACCGGCAGCCTCGCCTTTGACAGCGGCAGCCATGGAGGCCCGGCTCTGGGCAATCTGAGCATCGAGAGCGATGGCAGCTGGAGCTACCGTGTCGACAATTCCTTGGCCGAGGTGCAGTCGCTTGCCCTGGGCGAGACGATCACTGAACGCTGGACCGTGATGTCCGCCGACGGCACTGACACCAGCACGATCACGGTGACCATCACCGGCACCAACGACCTGCCCGAAATCTCCGGCGAGGCCACGGGGGATGTAGAGGAAGACGGTACCCTGACCACCAGCGGCCAGTTGGCGGTGGACGATATCGACACCAGCAACACCCACGGCTGGAGCGTCGAAGGCAATACGGGGGAGTATGGCGAGCTGACGGTCGATAGCAGCACCGGCGAGTGGACCTACATCCTCGACAACGACGATGCCCGTGTCCAGGCCCTGGCCGAGGGCGAGACCCTGACCGACGAGATCACCGTACGGGTCACCGACAACGATGGCGGCTACGACGAGCAGGTGGTGAGTGTCACCATCACCGGCAGCAACGACACCCCGGATATCTCGGCCGGTTCGGACACCACGGCCACGGTCACGGAACTGACCGATGGCGATGCCGACGAGAACACGCTTGAACATAGTCAGACCGGGACGATGCAGGTGACCGGCCTGGACGCTGCCGACACCCACACAGTGGCCGCGACCCCGCAGGGCACAGGCTATATCGGCACCTTCACTCCCGGCACCATCGACCCCGAAACCGGGGAGCTCGAGTGGAGCTTTACCGCCAATGATGCCGATCTGGACGCGCTGGGCGAAGGTGAGGTGCTGACCCAGCAGTACCAGGTGACGGTCGAGGATTCGCAGGGCGAGAGCGACACCGTAACCGTAGAGGTCACGATCAATGGAACCAACGACCGGCCCGAACCGGAAGACGACGTCTCGCTGATAGCTCCGGGCGATAGCGCGGTGCTGGACGTTCTGGCCAACGACACGGACGCCGACGCAGGGGAAGACGCCACGTTGAAGGTGACCCAGGTGGATGGTCAGGCCATCGCCCCGGGCGGCAGCATCACCCTGAGTGGCGACCGCGGAACAGTCTCGCTCAATGGCAATGGGGAACTGACCTTTGTGCCCGGGCCCAATGCGCCGGATCAGCTTGTGCTGCCCTATACGGTCGACGACGGCAGCAGCGCGGGCAACGCCACCGCGACAGCAGACTGGGTTATCGACATCGCCGGCGTGACCATCAGTGACGACGCCAGCCCGGCTGGCGCCGATGTGCCGGACAACGTGCTCTCCTCGGTGGACGACCTGGGCCAGGTGTCCATCACCGGCCAGGCGGCGGTGGGCGGAACCGTGACGTCACTGACGGTCTCCGACGGCACCAACAGTGTGAACGTCCCGGCGGCGGGTATCACCGTGCAGCCCGACGGCTCCTATTCGGTGACGGCTGATCTCAGCGGGCTGGATGACGGCACACTGACCGTGACCGCCGACGTGGAGGATGCGGAGGGCAACCCGGCCACGACCACCGACACGATCCTCAAGGACACCGTCACCCCGGTGGCCATCGACCCGGTGCTGGTCGTTGAGGGCGAAGCGCCGACGGTGACCGGCACCGGCGAACCCGACGCAGCCATCACGCTTGATGTCGATGGTGAGACCTATTCCACAACGGTCCAGTCCGACGGCACCTGGAGCGTGACGCTGCCTGACCCATTGGGGACGGAAGATACCGAAATTTTGGCCCAGGCGGTGGATGAATATGGCAACCCCAACAGTGCCGACCGCACCGTGACCGGGCTTACCGTTACCAACGAGGTGGCGGGCGAGTCCCAGGATATCGAGGTCTTCGAATCCGCCCTGGCGGATGGCTCGGACGCGGGAAGCGGCACGGATACGGCCAACTCGACCTTTGTGCTGGAAGATGTGTCAGATCTTTCCGAACTCGTGATTGGCGGTACGGTTACCGGCGGCGCACTGAGCGGCGGGGACACAATAACACTCGCCCAGCTCCAGAATGCCTCCTCCATACCGGTGGACGTGTCCACCCAGTACGGCACGCTCTCCATCACCGGCTTTGATGACGCAACCGGCACCGTCAGCTACACCTACACGCTGGACGGTGACACGGAAGACCACAGCGACAGCGCGCTCAATGACATCGTCCGCGAGACGATCCAGGTGGCCGCGGTTGAAGCCGATGGTGATATCCGGGTGGGCGAACTCACTGCCGCCGTTGTTGATGATGTGGCAGCGCCGGTGGATGACGCGCCGATGTCGGTTACCGAGGGAGGCTCGACCGTTGGCGGGGCGAACCTGCTGGCCAACGACACACTCGGGGCCGATGGTGGTCGGGTCCATGAGATCACCTATACCGACAGGTCTGGTACAAGCGCTTCAGCGGTTATCCCCGATGGTGGTTCCGAGACGGTCGAGACACAGTATGGTGAGCTGACCGTTGGCAGCGATGGCACCTGGTCCTACACGCCGCTGGCAAGCGCGGATCACGCCAGGCCGGACAACGATACCGAACTGAGCGACGACTTCAGCTACACCACCATCGACGGCGACGGTGATGTGTCCGCGGAATCGGCAACGCAACCCGTCACCGTGACCGATTCGGTCCCCGAACTCGGCGCGCCGGACGATGCCATCATCGACGAAGAACATCTGCCGACCGGGAGTAATCCCGACCCTGCCCAGCGTGAGGTAAGCGGATCGCTCGATCTGACGTCTGGGCAGGACAGTGTCGATGTGACGCTGACCACCGACAGCGCGCCCGCCGGGCTCCAGTCCGGCGGCGAGGATCTGCGCTATGAACTGTCCGCCGACGGGCACAGCCTGACCGCCTACAAGGGCGCGGGGACTGAGGCCGTCTTCGTTGTCACACTGACCGATCCGACATCGGCCTCGGCCGGGTATACCTTCGAGTTGCTGCAGGCGATCGACCATAACGGTGCGGAGAGTCAGGATCTGGCCTTCGGTGTCGAGGTCACCGACAGCGATGGCGACACTGACACGGCCGGTTTCATCGTCGAAGTGGTGGATAACGCGCCGCTGGCGGAAATCGAGCGGGACATCGACGAAGACAGCAGCGGCTTCTCCTTCAACATTTCGGCAGACGCGACATCGGACAACACCAGTCTGACGCAGGGCGGCACCCCCCTGACCGGCACGTCGACGCCTGGCGGCGGCATGGAATACAAGACCGGACATGGCACCGTGACCATCAGCGCGGATGGCGAGCTGACCTACGTGCCCGACACGGACTACAGCGGCACGGAGACGTTCGAGGTCATTACGAGTGATGACGGCACGAACGCCACCACGACCGTCACGGCGAATGTTGCTCCGGTGGCGGATGCCCCGGGGGTGTCCGTCGATGCCAGCAATATCAATACGCTTGAAGACACGCCGGTGGCCCTGGGGTTGAAGGCGCCGACCATCACCGATGACGGCGGGGGTACCGGCAACAACGCCACCCCCGAACGGATTGGCGAGATCACCCTCTCGGGTCTTCCCGAAGGGGCGGTACTTCAGGGGGCGTTTGGCACCACAACGGTCGACGCCAGCGGCAGCGTGACCATTGCACTGAGCGATCCGGGGCTGACGGTGACGGGCCCCAGCGCGGACCTGACCATGACCAGCGCCGAGTTCGAGGCGCTTGAGGTGCTGCCGCCGGAGCACGCCTCGGAGAATTTCGAGGTGAACTACACGGTCACCAGCTATGAGGTCGACGGTAGCGGCGCGGTCCTGCCCGGGGTGGGTGGGGCCACCAGCAGCGACAGTGTCACGGTCCATGTCCAGGCGGTGACCGATCCGGCGGCGCTGGTCTTCGACAGCTCGGTCTATGACAGCGCCGTGGATAACGCCGATGACATCAGCTATGGCGGCGATGGCGGTAACACCGAAGCCGATGTGACCCTCAAGGAAGACACCACGGTCGACTTGTCTGCGATGCTCTCGACCAGCTTCGCCGATCTGGACGGCAGTGAGGTGCGCTCGATCACCATCACCAACACCACCGGGGCCGATATCGTCGTCAACGGGTCTACGATTGCCAGCGGCGATGACGTGACCGTGGCGGCCCCTGGTCTGAGCGGCGATACCGCAGGCCTGCCCGCCATCAACATCGGCGGCGCGGACGATTTCAGCGGTGACCTTGAAGGCATCACGGTAACGCTCAATGCCCAGGACCGGGATGCGGACGGCTACTGGGACGGCGGGGAGGTGCCGGGGCCAGCCGACGGCGTTGCCGAGGCGGATGAAAGTGACAACAGCGTCACACTCAACCTGCATGTCACGCCAGTGGCCGATGACGTGCAGGTCGATGACGCCGAAGGGGACGAGGACAGCGCTATCGCCTTCCTCTCGGGCGTCCGTCTGACCGATGGCAGTACCGATGCCGGCGCCGGTGGCAGTGAAGTGATCACCGAGGTGTCCTTCGAGGTCCCCGCAGGCTGGGAAGTGGCGGACTCAACGGTATCAAACGGCGCCTCGGCGGGTGCGTCCGCCGGGCTTTCCGGGGGCACCTATACGATCACCTTTACGGGCGGGACCGAAGCGGAGCGTGAAGAATACCTGGACGGCTTCACCATCACCCCGCCCGCCCATGACAGCAGCGACGCGACCATCACGCTCCGGGTGTCGAGCGAGGATGAAAGTTCTGTCAACGGGTCGACCGAGACGGATACCGCCCTGGAAAGGGAACACGACCTGACCATAACGGTGAACCCGGTGGCCGAGGAAGTCGGGACCGATACCGACGGCGACTCCGACGACGACCTGACCATGGCGCCGGATTTTTCCTACTCCAGCTCGGCACAGGAAGACCAGTGGTTCAACCTGAACAGTGACGGCTTTGACCTGAGCGCCGGCTGGCTCAACCAGGATAATGGCGAAGAAACCTTCGCACGACTCACGCCCGAGCTGATCGCCGGTGATGGTGGCCTGTCCGATGCCACCGGGTCGACGTTCCGCTGGATGGAGGACGGCGTGCAGATGGAGGCCGTCTACAACGGTACGCCGGTTGATGTGCCCGTGAGCGCGTTGGATACGCTGGAATTCCGTGCCGCCGACAATTTCTCGGGTCAGTTCGACATCAAGGTGCAGGCTTATACCGTTGATAAAGACGATGACGGCGGGGCGAACACGGCCGAGGCAGTCAGCGGCGAGGCGACCCTGACCAACGTTGTCATTACCCCCGTGGCCGACGAGGTGACCCTGTCACTCGCCGCGCGGACGCAGGGCGACGAGGACGAGGACATTCCGCTGAATATCCGGCCGACCAGCTCTGACCCGTCCGAGGTTTTCACCGTCACCATTGCCAATATCCCGGATGGGTCGGTGCTGACCTATGATGGCAATCCGCTGACCGTGACGGGGGGCAGTGTCACCATCGAGGAGTTCGATTCCTCGGCCCCGCTCACGTTGCGACCGCCGGAGCACAGTAATGACGACCTCACGCTGAATGTCACGGCCCAGTCCGTCGATGAGCTGGATGCCGACGGGACAACCTACACGGACACCTCGGACCCGATCAGCCTGGACATGGATGTGGAGATCCGGGGCATTGCCGATGAGGCGGATGTTTCCGTGACGCCGCAGGACTATGTGGAGAACGACCTGGACAGCGGCTCGGACAGCGTTCTGCTGGCCGACCTGTTTTCCGTGGACCGGCAGGACAACGATGGCTCCGAAACCCTGACGGTTCGGATATCGGATCTGCCGGAAGGGTTTGACCTGACACAGGGCACCTCGCTGGGCACCGCGGTTGGCGAGGACCGGGTCTGGGTCCTGAACGAAGCGCAGCTTGCCACGGCCGAGATCACGGTGCCGGACAACTTCAATGGCGAAGTGTCGTTCCGTGCGGTTCCGGTGACCACGGAGAGTGACGGTGACTCGCTGACTGGCACCGAGCAGACGGTCAGCTTCACGGTGACACCCTCGCCCGAAGCGGATATCACCACCGGGGCTGGACTGGATGAGGATGTGCAGCAACCCATCAATCTGGGTATCGTTCATCAGGACGGCGACACCGATGAGGCGCTCGAGGCTGTCGGCATCAGGGTGTCCGATACCGTGGGTGCGGATTTCACGCTCTATCTCGGGAGCGATGCCCTGGCGGATGCCGGCCTGGATATCATCAATGTGGGCGGCGTTGACTATTACGAGCTGACCGCTGCGCAGGCGGGCAACCTGACGGCCCAGGGCAGCGAGCATCTCGACGGGGACCTGGGTGGCTTTGATCTGATCTACCGGATCACCGATCCGGGGAATGACGGTCTTGCGGACGTGACCAGCGATTGGCAGAACGGGCATTTCGACCTGGACGCGACAGCGGTGACCGATCAGCCGGAACTGGCGATTGACGATATCACGCTGGGTAGCGGCTCAGGATCCGTGTCCGGCAACGACGTCACGGTGACCAGCGCTGGAGAGCCGGTGACCCTCGACCTGAATGTCTCCACGCCCGACAGCGACGGCAGCGAGCACCTGATTCGCGTGCTCATCGACGGCGTGCCTGATGGCGTGACCGTCGAGGGCGGCGAGATGACCGCTGGCGGAAGCTGGCTCCTGATCTACGACGAGACCGACGCATTGCCAGTGAATGACGCGGGCGGTCTGGTGGTGCCCGTGACCTTCACCGTGGGCGATGAGGCGGCGGGCATTGCCGATGCGCCGATCACTGTGACCGTGCAGACCCAGGACCGCGGCAATGAGCCGGGGGCCGGGACCGAGGTCCTGGCCGACAGTCTTGGTTGGAACCTGACGGCGGATTTCGAAGGTTCCGGCGACTCCACTGCCCCGCCCACCATTGATACCTGGGAGTACAACGAGGCCACCGCCACGGAGGACACAAGCTTCCTGTTGTCGGACATGCTCGATGCACAGGTCACGGCACAGGGGACGGAATCCAACATCCTGACGGTCTCGCTCACCGATCTGCCCGCCGGCACCGAGGTAACCGGAATGGTGCGCACCACGGTGGATGGGCAGGAGGTCTGGACGGCCTCGGTGACGACCGATCCGGGCGATGATCCCGCCACCGTGCAGGCCAGGCTTGACGGCCTGATGGACAGCATCGTTATTGAGCCTGCGGATAACGCGAACGACAACAACGCTGCGGACGAGCTCTCGTTCAACGCCACGCTGACTTCGGCGGTTGCCGGTGGGCGTTCGGAGGAACAGACAATCGCGCCGACGATTCCGGTGGACCCGGTGACCGACGAGGCGGGAATCTCAATCACCACCGACGGTGAACGAACGGAAGCGGACAGTGATATCCCGCTCACGGTGACAGTAACCAATCCGGAGGACGGCGAACACGGAACCGTTGAGGGCGGCGAGCTCTATCTGCAGATCGACGGCACCAACGGGCTGGGTGAGGGCACGCTGACACTGGATGGCGTGACCTACACGGCCGAGTCGGTCACCGGCGTTGATGGTATCGCCGATGGGGACTACTTCGTCATCGACGGTGTCACCATGGGTGAGCCGCTGGAGGGGCTGGTTTTCACCCCCGATACCATGTCCGAGGGCGAGATTACGGTGGATGCCTGGGTGCGCAACCGGGAAACCGGTGCCACCGCGACAACGTCGGAGGGCACGGCCACCTTGCCGATTGCCATCGTCAACGAGGGCGCCTCCCTGTCGTCCGATCCCACCAGCGGGAGCGAAGCGGCGAACTCGGACAAGGAGTCCCTGACCGAGCTGGATCTGGACCTGACCCTGAACGACGCTGACGGCTCCGAGGAAATTGCTACAGTATTGCTCTCGAATCTGCCGGAGGGCTTCCTGCTCTATACCGGGCCCAGTGAAAGCGATGCCACCCTGGCCGAGATGACGACCAACGCCGGTGGTCTCGACGGCACCAACACCTGGGTGCTGTCCGAAGGGAGCCTGCCGAACTACATCGGTATCCTGCCGCCGAAAAACTGGAGCGGAACGCTGGAGGATCTGTCCCTGACCGTGACCTCGGGGGAAACCGCTCTGTCGGAATCGCTCGTCGAGAGTTTCGAGGTTGGCAATGTAGCGGTGAACCCGGTCGCCAACGATATCGAACTGTCACCCACCAACTCCTTCGGTACGGAAGGTGACATCGTATCGCTGAACCTGAATGCGTCCATGGCCGATTCTGAGGACGCCTCGGTAACGGCGGCGCCGGATGGCAGTGTCGAAACGACGACGCTGGAGCTCCAGGGGCTGGGCGAGCACGCCTCGTTCTATGTCGGCACGGAGATCCTGACCTCTGGGGTTAGCTACGAGGCGGGAACCGACACCTACACCCTGACCGGACTGAGCCAGTCCGATCTGGACGGCCTGGGCTTTCGTCAGGCGGCCGGCGCCCTGACCGACATGGACGGCGGTACCTCGGGTCTGCAGGTCAACGTAACGGCGCGAACGGTGGATGGAAGCGACGTGTCAGGCGATGTGACGGGCGCCGCGACGATCAACCTCGGTGAACAACTGCCCACCACTGGTGACGACAACCTGATCTGGACCGGAGAAACCATCGACGGGCTCGACGGTTCGGATACCGTTGAATTCCGCGAGGGTGAAAGCCTGACTGGCGACGAGCTGGCCACGCAACTGAGCAATATTGAAACCCTTGACCTGGGAATCGACGGAGGCAACTCGATCACTGACCTGACCCCGGAGCAGGTCGAGGCCATGACCGATGACGACAGCCTCCTGACGATCCGCGGATCGGGAGAGGACGACGTGTCGCTTTCCGGGGACTGGAGTGACAACGGCGACGGTACCTACACCGGCACCACCTCCGGCGGGGGCGACGTCACGCTGACGGTCGAGGACGTGGCGGTTACACCGTCGGCTGGTGGGTTCGCCGCATCGTCCATGGTGATGTCCTCCGGCGGTATGGAAAGTTTCGGTCTGGCCTCACTCGATACTCAAGAGGCGCCGGAGGCGGACGAACCCGAAGCCGAGACGGTGATTACAATGGACGAGGTGTTGTCCTCCGAGTCGGGCGGTGAGGATCTGACGGCGGGGCTGCCGGAAGAGGATGCCGGTGGTGCGGCTCCGACCGATGATGCCAGCACCTCCGATCCGGGCAGGCCGATGCCTGGGTCGACGCTGGAAGACGAGCTCCAGTCCGGCGTACTCTACGATGTCTAGAGCGGTGGAAACAGAGACAGGCGCGTTCGGCACGGGCGCCGCGACCGACCACCGGGACTGGCAGGATGTGGTATTGCGGGTGGCTTCGTATTACCGCATCGCCGTTTCCCCCGAACGGGTCCGGCTCGACCTGGCCTGGTCCGCCGAGGGGGATCAGCTCGCCACGTTGGCGCGTTCCGCCGGGCTTTCCATCCGCGAAACCGGTGTAATGCCGAATGATGTGACGGGCCTTCGCCTGCCGCTCGTGGCCGAGTTCGATAGTGGTGAGATCGGGATTGTCGAGCGCGAAACCGCCGATGGCTTCGGTGTCGTCCTGGCGGGTGATGAGGGGCTGGAAACCCCCTTCGCGCGGGAGGAACTGAGCGGGCGGACTCGCCGCCTGTTTGTGCTGCGCCCACTTGCCAACCGGGCCGACCGCCGGGTGGATGACTATATTGCACCCTGGCGACCGGACTGGCTGCGCAGCATCGCCCTGGCCGACATGGCGCCCTATCGCGCCGTTACCGTGGCATCGCTGGTGACCAACGTGTTGGCACTGGCGGGCGTGATCTTTTCCATGCAGGTCTATGACCGGGTGATCCCAGCGCAGTCGATGAACACGCTCTGGGTACTGTTTATCGGCGTCATGGTCGCCACCTTCTTTGGCTTGATGATGCGAGTCGCCCGTGGCCGGATTGCCGATATGGCGGGAAAGGCGGCGGACCTGCGTATTTCCGACCGGGTGTTCGGTCACGCCCTCCGGGTCCGCAACACCGTCCGCCCGCGCTCAACCGGCACCTTCATCTCACAGATACGCGAGCTGGAACATGTGCGCGAGATGTTGACCTCCAGCACGGTGGCGGCGATTGCCGATCTGCCGTTCTTCCTGTTGTTCTGCGTGCTGTTCTTCTACATCGCCGGCTCGCTGGTCTGGATTCCGCTGGCGGCAGTGGGCCTGCTGATTGTGCCCGGCCTGCTGGCGCAGAAGCGCCTGCGCCAACTGGCCGAGGCGAACACCCGTGAAAGCGCGTTGCGCAGCGCGATGCTGGTTGAGGCGATCCAGGGCCTGGACGATATCAAATCCCTGCAGGCCGAGACGCGGTTCCAGAACCTGTGGAACCATTACAACGAAACCACCGCCGGATCATCGATGGAACTGCGCGACCTGATGAACCGGCTCTCCTCCTGGGCCCAGACGGTGCAGGGCGGGGTCTTTGCCCTGGTGGTCTTCTTCGGGGCGCCCATGGTGATGGCGGGGGACATGAGCACGGGCGTGCTCGTCGCCGCGTCGATATTGTCCTCGCGGATGCTGGCGCCGCTGGCCTCGGTCACCCAGATCCTGAACCGCTGGCAGCAGGCCCGGGTCGCACGGGAGGCGCTGGATGGCCTGATGGCCCTGCCGGTGGATACGGCGCCGCAGGAACAGCGTATTCACAAGCCAGTAATCCACGGCGACGTTCGGCTTAAAGGTGCCGTGTTCGGTCATGATTCCCAGGCCCCGGTGCTGAAAGTCGGGCAGATGGCTATCAACCGGGGCGAGCGTATCGCCATTATCGGGCGCAACGGGGCGGGCAAGTCCACGTTGTTGGCCGGTTTGGCCGGTCTGCTGGAACCGTTGGCAGGAGAGGTTCGCGTTGACGAAGTGGTGATGGGGCTGATCGACCCGACCGACCTCCGGCGCGATATCGGCCTGATGGGGCAGGATGCGCGGCTGTTCCACGGTACCCTGCGAGAGAACCTGACCCTCGGCGCACCCAGGGCGACGGACGAGGCCATCCTGGAAACGCTTGGCCAGATGGGGCTGGTGGACTTTGTCCACCGGCTGCCCGAGGGGCTGGACCACATGGTGCTGGAAGGCGGGCTGGGGCTGTCGGGTGGCCAGAAACAGGGGCTGCTTCTGGCCCGGTTGCTGCTGCGCAACCCGAATGTATTGCTGCTTGACGAACCCACCGCTTCCCTGGACGAGGTGTCCGAAGCTGCGGTGATTGACGTGCTCGGGCGCCTCGGACGCAATGTGTCCGTCATCGTTGCGACCCATCGCCCGGAAGTGCTGAAGCTCGTGGACCGACTGATTGTGGTCAGCAATGGCGCAATTGCCATGGATGGGCCGAAAGACCAGGTGTTGGCACAACTGCGCTCTGCAAAGGCGGTGGCATGAGTACTTCGCTGGCGATGGAGGTGCGCGCGACCGCAAAGCCCGAGCGCCGCCTGGTCTGGCTGGTGGTTACGATGCTGGCGCTGTTTCTCGGTTGGGCGTGGTTTTTCCCCCTGGTGGAGGTGTCCAGCGGGCAGGGCACAGTGGTGCCCAGCTCCCGGGAACAGGTGATCCAGTCACTGGAAGGCGGCATCGTTGCTTCGATTTCCGTCAGGGAAGGCGATCTGGTGGAGCAGGGCGAGGTCATCGCGCGGCTGGATCCCACACGCACCGCCTCCAGCGTTGGAGAGGCGGCGGCGAAATATCATGCCGCCATCGCCGCGGCGGCACGGCTGCGGGCCGAGCTGGCGGATCGTGAGACGGTGACCTTCCCCGATGAGCTGTCCGGTGCTGAGTTCGCCCAGTTGCGGGCCAATGAACAGGCGCTGTTCCAGTCGCGTCGCACCAGTCAGCGCGAGGCGCTGGCGGGATTGACCGAAGGCCTTGAGCTCGCCCGGCAGGAACTGGACATTGCCGAGAGTCTGCAAAGCAGCGGCGCGGCCAGTCGGGTTGAGGTCATCCGCCTGCGACGGGAAGCGGCCCAGACAAGGCTGGAAATCGCCCGCCTGCGTGCGGATTCACAGGTTCAGGCCAGGGAGGAGTTGCAGAAGGTTAACGCCGAGGCCGAGGTGCAGGCCTCGGTCATGCGCGGTCGCTCGGAACAGCTTGAACGCCTGGTGTTCCATGCGCCGATGCGGGGCATCGTCAAGGACATTGCCGTGACGACCATCGGTGGTGTGGTGCCGCCCGGCGGACAACTCATGACCATTGTGCCGATGGACGACCAGTTGCTGATTGAAGCACGCATTTCGCCCCGGGATATCGCCTACATCCACCCGGGGCAGGAAGCGCAGGTCAAGGTGTCGGCCTATGACTACGCGATTTTCGGCGGCCTGTCCGGCGAGGTGGTGACGATTTCGCCCAACACGGTGCGCGATGAGGTGAACCCCGAGCAGGTTTATTACCGGGTGTATATCCGGACTCGCGAGGAGTACCTGGTCAATAAGGCCGGAACCCGGTTTCCGATTGTTCCCGGCATGATCTCGACGGTCGACATCCGGACCGGCGAAAAAACCGTCTGGCAATACCTGGTCAAGCCGTTCAACCGGGCGCAGGAGGCACTGCGTGAGCGATGATCCCATAGCGCATGGTGCGTCTGTCCGGCACTTCCCCATGCGATTTTTCATGCCGAAAAGAGGTTCCTGATATGACACGATGGTTTGGCGGGCGCTGTGTCCCCCTGGTAATGCTCCTTCTGGTCCTTGTGCCGTTTGCCACCGCCGAGGCGCAGAATGATGACAGACTCAACCGGGTGGATCCTGAGGTGGGGTTCTCGTCCGTTGAGCGGGACTATGCCGATATGGATGCACGCTATGCCCGGGAGGGCGTCCAGCGTGATATCGCCCAGGTGCGCCGTATCGCCATTGGCCAGTCCCAGGACGCGCTTCAGGGGGCGCTGGGCCCCGCTGCGGTGGAGCATGATGACGGCTCTTTCGAGTACCACCTGTCCCTGCCACTGACCCGGCAGGACCGGCTGATCTGCCAGTATCGCGTGTTCTTCGACGACCAGGATAAGGTGGCGAGTGCGGTCTGGCGTCGCCCCCAATGCGCTGACCTGGTCCTTGAACCGCCGCAATGATCCGCGGCCAATTACCCCTGGAAAGACGTCGTTGGCCCGGAAGCGTCGCGCTGGTCACCTGTATCCTGCTTGCGGGTTGCGCCGGGTTGCCCGAACCGGATGGGTTCGAGGCAGCGGTTATCGAGAGTGCCGAAGAACTCACTACGTTAACCCCGTCCGGTGAGGGTGATGTGGAGAGTGTGGCCCGAAACGGCCTGCTGCGAAGCCCCACCGTGCGCGAAGCGGCAAGCCAGATATCGGCCAGCGCCGATGAGGTCCGGGTACAGCGCGCGGCGCTGTTTCCTGAGTTGAGCCTTTTCCTGGGGGCCGGTACGGGTGACGCTGGAAGCGGCGACCCGGCCGTTGAGCTGACAGGTTCGCAGCTGCTGTTCGATGGCGGTAACAGCCAACGCGCGATCAAGGTGGCGGATTTCGACCTGCAGATCCGTTACATCGCTTTCCAGAAAGCAGTGGACGATGCCCTGCTTGAGCTTCTGGAAGCCTATGATGACGTGCAGAGGCAAAGTGAACTGCTTGATATTTACAGGCGACAGCTCAATGCCCTGAGCGAGCTGGAGGCCCTTGTGGCGGCCCGTGTCGAGAGGGGGGCGGTATCGACCACCGACGCCCTGGAAGCCCAAAAACGCCTGCAGTCCGCAGCGTTCCTGGTCAATGACACGGAGTTGGCGCTGGCCGAGGCCCGGGACCGTTTGATCCTGCTGAGTGGCCAGTCGCGGGGCGGCCACGTCCGGATATCCCCTCCAAGCTGCAAGGTGCGCGGCGAAACCGATGAACTGCTTATGGCGCGACTGGAGATGGGGCGTGCCAAGCTTGTACTGGAACAGGCTGAGAACGCGCGTATCCCACGGGTGGTGCTTAATCCGGTGGTGCGGGGCGAGCTGGGAACCGGCGAGCTACCGGTCGGGCTCAACCTCGGCATCCAGTCCGATTTCCTGCAGGGCGGCGCTCTCAGTGCTCGGGCCAATGCGGAGCGCAACCGGCTTGCTGCCGCAGAGGCCGAGTTGGAAAACGTCAGCCTCGAGGACAGTCTTGAGGAACGTGGCTTGCTCCGTTCACTGGCCTCCGGGGACCGAAAGGCTGACATGTTGCGACGGCAGATCGCCCTGCTGTCAAAAACGCGCAAACTTTATCGCAGCCAGTATTTTGATCTGGGAACCCGACAGCTTTCGGAGTTGCTCGATAACGAAGAGGAATATTATGGCCGCCAGGCCGAACTCGTGGAACTGCACTCCGAGCTTGCCGCGGACCGGCTCGAATGTGCGGTGCGGCATCGGGTGCTGCGGCACGAACTGGCGTTGGAGCAAGCCAAAATTTACGGGTTTCCCCTGGCGCCCCTGACGGACACATTATTTTCAACCTTGAACTAGCCTGGAGCGGCGTAGTCTTTCGGATTTCAGGTGTTGCCAGAACGATTGACTCAACCTGCCGGGGCCATTGTCGAGAGGAGACAACCAGGCACCCTGAAGGGGCTGGTGGCCCGGCCACAGACGTGGTCTTCCGGCAGGGTGGGCGAGGCGCCCCCGAATCCGTATAATTGCGAACTCTCTAACCGGGGCGCCCGTGGGCGGCCCCCAAGCCCGTTAAACAGCAGCGCAGCCCTATGAGTCAGCCCGTCGAGAAAGGCACACTGTACGTCATCTCCGCGCCCTCCGGTGCCGGCAAGACCAGCCTGGTGGGGGAAATGATCAAGGCGGACGATCGCCTGGGCGTCTCCATCTCCCACACCACCCGCCCCATGCGGCAGGGGGAGAAAGATGGCGTCAACTACCATTTCGTCAGCCGCGAACAGTTCGAGGCCATGATCCTGCGGAATGAGTTCCTGGAACACGCGGATGTTTTCGGCAATTACTACGGTACCTCCCAGGTGTGGGTGGAGCAGACCCTGGCCCGGGGCCAGGACGTAATCCTCGAGATTGACTGGCAGGGCGCGGCCCAGGTCCGCCGGTTGATGCCGGACTGCGTCAGCATCTTCATCGTGCCACCGTCGGCCGCCGAGCTGCGTCAGCGCCTGACCGGACGGGGCACCGATGCCGGGGACGTGGTGGAGCGTCGTCTGGCGGAGGCCGCCGAGGAGTGTCGCCACGCCCTGGAGTTTGACTATCTGGTGGTGAACGACGACTTTGCCCGGGCCCTGGACCAGTTGCTGTCCATTGTCACCAGCCAGCGGCTGCGCATGGAGCGCCAGGAGGTGCGTCACGAGGCACTGCTCTCGGAGTTGATGGCCAGCGATCATGGCCGCTAGGAGCCTGCTGTGTACATTCTGACCGCCAGGCAGTAAACTGTGCGGTCTGCTGGAAAAGCCCGGTGATCCGGGCCACATCGTAATCGTTTATCTCAGTCGGGGAAGATATGGCACGAGTTACCGTTGAAGATTGCCTGGAGAACGTGGACAACCGTTTCCAGCTCGTTATGCTGGCAACCAAGCGCGCCCGCCAGATTGCCACCAAGGGCTATGAGCCGCTGTTGCCGGAAGAGAACGACAAGCCGACCGTGATCGCCCTGCGCGAGATCGCTGAAGGCAAGGTGTCCCGTGACCTCCTGCGCGAGGAAGAAGAGGACTGAGCCCGGTCAGGTGACGGGGCCTGCGGTTGGCCGCGAAAAAGACCATTGAAATTCGCCCCGATGGATTTATAGTGGGAAAAGAGTACAGTTTTCCCGGCGGGGTACAGGAAGAACCCGAATGTTCGCATTCGGGTTTTTTTGTCCTCCGCCTCCAGAGCATCCTACGGAGGCGCGGTGTCGCAAGTGGCTGCAGTAGCAGAGCGTGAACCGACGGTCGAAGACCTGACGGTCAGGCTCAGCGATTATCTGGACAGCAGTCGCATCAACCAGGTGCGACGCGCCTACTATTATGCGGAGCAGGCTCACGAGGGCCAGATGCGCCGCAGTGGTGAGCGCTATATCACCCATCCCCTGGCGGTAGCCACCATCCTGGCGGACATGAAGCTGGATCACCAGAGCCTCATGGCCGCCATGCTCCACGACGTCATCGAAGACACCGGTATTCCCAAGGATGCCCTGATCGAACAGTTCGGCGACCCGGTGGCGGAACTGGTGGATGGGGTCTCCAAGCTCACCCAGATCGAATTCCGCTCCCGCGCCGAGGCCCAGGCCGAGAACTTCCAGAAAATGACCCTGGCCATGGCCCGGGACATCCGTGTGATTATCGTCAAGCTGGCGGACCGGCTCCACAACATGCGTACCCTGGGGCCCATGCCCTACGAGAAGCGCCAGCGGATCGCCACGGAAACACTGGACATCTATGCCCCCATTGCCAACCGGCTCGGTATGCACCGGATGTGCACCGAGCTGGAGGACCTGGGGTTTGCGTCCCTCTACCCCATGCGGGCCAAGTACATCTCCAAGGCGGTGTCCAACCTGCGGGGCAGTCACCGGGAGATTATCGACGATATCCGTGGCAAGCTGGAGGACAAGCTCCAGGAGCGGGGGCTGCCGGGGCGCATCCTGGGGCGGGAGAAGCACCTGAACTCCATCTATAACAAGATGAAGTTCCGCCACAAGTCGTTCCACGAGATCATGGATGTGTACGCGTTCCGGATCATCACCGACACCGAGGACGACTGTTACCGCATCCTGGGGGCCGTACACAGCCTGTACAAACCACTGCCGGGCCGCTTCAAGGACTACATCGCCATGCCCAAGGC
Organism: Marinobacter shunpengi; assembly: GCF_045449715.1. NCBI lineage: Bacteria > Pseudomonadati > Pseudomonadota > Gammaproteobacteria > Pseudomonadales > Marinobacteraceae > Marinobacter > Marinobacter shunpengi. Next base: position 66,438 of record NZ_JBJJLA010000008.1, on the reverse strand, counting down.
CAACGGCTACCAGTCGTTGCACACCACCCTGTTCGGCATGCATGTGAACATCGAGATCCAGATCCGCACCGAGGAGATGGAGCAGATCGCCAACGACGGCATCGCCGCCCACTGGATGTACAAGCACGAGCAGTCACCGGTGACCTCGGTGAACCAGAAGCGGGTGGACCGCTGGGTGCAGGGTCTGATGGAAATGCGGGAGCGGGCCGACGATTCCCTGGAATTCATCGAGCACGTCAAGACCGACCTGTTCCCGGATGAGATATACGTGTTCACGCCCAAGGGCAAGATCCTGGAACTGCCCTCCGGCGCCACCCCGGTGGACTTCGCCTACTCCATCCACACCGATATCGGCAACGCCTGCGTGGCCTGCCGCATCAACCGCAACCTGGGTTCCCTGAGCCAGCCGTTGCAGAGTGGCCAGACGGTGGAAATCATCACCGCCCCCAACGCCCGGCCGAATCCGGCGTGGCTGAGCTTCGTGGTGACCGGCAAGGCCCGCAGCAGCATCCGCCATGCTCTCAAGGTGCAGCGTCGCACCGAATCCGTGGAACTGGGCAAGACCCTGCTGAAGAAATCCCTTCACGGCTTCGGCCAGAAGCTGTCGGAGCTTGGCCAGGAACAGGTCGATGCAGTGGTCCGGCACAACCAGGTGGAGGATTTCGACGATCTGCTCAGCGATATCGGCCTGGGCAACCGCATGGCCTACCTGATTGCCCGCCAGCTGGTGGCCGGCGACGTGGGGGCGGAGACCAGCTCCCTGGATGTGGGGACGGTATCGGACAGCGGCGACCGCAACAGGCGTGGCGCCGTCACCATCCGTGGTACCGAAGGGCTGCTGGTGCGCTTTGCCAGCTGCTGCAAGCCCATCCCCGGTGACCCGGTGGTGGGCGTGATGGACTCAGGCCACGGGCTGGTGATCCACAGCGACACCTGTCGGCGACTGCCGGAAAGCTCCGAGGACCGGGCCCATCTGACCCACCTCAAGTGGGCCAAGGATATCACCGATGAATTCTCCGTCGAGCTGAGGGTGGAGCTGGAGCGCCAGCGGGGCGTGATCGCCGAGATGGCCAGCGCCGTGGCCATGGCGGATGGCAATATCGAACGCATCAATGTGGAAGAGCAGAACGCCCGCCTCAGCATTGTCAGCCTGGTGCTGCACGTCAACGGGCGTCGCCACCTGGCCCGTGTCATGCGCCGCATCCGCAATATCCGGGCGGTGACCCACATTACCCGGATCCGTCACTAACTCCCTGATACTTTTTCTCAGCCCCGGTGTTATTGACAGTGTCATCACCCCGGCGGCAGCATGTTCTTTTAACAGCAACGCAGGATTCACCTGACATGAGCAATAAATCCATCATCCAGACCGATTCCGCTCCGGAGGCCATTGGTACCTATTCCCAGGCCGTCAAGGCGGGCGATACCGTTTACCTGTCCGGACAGATTCCGCTGGATCCGGAAACCATGGAAGTGGTTGCCGGTGATTTCGCCGACAAGACCCGTCGGGTGTTCGATAATCTGAGGGCGATCTGTGAGGCTGCTGGCGGTGAGCTCAAGGACATCGTCAAACTCAACATTTATATGACCGATCTGGCGAATTTCGCTACGGTCAACGAGGTCATGGCCACCTATTTCCAGGAGCCGTATCCGGCCAGGGCCGCTATTGGCGTGGCGGCCCTGCCCAAGGGTGTGCCGGTTGAAATGGACGCCGTCATGGTGATCAGCTGATCACCATGACGTTCACCGCAGTCCCCTATCCGGTCTTGAGAGCCCGGATCATGGGCTGGTATCCGGCCCGGTAGTCCGGGTAGGCGAACTCGAAGCCGGTATCCAGCAGGCGCTGGTTCCGGCACCGCTTGCTTCCCCCACGTCCGCTACGGCGCCCGTCAGGGCTCGGTGACCGGCAGGGTACCTGCTCGCGGATCCAGGCGACCACTTCATCCAGCCGTGCCGGCTCGCAGTCACTGGCCAGGTAGCAGGTAGCCAGTTCCACGCCCGCCAGTGTTTTCCTGATCAGGTGGACACACACTGCGGCAGCGTCATCTTCGTGAATGCGGTTGGTGTAGGGGCCCGGTGACACCGGATTGAGCTCACCGGCCCTCACGGCATCCAGGAACCGCCCCCGGCGTGGGCCGTAAATGCCGCTGAAGCGGATAATCGTGGCCGGCACGCCACTGTCCAGGGCCAGTCGCTCGCCCTCCAGCACCCGCTCACCACTGAATCGGCGCGGCGCCACCGGACTGAGTTCGTCCACCTCGGAATCGTCATCCTGGCCATACACGCTGGTGCTGCTGATAAAGAACAGTCGTTTCAGGTTACTGGTGTCCGTCACCTCCAGCAGGTTCGCCAGTCCGTCCACATAGGCGCCGCGATAACCGGCATCGTCGTAGGTGGAGGGGGTCAGGCAGTAGAGGATGATGTCCGGGGCTTCCGGCACCACCCGGGCCAGGGCGGACGGGTCCAGCAGGTTTGCCGGCGCCGGATGCACTCCCCGGGGAATGGCGCTGGCGGTGCGGCGGATGCCCCATACCTCGCCGATGTCAGTAAGGTCGCTGGCCACGGTGCCACCAAGGGAGCCGCAGCCGGCCACCAGGATATGGGGCGGAGTCTGGTCTGAAGAGATTGCCATAGTCAATTTCAATCCTTATGCTTGAATCCATAAAGAGCAATTGGAGCCTGTCATGACCCTGACCGAATTACGCTACATTGTCACGCTTGCCAGGGAAAAGCATTTCGGGCGGGCCGCCGAACGCTGTCATGTCAGCCAGCCCACACTCAGTGTCGCGGTCAAGAAGCTCGAAGAGGAACTGGGCATTCCCCTGTTTGAGCGCAGCAAGAGCAGTATCCGGGTTACCGAGACCGGCCAGCGGATCATCGAGCAGGCCCAGCGGGTACTGGACCAGGTCGGCGTGATCCGGGACATGGCCCAGGACGGCAAGAACCAGTTGAACTCGCCCTTGCGGGTGGGAGCCATCTATACCATCGGTCCCTACCTGTTTCCCCATCTGTTGCCAGAGTTGCGCCGGGCCGCTCCCGACATGCCGCTGTATATCGAGGAAAACTATACCGGGAATCTTCGCCAGAAGCTGCGGCAATCGGAACTGGACGCGATCATTATCGCGCTGCCGTTCGAGGAGCCGGAGGTGGTCACCCTGCCGCTGTACGACGAGCCTTTCGTGATCCTGCTGCCTGGCGGCCACCCTCTGGCCAGGGAAGAATCCCTCACCGCCGAGCAGCTTTCCAACGAGCAGCTCCTGCTGCTGGGCCCCGGGCATTGTTTCCGCGACCAGGTGCTGGAATCCTGCCCGCCGCTGGTGGAGGCGGTGACTGAACGCAATACCGGCGCCCGTGGGCCGGCCCTGGTGACCGAGGGCAGTTCACTGGAAACCATCCGTCACATGGTGGCGTCCGGCCTGGGGGTCACCATACTGCCGTTGTCCGCCGCCACGTCCATGGCCTATGACGAGGACATCCTCGCCGTGCGACCGTTTGCGCCACCGGTACCCTTCCGTACTGTGGCACTGGCCTGGCGCGTGACCTTCCCGCGACCCAAGGCGATTGATGTACTGTCGCTGGCGGCCAGCCAGTGCCGGGTGATCGAAAAAGCGGAGAAGCAGCGACCGGCCCTGGTAGCCGGCGCCTGATCCATGCCCATGGCGTCACTGGAAGACCTGCCCGTCACCACCCTCAAGGGCGTGGGGGATGCCCTGGCGGGTACCCTCGCCAAACTGGGTATCCGTTCGTTGCAGGACCTGCTTTTCCATCTGCCCCATCGTTACGAGGATCGTACCCGGATCATTCCCATGGGCAGCCTCCGTCTGGGGGACACCGGGGTGGTGGAAGGCACGGTGATGCGGGCGGACATGGTGATGGGGCGCCGCCGCAGCCTGCAGGTGACCCTGAAGGACGATACCGGCTTCCTGGTGATGCGTTTCTTCCACTTCTCCGCCGCCCAGAAGACGCAGCTTGCCGAAGGCGCCCGGGTGCGTTGTTATGGTGAAGTGCGGCCGGGCAGGGCGGGATTCGAGTTCTATCACCCGGAGTACCAGGTCAATCCACCGCCCATGCCGCCCCCAGGGGAAGCCACATTGACGCCGGTGTATCCGCTGACCGAAGGCATCCAGCAGCCCCGGGTGCGCAGCCTTTGCCGCCAGGCGCTGGGCTACCTGAAGCGTTATCCGATCCGGGACTGGCTGCCGGAAGCCCTGTTGGCGGACTACCAGCTTCCGGATATCACCTCGGCGGTCACCCTGGTCCACGCTCCGCCAGCGGATGCGCCGGTCCATCTGCTGATGGAGGGGCGCCACCCGGCCCAGCAGCGGCTGGTAATGGAGGAGTTGCTGGCCCACCAGTTGAGCCTGCTGCTGGTGCGTCAGCAGATCCAGCAGCGCCAGGCCCTGGCCCTGTTGCCCACCGGCGACCTGGTGGACCGGTTCCTGGAGCAGTTGCCGTTCAGCCTGACACCGGCCCAGGCGCGGGTGGTGTCCGATGTCCGCCAGGACCTGAGCCAGCCAGTGCCCATGTTGCGACTGGTGCAGGGGGATGTCGGGTCGGGCAAGACCGTGGTGGCGGCCCTGGCGGCCCTGCAGGCGGTGGCGGCTGGGGCCCAGGTGGCCCTGATGGCCCCCACCGAGATCCTGGCCGAGCAGCACTACCATAACTTCGTTCAGTGGCTGGAGCCGCTGGGCCTTGAAGTAGTGTGGCTGTCAGGCAAGGTCAAGGGCAGGTCGCGTGCACAGGCCCTGGAACGGTTGGCGACAGGCGAAGTGAGCCTGGTTATCGGTACCCATGCCCTGTTCCAGGGGGATGTGGCGTTCGACCGGCTGGGGCTGGTGATCGTGGATGAACAGCACCGGTTTGGCGTGCACCAGCGGCTGGCCCTGCGGGACAAGGGCGCCGAGGGGCAACGGGCCCCCCACCAGTTGATCATGACGGCAACCCCCATACCCCGGACCCTGGCCATGAGTGCCTACGCCGATCTGGACACCTCGGTGATCGATGAACTGCCCCCGGGCCGTAAACCCATCGAGACCATTGTGATCCAGGAGACCCGTCGGGACGAAGTTATTGAGCGCGTCCGAAAGGCCTGCGAGGATGGTCGGCAGGCTTACTGGGTGTGTACCCTGATAGAGGAGTCCGAAGCCCTACAGTGCCAGGCGGCGGAAGTCACGGAGGAGAACCTGAGGGAGCGCTTGCCGGGGCTGGAAATCGGACTGGTCCACGGTCGCCTCAAGGCCGCTGACAAGGCTGGGGTCATGGAGCGGTTCAAGAACGGGGACCTGGACCTGCTGGTGGCCACCACGGTGATTGAGGTGGGGGTGGATGTGCCCAATGCCTCGCTGATTATTATCGAGAACCCCGAGCGGCTGGGGCTGGCTCAGCTCCATCAATTGCGGGGGCGCGTGGGCCGGGGGCACCAGGCGAGTTTTTGTGTGCTCATGTACCAGGCCCCCCTGTCCCAGAATGGCCGGGCGCGGTTGCAGGCCCTGCGGGACAGCCAGGACGGTTTCGTGATCGCCGAGAAGGATCTGGAAATCCGTGGCCCGGGCGAGGTGCTGGGCACCCGGCAGACTGGAATGATGCAGTTCCGGCTGGCGGATTTCGAGCGGGACCGGGGTTGGATTGACACTGTCAGGGAGATCGCCCCGGCCATCATGGAGCACCCCCGGTCGGTGGATGCGCTGGTAAGACGCTGGCTCGGTGAACGTGTACGCTATGGTGATGTCTGACCGGTGAATACCTGTCAGCAGGCCAGGAAACCGACCATCCGGGCCTGCCATCCGGCATCCTATGAGCCACAATACAAGAACAGGTAACCCAATACAGGCGGCGGGAGAACAGCATGGAAATGCCCGGTGCAATCCGGAAACTGCTTGAAGAATCCACCATTACCACAAAGCCTGAAACCATGGCGGTGCCAGCAGTGGCCCCCATTCTGCGAATGGTGCTGTTGGGTGACAACCAGGGGCAGGTGCAGGTAATCAGTCGCAGTGACGACCTGTTGGACCTGGCGGACCTGAATCAGCAACTGGGCCGGGACCTGCACCTGGTGTCGCAGAATGACTATGCCCGGGTGCGTAAGCAAACCGGTCTGCACGAGATACCGGCGCTGCCCGCTTTGACCGGGTGGCCCACGATCGTGGACAGGCGGGTGCGGGAAACCGACCGCGTGACTATTGAACCGGCGGGTGACAATACGCGCCTGACGCTGACCCAGGCGGAGTTCCGCGAACTGGCGGGGCAGGCGGAGGAGCGAGCCTTCTGTGTGCCGGTGTCGGATATCCGGGTCAACCTGGAGTCGCCCGAGCGGGACCGGGAGCAACTGTTTTCAGCCATCCAGCGTTTCACTGGCCTGCGTATCCGTCAGCGCCTGGAAGATACCCTGGAATTGCCACCGTTACCGGAATCCGCCCAGCGGATCATCCACCTGAGGGTCAACCCCAATGCCAAGATGGGCGACCTGGTGGAAATCGTGGAGAGCGACCCGAGCCTGGCGGCCCAGGTGGTGAGCTGGGCCTCGTCCTCGTTCTACGCCGCCGCCGGGCAGGTGCGTTCGGTGCATGATGCCGTCTCCCGCATCCTGGGCTTCGACCTGGTGATGAACCTGGCCATGGGCCTGTCCCTGGGTCGTACACTGAACCCGCCGACGGACCATCCCCGGGGCTTCGTGGGTTACTGGCAGCAGGCCATCTGGCAGGCCCAGGCGGCGGGGGTGCTGGCTTCGCTGATGCCCCGGGACCGTCGGCCGGCCTTCGGCCTCGCCTATCTGGGGGGGCTGTTACACAATTTCGGTTACCTGGTGCTGGCCCAGGTGTTCCCGCCCCATTTCCGCCTGGCCTGTCGTCACTGGGAGGTGAACCGCCATCTGGACACGTCACTGGTGGAGCACCACCTGCTGGGGGTTACCCGGGAACAACTGGCCGCCGAACTCATGGCCAACTGGGGCATGCCGGAAGAGGTGATCGTGGCCCTCCGGTACCAGAAACACCTGGATTACCGGGGGCAGCACGAGACCTACGCGCAGTTGTTGTGGCTGGGGCGCCAGCTCCTCAACGAGCGAGGGTTGGGTATCGGGCCCAGGGAGGTCATTCCGGACGGACTCTACGCCCACCTGGGCCTGGACCAGCGTGACGTGGCGGAGAAGTTTGATGCCCTGGTGGCGTCCAGGGACTCGGTGGTGGCCATGGCCGGCATGATGAGCAACGGCTGACGGTATTACGCCCTCCTGCACGCCTTGGGAGCCTCTGAATGACGCCTTGCCGCAAGGGGTGTTCAGAGGTTTTCCTGTTTTCGGCGCACCGAAAAAAGCCGGCCCGAAGGCCGGCAAGCTCACCCGCTTGTTGCAGATCACGACACGCTCGAGTCAGACGTGCCGACTACACTCTGGACGCTTGGTTCTGCGGCCAGGCACGAACAGGGTTTGATAATAACTGTAGACAATTGGCCAGTATCTGCTCGGTGGATGCGGCCCGGAGACCACCTTTCAGCTTGCTATCCGTTACAAAGCGTATAAAAGTGCTTTATTTTCAAGTAATCTGCGACGATGGCCAGTTACAAAAAGTTACAAAAAAGTGATACCGAGTCTCGCTAAATCGTAAAGGCGCTGGCCGGAAGGCTCAGTCAAAGCTGTGGTGGCGAATGGCCGTAGCGGCCCGGCGGATGGCATCCGAATGGTTTTTCTCCAGGGCGAAGCGTTCCTCGTCCATCTTCCGCACAAAACGCGTGTCGGTCTGTTGCCTTGCCCGGTGGGTAGGCATGTGCTGGATCTGATCGTGGATCTCGAGGAAGATCCGGTAGGGTGACTGTTCCAGCAGTTCCGGCGCCACATGATCCAACAGGCCCTTGATCCTCAGGCAGGCCTCGGAATACTCCACCTGATCCTCTTCCACCGCCATGGCGAGTATGCGGATACTCTCGATCATGCTCTCCCGCCGTTCCGCCTGGAATGCCTGCTGACGTGCCTGCTTGCGGTGGTGCGACCGGAGCAGTCGTCCATGCCTGACAATAAAGACCAGCAGTAGGACAATGGCGGTCAGGCCAAGCACAATCAGACTCCATTGCAACCACTGTGGCATAACAGGCTCCGGTAAACGGGAAAGAGTGCGCGAATTCGCCAAACGGCACGCTAGGGTAACCAATCACCCGGGCGGAACACCAGCCTGGATGTATCCGATGGATTTTCCCGAGTGGGCGGCAAAGGAAGCCATGCCGGTGTGTGAACTCCATCATCACGGCCACGGGTAGGCAATGGTTATGATGTGGACCCTATGATACTCCGGTCAAGGACAATGCCATGACAACCGTGGACAGGGAGTTCCGGCCCAGGGACAGCTGGATGCCGGCTATTGCCATGCTGACCGTCGCCCTCCTGGGGGTGGCGGCCCTGCTCAATGGCGTTGGCCCTGTCGGCGTCATGTCGGGTTCGCATTCCGGGGGCGGTCACTATGTGGCGCTGCCTGCCCTGGCAGCGGAGGAACAGGTCGTCTTTGCCGGGGTGGACCAGGCCATCGAGCGCCTGCACCTGACAGACATGGAGCGCCCGGAGCAGTTTGAAGCCTATGAAAGTCTGCTGCTGGCCGTGGCGGAAAGTCTGCCGGTCAGCCCGGGTGAGGCCGCCCTGACGCGGGTCAGTGAGCTGCTTGACAGGAGTCTGCCGGCACCGGCCGCTCGGGATGTGGCTGATGTGCTGCCGTCCTTCCTGGCCTACCTGCGGGCCGAGGAAAGCCTGTTGGGCCTTACCCCTGGCGCACCACGGACCGTCGAAGGTGCCTACCTCCACCTGCAACTCCAGGATGCCCTGCGCCGGATTTTCTTGGGGGATGACCTGACGACCCGGCTCTACAGCACCAGTTATCACATGATCGATACGCACCTGGTCCGGCAGATACTGATGGAGCGAACGGATCTGGAGGAGAGTGAGAAGCAGCGTCTGATCCGGGAGCAAATGGAGGCGCTCAGCGTCGGGCGGAACCCGGGGGATGCGGGATGATCCGCCGCGCATTCAAAGTGGGGTGGCTGGCGCCACTGCTGGGAGCGTTGGCCACTGGTATCATGTTGGCCGTGCCCTACAATTACGCGGGGTTCTACTTCCTGACCTGGGTGGCGTTCGTGCCGTTGCTGCTGGCGGCCCATGGTCGTGGCTACCGGGCCCATTACCTGCTGGGGCTGGCCACCGGCCTGGGCATGTACCTGGTGGCCACGCCCTGGATGGCGGAATTCCTGCAGCGCCTGAAGGACTATCCCCTGGCACCCGCCCTGGCCGGCGCCACCCTGTTCTGGCTGCTGACCTCGCAACTTCCGGCGCTGCTGATGGTCAGTTACCTCTGGCTGCAACGCCGGCTGGACCACCATGCGTTATGGGCCTTCCCCATACTGCTGATGCTGTTCTACGGCTGGTTCCCGGTACTGTTTCCCCTGCAGTTGGGGGAAAGCCAGAGTGCCTTCCTGCCCGCGATCCAGGGGGCGTCCCTTACCGGTGTCTACGGCCTTGATTTCATGATTGGTGTAAGCAACGCCCTGGTGACCGCCGCGATACTACTGCGTCTGGGAAGAGAGCCCGCGCTGGGAAGTCGCGGTAGCGTCCTGGCGGCCACTGCCGGGGTACTGGCACTTATGGTGTGGCTGGGCTTTGGCTGGTGGTCCCTGGCGCACTGGGATGGCCGTGTCGCCCAGTGGCCGAGGCTGCCGGTGGGCCTGGTACAGCCCAACGAAACGCCCAGTGCCTCGGTGCCGGATCCGGAGGCTGGCTATGCCCGGGCCTGGCCCCCGGAAATGGAGGTGAGCGAGCAACTGGTGGCTGCCGGGGCGGAGGTGGTGCTCTGGCCGGAAACCCGCTACAAGGGCTATTTCGAAGTGGACCACCTGCCTGACGCCTACCAGCGCAATGTATCCGCGCTTGGAGTGCCCCTGATCTTCCATGATGCGGAGCAGCAGCACCAGGAGGGGGATTTCCGGGAGTACAACACTGCGTTGTTCCTTGGCGGTAACGGTGAGTTGGCGGCACGATACCGGAAGCACCGTCTGGTGGCCTTCGGGGAAACCCTGCCGCTGTCCCGGGAGTTTCCCTGGCTGGTGAACTGGGCTGAGGACTACCTGGGGGACTTCTTTGCCAACCTGACCCCGGGAACGGAGCGGGTGACCTTCCCGGTTAATGGCGCCCACCTGGTGCCGGCCATCTGTTATGAGAGTGCCTTTCCCGGTCATATCGCCCGCTCGGTGGCAGCGGCCCCGGCCAGTCCGCTGCTGGTGGTGCTGTCCAACAACGGCTGGTTCGGTGACTCGCGCCAGCCCTACCAGCATGCCGGTGCTACGGTCCTGCGGGCCGTGGAAAACAGGGTGTCCCTGGTCCATGCCATCAACAATGGCCCCTCCACCGTCGTGTCCCCCTCCGGCCGGATCCTGGCGGCCACGCCCTTCCGGCAACGGTCCGGTCTGGTCAGTGATGTGCCCTATACCCCGCCGGCAGAGCGTTTCAGCTCCTGGTTTACCCGCTGGCCTGAGTGGTTTGTGGTGGCGTCCCTGGGCTTGCTTGTGACGGGGAGCACGGTCCTTCGCCTGCGCCGGCGGTCCCGGGGCTGAGCACGGATTGCCTGTGCTGTGAAACAGGTCCCGTTACCCGATGGCCAGCAGGCCCCGGGCCCGTCGGGGCTGGGTATATTGCCGGTCACGTTATAGCCACTCCAGCGTGCGCACCCATACACTTTTCCTGCCTGAAGCAGTAAGCAACCAGCTTCCCCACCCGACGGTGAAGCGACACTGAGACAAAAAATACAAGCAGGAGATTCGTCGTTATGTTCAAGAACAGCCTAAAGCGGTTCGGCCTTGTGGCCGTTGCCTCATGCGTGGCATTCAATGCCTGGGCGATTGGCGGTGGTGGCGGTTCCAGCGCCGACAAGATGATTATTGGTGACTCCATTTTCGCGTTGTCCGGGGATATCCACAGTTACCTGGAAGAGGACCTGGACGAGAACATTGACACCCATGCTCGTAGTGGATGCCAGGTGAACGGTGGCAGCCTGATCTGCAGCAGCCGCTATACCATTCCCAACCAGTACGACGATGCCGACAAGGATGGTATCGAAACCGTGATCATGAACGGCGGTGGTAACGACTTCCTGCTCGGTGACGGTGCTGACTGCGAAACCCAGGCCTGTATCGAGGAAGTGCTGGCCGGCATCGAGCAGACCCTGGCTGGCCTGTTCAACGACATGCAGAACGATGGTATCCAGGAGATTATCTTCCTGGGCTATTACGATACTGAGGATGAAAATAACGTCGCCATCAACACCATGTCCATGGCTTACAAGGCTGAAAACTATCCCCAGATGGGGGTTGATTTCATCGACACCCGTCCGGCCTTTGCGGGCAATGAGAGCCAGTACATCAGTTCCGACGGCATTCACCCGACTGCCGCTGGCTCCCGCGTATTGGCTGACCTGATCCTGCAGGAACTCGACTGATCCGCCAGGGTATTGACGCAGGAAAACACACAAACGCCGGGGTCGGTAACGACCACCGGCGTTTGTGCTACTGTCCCCTGTAAACATGTCGACCTTTCCAGAGTGAATCCAGCCCGGGATCGATCCATGCCAAAGTTCTTCGCGCCGTTCGTACTGGCAGTCCTGTTATGGTCGGGCCAGGGCGCCTGTTCCGAGCTGGAACAGGTGACCAATTATCTGGGTATGACGTTCAACAAGGTGCCGGCGGGTATCTTCATGATGGGCAGTGCACCGGATGCCCCGGGACATGAGCCGGACGAGGTGCGCCGTCAGGTCACTCTCACCGAGCCCTTCTACCTCCAGACCACCCCGGTCACCCGTGGCCAGTGGCTGGCGCTTGTCGATGGTGTGCCCTCCGCCTTTCCCGAGTGTGGTGAGGAGTGTCCGGTGGACGGTCTCAGACCTGAATGGGTGGACTGGTACATCAATGCCCTGAGCGAGCAGGATCCGAAGTGGGATTACCGCCTGCCCACCGAAGCGGAGTGGGAGTATGCTGCCAGGGCTGGCACCGACGGGCCCTACTACACCGGGGGGTGTCTCACCAACCGGCAGGCCAACATTTCCGGCAAGTCCGTACTGGCGGGATGCGAGAGCTTCCCTGGCTCCGATGGACCCGGACCCGTGGGGCAGTATGCCCCCAACCCCTGGGGGTTCCATGACATGCTGGGTAATGCCTGGGAGCTGTGCGCAGACTGGTACGGGCCCTACGAGAAGGGGCCAGTGACGGACCCCAGGGGGCCGGAGGAGGGCCAGCACCGGGTAATCCGTGGCGGGAGTTGGCACTTCCAGGCCGTCCATGCCCGGGCCGCCAACCGCTTCCGGGCCATCAGTGACATCGCGGGGTTTCGACTGGTGGCGGTTCCCGAGTAATCACTCGCGGTTGATTTCGGCCTTCAGGTACTGGGGCAACCAGTTATGGGCGGCTTCCAGCTCCTCATCCGTGAAGTAGGTCGCCATCAATCCCTCAACCTGCCGGGCCTTCTCATCCTCGGTCAGCCCGGCGCTGAGGATGGCATTCCGCTGTCGGGCAAACTGGTCATAGCGGTTCTGCCAGTCCTGCCGGTCACTGTCAGCCAGGTCCCGTGCGGCGACCAGCCCCAGGGTCTGCTGCTCCAGGTAGTTGCGGGTGTCCTCGCTCAGTCCCATGGATTGCCAGTCCTGGCGCTCCGACCGCAGATTTTCGACCGCGTCAGTGCCCTCACTATTGACCAGCAGGGCACCAGAGCGCAGGTCGTCCTGCAAGCGGGTTAGTGCCTCCTGGCGCTGCTCCCGGCTGAGGTCCGGGTTGGCACGTACTTCCTCCATGGCGATCAGGTAGCGCTGGTGGGCGTCTTCGCCGGCAAACAGTTGGCTGGCGGTGAGTGGCCCCATGTGCTCCCGGCGCAGTTCAATGCTGCGTTCCAGTTTCTCCCGGGGGCCAAGGTCCTCCAGCTCAGCCCACTCGGTCTCCGCCGCCGCCAGGGCCTTGCGGTAGCGGATATAGTCGCCCAGGATTCTCGCGGCCTGGGCCCCGGTGTCGCCCGCCAGGCCCGCCTCCACATAGAGTGTCAGTTCCTCGAGGGTCTCCGGGCCAGCGTCCTCCAGGCCCCGGAAGGCCTGTCGCAGGGACGCCAGGGCTATCTCGTCCAGTACCAGGTTGCCGTTCTCGTCAATGGCTATGTTGGCGAGGGCGTCCTGGAGCCGATCCAGGCTGATCTCGGGTTCGGCGGGGGCGGCCTGTTCCGGGGCCGGTGCCGTACTATCCGCGGGTGTGCCGGCAGAGGTTTCCGCTGTCTGCCACTGGCTGGCGATGGTCCGGTCGGGGCGGGCGGCGTCCTCCGGCGAGGTCCAGGCAGGTGTGGATCTGGGAGGATCAGGCCAGAGCATCCACGCCCCCAGCAGGAGCAATGGTGAAATCACGGCTGCCAGCCACCATCCATCACGATTTCGTGCCACATCCCTCTCCCGTTACTTTTGTTATGTCCACTGCCATTGTGGTGCCATGTCCGGACTGCTAGACCCATTTTACCTCCAGATTCCCGATGGTAGGAGGTCCCTTTCCGGGTGGCTATGACATGAGTGGCAGTTAAGTCATTAAATGGGGGCAACCAACTGGTGGCCATTGCGACAGATAGGGAAGGGATGGGACCGGAGGCGCATGTTATATTGAGGCTTTTCCACACCCTGCCACTATTAGCGAGGAGCCCAGTCAGTCCATGGCCAGCCTTCTGATTCTCAAGACCGGATCCACCTACCCGACCATCCGCCAGACGTTTGGCGATTTCGAGGACTGGTTCCTGCGGCATCTGGAGGGCGCGGCGAATCTGGTGGTCAGGGATGTCACCCGGGAGAGGCCCCCGGATTCCGTAACCGACTGGCTGGGAGTGGTCGTTACCGGCTCTCCCGCCATGGTGACCGAGCAGGCGGCCTGGAGTGAACAGACCGCTGCGTGGCTGAGGGAGGCAATCGGACAGGGCGTGCCCGTGCTTGGCGTGTGCTACGGTCACCAGCTCCTGGCCCATGCCTTTGGCGGTCGGGTGGGTTTCCGGGAGCAGGGCAGGGAGTCCGGTACCTTTCAGATAGGACTGAATACCGATGGCGAACGGGACCCGTTGCTGGGCCAGTTGCCTGCCGAGTTTTCCGCCCACCTGACCCATGCCCAATCGGTGTTGGAATTACCCACAGAGGCCAGCCTGCTGGCCCGATCCGACGGAGAGCCCCATCAGGCTTTCCGTATCGGCCAGCACGCCTGGGGTGTGCAGTTCCATCCGGAGTTTGATGAACGCATCATGAAGGGTTACCTGGAAACCCAGGCCAGGGACCTGGAAGGGGAAGGGCAGGACCCCGTCGCGCTACTGGCCAATGTCAGGCAGACCCCACAGGCCACCAGCCTGTTGCGACGGTTTGCGGACTACGCCTGCTCCCGGGACAGCGCCTGAGAAAGCTCCTGTCCGGTCGTGGTGCGGGTATCCGCATCGTTGTAGGTACTTATTGATCCGAAATTGGTTAGCTACGTATATTACTTCCATACAGTCATTGCGGCGATCTGCATGTGATTGTTGGACGATAGTTTCTGGCCGGCACCTTGCCGGCCTTTTTTATGGGTGGGAATCGCCGTAACCGCACGGCACACTGGTGTCGAAAGGTCGGTCTACCAATGTATGCCGATGCCCAGGTAGGGGCCGGCGTTGGTCATGTCGTATTCGAAATCGCTGTCTTCGTAGTCGTTGTCGATGTGCCGGTAGCCCAGCTTGGCGATGAAGCGATCATTGATGGCGTAGTTGGCGCCTATCAGCAACTGCCAGCTCATATTGGAGCCCGGGTCAAACCCGCCCATGTCGGCGTAGCCCGTCAGGGTCCAGCGGGGGTGAACAGGCGCAATAATGCGAGCGCCCAGGTAGGGCAGGAACCAGTCTTCCCTGTGATCGAAATCCCGGTCGATCTGCCCCCCAATCGGCAGGCTGGCATCACCATCGATAGACACATCCCAGGACACGGCGTTGTAGCGCAGACCGCCGACCACATCGAGGGTCTGTGGTGATTCCGTGAATCGGTAGGTGACCGCTGCGGCGTACTGCTCCTGCGTCACTTCGGCTTTGCCGCCCACACTGGCAACGCCTTCTACTTTCAGGATGTTGCCACTTTCCTCAACCTGGAAGTAGATCGCATCGAGCATCAGGCCCCAGTTCCCCCTCCGCACCTCGAAAGCGCCCATAAACGCGGCTTCCAGGTTTCTCCAGATATCAGAGAAAGTCTGTTCCACCTCGGCGCCCTCGGTGGGCCGGTCCTGGATCCGCATGTCGCCGTCCAGGCCAGCGGCCCAGAAATAGGGTGTGAACTCGTAGTGGTAGTCGTCCGAAGACTCAGACGCAAACGTAGTGCTGAGTGGAACGCCCATGGCCAGGACAGCGGCGGATGCGAGTCGAGCTGGGAGAGTCGTTGCCGGACACGTCCTCATATCTGTCTCCTTCCCCATTGATAGGTCCTGTGTCAGTTCCCGCCCAGACATCGGTCACACCGGGTCGTGCAGTATCTATCTCAGAGTAGAAGGAATCTGGCAGCTTGCCATTTGGAGACGGTTCGCGGGTGTCAGCTCTGAGTCCAGTAAGTTGCGGCCACGAATTCGCCCTTGGCGAGACCACGATCCATCAGGATTGAGCGGGCGGATAGCGCTTCGGCTTTCTCCGCGGCAAAGAACACATGCCGACTGGTCTGCGGAAGCGTCATTGCCGAGAGTGCGTCGAGCGGGGTTTCACCGCTGCTCCGTAGCAGCCAGTGGACATTTACGCCCTTTGGGTGGGAAAGCGACCGGATGTCCGCTTGTTCAGGTACGAAAATCACCGCTTCTCCCTGCAACGAATCCGGTGCCGCGGCCAGCATCCGGGCGATGGCGGGCAGGGCGGTTTCGTCCCCGACAAACGCTCGCCACTGGGCGTCTCTCTGCCCGTTTTCTCCGCCCGGCCCGGTCAGCGCAATCTCATCCCCCGGCTGCACCTGATTCGTCCATTCGGTCACACGACCGCCTTCATGGAGGAAGACATCAAAGCTCAGCGTTGCGGCTTCTCCCCTGCAGACGATGTCCCGCGTGGTGTAAACGGGTCTGTGCCAGCTACCAGGGCCGCCGGGCCACTGGGTCACGCCCCGCTCATTCACCTCGGGCCACCCCGCGCCTTCCGGACCAAACAGCAGCCGGAAATGAAGCCCGCCATGGGCGAAACGGGCAAGATCCGGCCCATCCAGGACAACCCGCCGATAGGAAGGGGACAGGTCCAGGATTTCCACCACCCGCGCAATGGACAGGTTTGCCGGCTGCCGGCCAGCGGATGCACCTTCCCACGACGGAGAGAGACCGTGGGCGCCAAGCTGCTCGGTGAGCAGGTCACGAAGCATCTGCAGGTCGCCCGCATCCGCCGACGCGATCCGAACACTCGTGCCCGACTTCTCGGGGCCCACGCGAATCTCGCCGTGGTCAAGGGTGACCAGAAGTGTGCCATCGTCATCAGACACGGGGAGTTCCCAGGCGGTCGCCATCTGCCGGAAAGCAGGGATGGCCTGATCTGCGGGAAAGGCAAGAAAGGTGGAAGTGCTGTTCATGGACGCGTCGCTATATCGGGAGGATGTCTGGAGCCCAGCGGGATCGCTTTATTGCCATGGGATGATACGCAAGAAATTACGCAAATGACAATCAATGCTATTGACTGCTTGGGCGGTGAGGTAACAGCAAGCGGACGGAAGACTCTAATCAACGGTGCAACTAAAACAGGGATGTTTACACGTAGAAGAGTTGATGCGGTTCGGGCTTGGCGTCAAAAAAGAGATAGGGCAGCCACGAGAGAACTTGCTAACACACCAAGCACATTCGCAGAGGTCCGTCAGCCAACTTCAGATTATTTGGCATTACCAACTGTTTCGTCAATTCGACGTCGTTATATACCGGTGGCGATGCTATCATCGGACGTAATTGCGTCAAATCAAGTCTATGTTTTTCCGAATGCAACCTTGTACGATTTCGGCATTGTTTCATCTGAAATGCACATGGCTTGGGTTAGAAGTGTTGGTGGTCGCTTGAAGAGTGATTACCGATATTCAGCCGGTATTGTGTACAATAATTTTCCTTGGCCTATAGATGCGACAGGCAAAGATAAAGCCGCAATAGCAGCTGCTGCCCAAGAGGTATTAAGGGTTAGAGGACAGTTTTCTGATTCTTCATTGGCTGATTTATATGATCCCCTGAGTATGCCCCAAGCGCTTCTAAAAGCACACCATAAGCTTGATAAAGCAGTGGACAAGGCATATATATCGAGTGGTGGAAAACGCAGTTGGCCGACGGAGGCTCAGCGTGTCGCCTTCCTCTTCGCATTGCACCAAAAGATTGCGTCGATGCTGCCGCCGAAAAAAGTTTCCCGTAAGGTTGGGCTCATATAGAGGAAGTTAGTAGCGACCAGTTACCTTCTCTGTAATGCTTAGCAAAATTGTGGATATATGGACGAGCGTCTCGGAGCAGGATGAACGATCGCTGGACATGGGTCAATGCGATGATTGTGTGCTGGCTCTAACACGACGACCTTCGATGGCATCGAGTTCATTCACTAGATCTTCAGCTCTCAGGTGTGTATAGCGGCGTAGCATCTGCATTGACTTATGGCCACTGATTGCTGCTACCTGCTGGTCGCTCAAGCCCCCCTCCACGAACCGACTAACGGCCTCATGTCGCAGGTCGTGAAATCTCAGGTCCTTTAGACCGACCTCGGCCTTAACGCTCAGCCATACCTTGTTGAAGTTGTATGGTCGACGCTGGCCATCTTTGCCGGGTTCTCCGAAAAATACCAGGTCGGTATCAATAGGGCGGACTGGATTGGAAAGCGCTTGCCGGAATAGTTCAGCAGCTCGATTGCTGAGTGGCACTGTGCGGGGCTGGGTGTTCTTGGTCTCCAGGAGCCTGACAATGCGTCTGCCAAGGTCTACCTGGGTTCGGCGTAGGGTGGTTATCTCAGACGAGCGCATACCGGTTTCCAGGGCGATACGCACGATCCAGCCGAGCATCGGATTGGAGTGTGCGTCCACGGCGGAGAGAAGGCGGTTTTCCTCTTCAGCGGTAATTCGACGGTCTCTACCTGGCGATGGGGCAGGGCGGCGAATATTCTGGACAGGGTTACTAGGCAGTCCGATGCCCCATTCTTTGATGGCAATATTGAACATATGACCCAGCAACGCCAGGTCCAGGCGGACGGTGTTCGTTGATCGAGGCCTTGGGTCTGGCTTGCCCCTGGCGTTCTTTCGGTCCAGGCCTGCCAGCCGTTGGTCACGAAACTTGGCAATGATCTCCGGCGTCAGGGCAGCAAGCGAGTACTTGCCCAGGGCCTTGATCAAGGGCTTGGAATGTTTCAGGTCACTCGCAGCAGAGGCTGGACGTTTGGTCGGCGAGACTTCTGCCAGGTAGCGTTCGAGAGCCTCTGCTACTGTCATTCGCTCTGCAGGTGCGCGCTGGATATAGACTCCCCGGACCATCTCGTCTTCAGTCCGACGTGCCCAGTCTTCCGCGTCTCGTTTGGTTCGAAAGGTTTTTGCTGTAGTGGGGAAGCCTGTCTTTCTGATGACGGCTTTCCAGGTCTTCGAGGGGGTCTTTACGATGGTTGCCATGATGCCTTCCTAGACGGTCCTTGTACTGTGACTGTACCGGAAATGTACCGAATCACAATCCAATGGATCGCAGGAGGAGCCCATGACGCGCCTTCTAATCGTATTATTTTGATCTAAAAGGACTTTATTGCTTGGTAATGGTGGGCCCAGCTGGACTCGAACCAGCGACCAAGGGATTATGAGTCCCCTGCTCTAACCAACTGAGCTATAGGCCCTAATTCTGATCTTGCGATTGCCTGCGGGCAGGCTGTCTCTCGGGCCTTGCGCCCTCAAGACAGCGGGATTATGCCTTCCTTCGGAAGGTCCGGGGCGCAAGCGCCCGTTCACCCCGCTGCGATGTGCCACTGGCACATCGGTCGGGCCTCACCCCCAGCTCTAACCAACTGAGCTATAGGCCCTTTCTGTGATTTTGCCTTGCCGGAAACAAAGCGGGCGCCATTATACCGTTGAGGCATGGCGCCCGCTACTGTGTTGGCCGGTTTAACCGTTGCCCTGGTCGTCGATAAAGCCGCGCAGGTGGTCAGAGCGTGACGGGTGGCGCAGCTTGCGCAGGGCCTTGGCTTCGATCTGACGGATCCGCTCCCGGGTGACGTCAAACTGCTTGCCGACTTCTTCCAGGGTGTGGTCGGTGTTCATCTCGATACCGAAGCGCATGCGCAGTACCTTGGACTCCCGGGCGGTGAGGCCGGCGAGGACCGAGCGGGTGGCTTCCCGCAGGCCTTCGGCGGTGGCGGAATCCACCGGTGAGAGGGCCTGGATGTCCTCGATGAAATCCCCCAGGTGGCTGTCTTCGTCGTCGCCGATGGGGGTTTCCATGGAGATCGGTTCCTTGGCGATCTTCAGCACCTTGCGGATCTTGTCCTCGGGCATTTCCATGCGCTCGCCCAGCTCTTCCGGGGTCGGCTCGCGGCCCATCTCCTGCAGCATCTGGCGGGAGATGCGGTTGAGCTTGTTGATGGTCTCGATCATGTGCACCGGAATCCGGATGGTGCGGGCCTGGTCCGCGATGGAGCGGGTGATGGCCTGCCGAATCCACCAGGTGGCGTAGGTGGAGAACTTGTAGCCGCGACGGTATTCGAACTTGTCCACCGCCTTCATCAGGCCGATGTTGCCCTCCTGGATCAGGTCCAGGAACTGCAGGCCGCGGTTGGTGTACTTCTTGGCGATGGAGATAACCAGACGCAGGTTGGCCTCCACCATTTCCTTCTTGGCGCGACGGGCCTTGGCTTCACCGATGGACACGCGGCGGTTGATTTCCTTGATGTCCGGGATGGCCAGGTCCACTTCGCTCTGCACGTTGGCAATGCGCTTCTGCAGACGGACGATCTCGTCCAGGCGCTCGCTGATGGCGGCGGCATAAGGCTTGCGGGAGCGGGCGATCTTCTCGGCCCAGTCCAGGTTGGTCTCGTTGCCGGGGAAGGTTTTGATGAACTCCTTCCGGTCCATGCGGCACTCGCGCACGCAGATCTTCATGATGGCGCGTTCATTCTCACGCACCAGCTCGTTGGTGGAGCGAACGACGTTAACCAGTTCTTCAAACGCCTTGTTGCCCAGCTTGAAGGGGGCGAATACCTGACCGAGTTCGTTCAGGGCCTCCTGGGTCTTCTTGTGGGCGCGACCGTGCTTCTCAAGATTCTTTTCGGCAGCGGCCAGCTTTTCCCGGAG
This sequence comes from Marinobacter shunpengi, assembly GCF_045449715.1. Taxonomy (NCBI): domain Bacteria; kingdom Pseudomonadati; phylum Pseudomonadota; class Gammaproteobacteria; order Pseudomonadales; family Marinobacteraceae; genus Marinobacter; species Marinobacter shunpengi. Next base: position 46,153 of record NZ_JBJJLA010000008.1, on the reverse strand, counting down.
CAGTTCGAAACGCAGGCGGGTTTCCTCGGGGTCCGGGCCGCTTTCCTTCTCTTCTTCGGAATCGTCGTCATCGTCGTCGCTGGACGAGGTGTCATCATCGGAAGAGGTGTCGGTGGTGTCCTCGCCCATGAACGGCTCGGCATCGTCCGGATCAAGAAAGCCGGATACGATGTCGCTGATACGGCCTTCATTCTCGATAATGCGATCATAGGCCTGGATCACGGTGCCAGCGGTGCCGGGGAAGTGGGCGATAGCGGCCATCACGTCGCGGATGCCTTCCTCGATGCGCTTGGCGATAACGATCTCGCCTTCCCGGGTCAGCAGTTCCACGGTGCCCATTTCGCGCATGTACATGCGCACCGGGTCGGTGGTGCGACCGGCATCGGATTCAACGGCGGCGAGGGCAGCGGCGGCTTCGGCGGCAGCGGCTTCGTCGGCGGTGGAGTCGCCCTCGGTCATGAGCAGGGTGTCAGCGTCAGGGGTTTCCTCGCTGACCTGGATGCCCATGTCATTAATCATGCGGATAATGTCTTCTACCTGATCCGGATCCGCGATATCCTCAGGCAGATGGTCATTGACCTCGGCGTAAGTCAGGTAACCTTGCTCCTTTCCTCGGGCAATGAGGTCTTTCAAACGGGATTTCTGAGAATTGCCTGACATAGACACCCTGTGAACTTGATGGTAAAAAGGAAAAAAGTTAAACAACCATTATAGCTGTCGCGAGAAACGACTGCCACCGGATGGTTAGATGGTGACCAGTGGTTTCGGTTTCAAGTCGTGGCTGAAAAAAATCCTTTGCTTCCAACCTTCTTTGCTCAATCACTCTGATTTCACTGGCACTTTTTCAATTAATGTCAGTGTTTTTGCTGATGCGCTGAAAATGCGCCTTGAACTGCTGGCGCTCCTCCTCTGTTAGCTCAGAAGCCTTAACGAGATTTTTTCCTCTCAATGCACCTGAGTGACGCTTTTTGCGGTTCTCGTCGTTAGGCGAGAGCATTGCGCGAGCACTATCTATTGCGTCGTGGCGAGTAGGCAGGTGCTCGATGCCGTCGAATAACGACTGGAATCGTTGCTGTTCCTCCGGTGACCGGGCCAGGTGCTGGTACACCTGGCGGCGCGTTTTCAGGCCGTGGCGGCTGAGCCAGTCGGCAAAGTTGGCGGCCTTGTCCAGTTGCCGGTCCTGGCGGCACAACTCCGCCAGCTCAGGGGCCATTTCCGGGGCTTCCAGCATGGCCAGGCACAGCATGTGGTTCTTGCTCAGCCGTACCGGTACCCGTTCCTGGGGCGTGGCTGGCGCACTGTTCCGGCCCTGCCGGTAGCCATCACGGCCTTTGCCGTTGTTCTGCCAGGCGTTCGGCGGCCGGCAAAGCCGCATCATCTCCTGCCACATGGCATTGCGCAGACTGCCCATGGGCATGCGGCTCAGCAGCGGTTCCACCCGGGAACGCAGCTCCCCCTGGTTCTCCGGCAGGGACAGGTCGAGACCTTCCTTCATCCGGTCGAACAGGTACCGGGACAGGGGCTTGGCCTGGCCGATGCGTTTTTCGAAGGCCTCGGCCCCCTCCTTGCGGATCAGGGTGTCCGGGTCTTCCTTGTCCGGCAGCATCAGGAACTGCAGGTGGATGCCGTCGGCCAGCAACTCCAGGGCATTCTCCATGGCCCGGTCAGCGGCCCGGTAGCCGGCGGTGTCGCCATCAAAGCAGAACACCAGGTGCCGGGTCTGCTTCAGCAGTGCCGCCAGGCTGTCCTGGTTGGTGGCGGTGCCCATGGCGGCCACCGCGTAGTGGATGCCGAACTGGGCCAGGGCGATGACATCCATGTAGCCTTCCACCACCAGCAGTTTGTCGATGCGACGCAGTGCCTGGCGGGCCTCGAACAGGCCGTAGATCTCCCGGCTCTTGTGGAACGCGTCCGACTCCGGGGAGTTGATGTACTTGGCCTTGTCGTCCCCCAGGGTGCGGCCACCGAAGGCTACGGTCCGGCCCCGGGTGTTACGGATCGGGAACATCACCCGGTTGCGGAACAGGTCCCGTGGACGGCCGTACTTGTCCGATACCGTGCCGGTCTCGATCAGCGGTTTGCGCAGTTCGTCGCTGGCGGCGTTGTACAGGGCCGTGCCGGCGCCGGGGGCGAACCCGATCTGGTACATCTCGATGACCTGCGGGTCCAGGCCCCGTTCGGTCAGGTAATCCCGCGCCAGTGAGCCTTCCGGGCTGGCCAGGCGGTTGCGGTAGAACTGGTTGGCGAAGTCCAGTGCATCGGTCAGGGTCTTCGCCTGTTTGATCTGTTCGCTGGCGACCCGGTCATAGGGTACTTCCAGGCCGGCGCGGCGGGCCAGTTCCTCCACCGCGGCAGTAAAGTCCAGGCCCTCGAATTCCCGCACGAAGCTGATGGCATCGCCATGGGCCCCGCACCCGAAACAGTGATAGAAGCCCTTGTCCGGCCGGACATTGAACGAAGGGGTCTTCTCATCGTGGAAAGGGCAGCGGGCCTTGTAGTTGGCGCCGGCCTTCTTGAGGGTGATGCGGGAACCAATGAGTTCGGCAAGATCCGTCCTGTCCAGCAGGTCTTCGATAAAACGCTGGGGGATCAGTCCGCTCATGCCTACTCCGTCTTGGATCTGAAAGGCTGTTGCTGTGCCAGTTACTTATATCGGGCACAGCGCAAAATGCCGTCGGAGCCATGCCCCGACGGCATTTCAATGTGCGCTCATCTCTCGGTTTTCCCAGTATGGAGTCGACAGATGTGTCGCGCCATGAACGGGTTCAAAACCCTGCGGTGCAGGGGCTGACCGTTCTCAGTACAGGCGCTCGAACTTGCGCTGTTCCCGCTGAAGCTTCTTGAGATGACGCTTGACGGCAGCGGCAGCCTTGCGCTTGCGAACAGCGGTCGGCTTCTCGTAGTGCTCGCGACGACGCACTTCGGAGAGCACACCTGCTTTCTCGCAGGAACGCTTGAAACGACGCAGCGCTACGTCAAACGGTTCATTCTCTTTCACTTTAACAGCTGGCATTAACAATCACCTACCTTGAATTCGGTTAGAAATATTGGACAAAAATCGGCCAGTCCTATTTAAGGCCGGCAATGATAGCGCCTGGACTACACCACCGTCAATTACCTGGTGAAATTATCGGCAGGCTTTTATTGGACAGGGGAGCCTCCGGAAAGGTCCGGATCTACTGATGTATCCGGGCCGGCATTCAGGACTTTTCCGGGGGTTCCCTGCTAGAATGCCGCCAATTTCACCACCAAGTTACCCGAGGTACCGGCCCCATGCTGATTCTGGGCATCGAAACTTCCTGCGACGAGACTGGCGTGGCCCTCTATCACAGCGAGCGCGGCCTGTTGGCGGATGCGCTGTTCAGCCAGACCGATATGCACGCCGACTATGGCGGCGTGGTGCCGGAACTGGCCTCCCGGGACCACGTCCGCAAGCTGTTGCCCCTGTGCGATGAGGTCCTGGATAAGGCCGGCTGCCAGCGACAGGACATTGCGGGAATTGCCTACACCGCCGGGCCGGGCCTGGTGGGGGCGCTGATGGTGGGCGGTTCCGTGGCCCATGCCCTTGGACTCGCCCTGGATGTGCCGGTGCTGGGGGTCCATCACATGGAGGGCCACCTGCTGGCGCCGATGCTGGAGGACAACCCGCCGGCGTTCCCATTTGTGGCATTGCTGGTGTCCGGCGGTCATACCCAGTTGGTGAAGGTGGCGGGGATCGGCGAATACCGCTTGCTGGGCGAGTCCGTGGACGACGCTGCCGGAGAGGCCTTCGACAAGGCGGCCAAGATGCTGGATCTGGACTACCCCGGCGGCCCCCGCGTCGCCTCCCTGGCGGAACAGGGCCGGGAAGGCGTTTACCGGTTCCCCCGCCCGATGACCGATCGCCCGGGGCTGGAGTTCAGTTTCAGTGGCCTGAAGACCTTTACCCTGAATACCGTTACCGCCGAGAAGAAAGCCGGTAACTGGAACGACCAGACCCGGGCCGATATCGCCCTGGCGTTCGAGAGTGCGGTGGTGGATACCCTGGTGATCAAGTGCCGCCGGGCCCTGGAGGCGGCGGATTGCGACCGCCTGGTGATGGCTGGCGGCGTCAGCGCCAACCGGCGACTACGGGCGGCACTGGAGGCCATGGCTCGCAAGCGGCAGGCAACGGTCTTCTACGCCCGGCCGGAATTCTGTACCGACAACGGTGCCATGATCGCCTATGCCGGTTGCCAGCGACTGCTGGCCGGCCAGCGGGACGGCGACCGTATCGTGGCGAAACCCCGCTGGCCAATGGATACCTTGCCCGGGCTTGCGGAAGAGCGTTTGGAGGGTTTGGGTTAATTAACCAGGCGGCACACTAGAAGCGGCTTTCCCGCCCCTGGGCCAGGCGGATCAGGTTGTTGCGGTGGCGTATCACGATAACGATGGCAAGCAGGCCGAACATGGGCAGGGTTTCAGGTTCCAGCAGGGCGCTGATCACCGGCCCGGAGCCCAGGGCAATGATGGAGGCCAGGGCGGAAATCCGCCAGCGCCACACCACCAGCAGCCAGATCAGGGCCAGCAGGATGGTGGTAACTGGTGCCAGCACCAGGCCACAGCCCAGGGCCGTGGCCACGCCCTTGCCGCCCTGGAAGCGGTACCAGAGGGGTACCATATGACCGGTGACGGCACACAGGGCCACCATGGCCTGGGCGAACACCGAGAAGTCGAAATATTGGGCCAGCCATACCGGCAGGGCGCCCTTGAGGGCGTCCAGCAACAGGGTGAGGGCCGCCGGCAGCGGGCCGCCGCTGCGGTAGACATTGGTGGCGCCGGGGTTGCGGGAGCCAAGCACCCGCGGGTCCGTCAGCCCGGACAGCCGGCAGATGGGAATGGCAAACAGTACCGACCCCGCCAGGTAGGCGAGGGCGCAGATGGCAATAAGCAGGAGTGGCTGGTTGGCTACGTCCATGGTCTGTGGGGCTGCTGAAGTCCGAAACCCACGACCTTATCCCGTTGGCGACGGCGGTTCAATCGGATTCTGGAGAGACAAGGGTTTGACCGACAGTGTATTGATCGAAGGCCTGGCCGTGGAGACGGTGATTGGCGTCTACGACTGGGAGCGGGAGGTGCGCCAGGAGCTGCGCCTCGACCTGGAAATGGCCTGGGACAACCGCCCGGCGGCGGCCTCCGATGACGTGGGGCAGGCGCTGGACTATGCTGCCGTGAGTGACCATGTGCAGCGCTTCTTCGAACAGTGCCAGCCGGCGTTGCTGGAGACCGCGGCCGAGAAGCTGGCCGGCGACCTGATGGCCACCTTTGCCATTCCGGCAATCCGCCTGACCCTCTGGAAACCGGGGGCAGTGCCCGCGGCCCGTCAGGTGGGTGTACGGATCCAGCGGGGTGACTGGTGATGAGTGACACCGTGGAAGTGTTTATCGGTGTGGGCAGCAACGTGGACCGGGAGCGCCATATCCGTGCCGGCCTGGATGCCCTGGCCCGTACGTTCGGCGAGTTGCGGGTGTCGCCGGTCTACGAGAGCGAGGCGGTCGGGTTCGACGGTTCGCCCTTCTTCAACCTGGTGGTGGGGCTGACTACCGACAAGACGGTGGCGGAGCTGAGCCAGTGCCTCAAGGCCATTGAGGTGGACCACGGGCGCAGGCCCGACGCCAAGCGCTTCAGTCCCCGCACCCTGGACCTGGACATCCTCACCTACGGCGACCTGGATCGGCCCAGGGATGGTGTTGATATTCCCCGGGCGGAAATCCTCGAAAATGCCTTTGTACTCAGGCCCCTGGCGGACCTGGCGGGGGACCGCACCCATCCGCTGGATGGGCGCAGCTACCGGGAACTGTGGAACGCCTATCGCGGTGGCCAGAAACTATGGCCAGCGGATTTTCGCTGGCGCTAGCGCAGGGCGGCCCTGTCACTCGCCCCGGAAAAGGCGCATCAGGCCGGCGGTTGAGCTGTCCAGGCCGTTGTCGCTGATCCCTTCATTGAGCTGCTGCAGGATGGGCTTGCCCAGCTGCTTGCCCAGCTCCACCCCCCACTGGTCAAAGGAATTCAGGTTCCAGATCACCCCCTGCACAAAGGTGCGGTGCTCGTAGAGGGCCACCAGGGCGCCGATGGTTTCCGGCGTGGCCTTGTCGAATACCAGGGTATTGGAGGGCTTGTTGCCAGGGATCACCTTGTGGGGCACCAGCCGCTCCACCTCCTCCGGTGGCAGTCCCTGGTCCTGCAGTTCCGCCCGGGCCTCGGCTTCGGTCTTGCCCTGCATCAGCGCCTGGCTCTGGGACAGGCAGTTGGCGAACAGGGTGGCGTGGTGGTTGGCTACCGGGTTGTAGCTCTTCAGGGGAATAATGAAATCCGCCGGCGTCAGCACAGTGCCCTGGTGCAGTAGCTGGTGGTAGGCGTGCTGGCCGTTGGCGCCGACGCCGCCCCAGATCACCGGGCCGGTGGCATAGTCTACGGTGTGCCCGTTGCGGTCCACGCGCTTGCCGTTGCTCTCCATATCCAGTTGCTGGAGATGGTTGGGTAACTGCTTAAGGTATTCGTCGTAGGTGAGGATGGCGTGGGTATCCGCACCCCAGAAGTTCACGTACCACACCCCCAGCAGGGCCATGACCACCGGCATGTTGTCCTCGAGTGGCGCCTGGCGGAAATGCTGGTCCATGTCACGGGCGCCGGCCAGCAGGCGGCGGAAGGCGTCCATGCCCAGGGTCAGGGCAATGGGCAGGCCAATGGCGGACCACAGGGAGTAACGACCGCCGACCCAGTCCCACATGGGGAAGATGGCGTGATCCTGTATGCCGAATGCCCTGGCCGCCGCGCCATTGGCGGTCACCGCCACGAAGTGGTGTCCCAGGTCGGCCTCGCTGGCGCCGGCATCCAGCAGCCACTGGCGGGCAAGCTGGCTGTTGGCCAGGGTCTCCTGGGTGCCGAAGGACTTGGACTGCACCAGGACCAGGGTGGTCTCCGGATTGACCTGCCGCAGCACTTCACTGATATCGGTGCCATCGATATTGGCCACGTAATGGCAGTGCACGCCGTTCCGGGTCAGGGGCCGGAGGGCCTCGGTCACCATGCAGGGACCCAGGTAGGAGCCGCCGATACCGATGGACACCACGTCCGTCAGGGCATCGCCCCTGAACCCCGTCAACTGGCCCTGGTGAACCTGCTCCACGAAGGTTTCCATACGATCGAGGGTGGCCTGCACCTCGGGCACGATATTCTCGCCGTTGACACGGATGTCGCTGTCGGCGTCAGCCCGCAGGGCGGTGTGCAGGGCGGGACGGTTTTCGGTGTTGTTGATGGCGGCACCGGAGAACATGGCCTCGGTGGCCTCCGGCAGACCGCAGGCCCGGGCCAGGGCCGTCAGCAGGGGCAGGGTGTCGCCACGGATGCGGTTCTTGGCGTAGTCCAGCCTGAGGCCGGCGGCCTCGATGGAAAAGCGCCGGAATCGCTCCGGGTCCTCCCGGAACAGTGTCCGCATATGGGTTGTCGCGAGTTCGGCCTGGTGCTCACGCAGCGCCAGCCACTCCGGTTTGCGGACCAGGGGTGAACTTTCCTTTGCCATGTCGCTTCCTTTCGCTACAGGGAGTCAGCGTTCAACTGACAGGTTGTCTATCAATCGCGTGGTTCCCAGGAACGCTGCCGCCAGCACGGTAAGCTGGCGGTCTCCGGGTACTGCCGGTTTCAGGGTCAGGCTGTTGACGATGTTGAAGTAGTCCGGGCGGAAGCCTTCGGCGGCCAGGGTGTCGCGGGCGGCCGCTTCCAGGCCGGCAAAGTCGTCGTTGCCATCGGCCAGGGCCCTGCCAGTCTCCGAGAGGACCCGATGCAAGGCCGGTGCCACCTCCCGTTCCGAGGTGGACAGGTAGCCATTGCGGGAGCTCATGGCCAGACCATCGTGCTCCCGGATGGTGGGCAGGCCAATGACATCCACCGGGATGAACAGGTCCCTGACCATCTTGCGGATCACCGCGAGTTGCTGGAAATCCTTCTCGCCGAACACGGCCACGTCCGGCTGCACCATATTGAACAGCATGGAGACCACGGTGGCCACGCCATCGAAGTGGCCGGGGCGGCTTGCACCGCAGTGGCCCTCGCTTACCTCTGGTACCGCCACCTGGGTCTGTCGGGCCAGGCCGTCCGGGTAGACTTCCTCCACCGTGGGGGCAAACAGCAGGGTGTTGCCCTCGGCCTCCAGCCGGCGCTGGTCTTCCGCCAGGGTGCGGGGGTAGGCATCCAGGTCCTCGCCGGCGCCGAACTGCATCGGGTTAACGAAGATGCTGGTGACCACCACATCCGACGCTTCCAGGGCCCGGCGCACCAGGGCCAGGTGCCCCTCGTGGAGGTTGCCCATGGTGGGCACCAGCCCCACCCGCTTGTCCTGGGCCCGATAGCTGCGGATAACGGCACGCAGTTCCTTGATGGTATGTACGGTACGCATTACTTGAACGTATGCTCCTCGCCGGGGAAGGTGCGTTCGCGGACGGCCTTGACGTAGGCCTCGATGGCGCCGGGAATGCTGCCACCTTCGGCCAGGAAGTTCTTGACGAACTTGGCCTTGTGGCCATCGGGAATGCCCAGCATATCGTGGAGGACCAGTACCTGGGCGTCGGTGTCCTTGCCTGCACCAATACCGATCACGGGCGCGGTCACGGCCTGGGTGATGCGGGCGGCCAGGGGCGCCGGCACGCATTCCAGCAGGATGACATCGGCGCCGGCCGCCACCAGGTCGCTGGCGTGCTCGATCATCAGCTCCGCCTGCTTGTCGTCACGGCCCTGTACCTTGTAGCCACCGAACTTGTTGACGAACTGCGGGGTCAGGCCCAGGTGGGCGCATACCGGCACTCCGCGCTCGCTGAGGGCGGTGATGGTGTCCTTCATCCAGTCGGTGCCCTCGAGCTTTACCATGTGGGCGCCGGCCCGCATCAGCTCGGCAGCATTGTCCAGGGCATCCGGGATGGTGCCGTAGGTCATGAACGGCATGTCGGCCATGATCAGGGAGCCACGGTTACCAGCGGCCACGCAGCGGGTGTGGTAGCAGATTTCCTCAAGGGTAACCGGCAGGGTGCTGTCATTGCCCTGCAGCACCATGCCCAGGGAATCGCCGATCAGGATAACGTCCACGCCGGCTTCACTGACGACCTGGGCGAACGCCGCATCGTAGGCGGTGAGGACCGCAAAAGCCTCGCCCTTGTCCTTATAGTCACGCAGGGTATTGATGGTAACAGCCATAAAAGACGCCTTTACTGGAAAGTGGCGGGTTGAGCGTTCTGTCCCGGGACCTTACGGCAAGTTGCTGTGGTCCAGAATTTTTCAGAGGCTCCCTAAGGTTAATGGCGGGGCGGGGGCGAGGCAAGAGGTGCGCCGGCCACCGGCTCCAGTCGCTGCAGATGGTTATCGGTGCATTCGTCAAGTAGTTGCTGGCAGCGGCGCCCGTCGGGCAGGGCGACATCGCGGTCAATGTCCAGCATCGGGCGCAGCACAAAGTCCCGTTCAGTGACGCCGGGGTGGGGCACTGTCAGGCGGTCGGTGGCGATTATCTCTTCGCCATAGAGCAGCAGGTCTAGGTCCAGGGTCCGGGGGCCCCAGTGGCGCAGCCGTACCCGGCCGTGGTCCTGCTCCAGCCGTTGCAGGTGGTCCAGCAGGTCGTGGGGGGACAGGCTGGTTTCCAGGAGCGCCACGCCGTTGACGAAATCCGGCTGGTCCTGTGGGCCCATGGGCCGGCTGCGATAGAAGGGGGACTGGTCGAGCAGGGTGGACCGGGGCAGGGTTGCCAGGCCTGTCACGGCCCGGGCCAGTTGCTGTAGCGGGTCTTCCAGGTTGCTACCCAGACCGACCCAGGCCCTGACCCCGTTGCTCATCCGTCCTGCCTCTGGGGGGCGGGCTTGCGGCGCCGGCGCCGCTTGCGAGGCCCCTGTTGCCCCAACTGGCTGAGCATCCGCTCCCGCTCGCGGTCATCCGCCTCCTGGAAGTCGGTCCACCACTGGCCCAGGCCGGGTTCGATCTCACCAGCGGCCTCGCGGACCAGAAGGAAGTCATAGGCGGCCCGGAACCGGGGGTGCTCCATCAGGGCATAGGCACGCTTGCCCTGGCGCCTGGGCAGGCGCATCTGCAGTTCCCAGATTTCCTTCATGGGACCGGAGAACCGCTTGGGAATGGAGGTAGCCTGCACCTGCCGGCCAATCACCTTGCTGATGGACTGGTGCAGGGCCGGCTGTACCGGCTCGCCATTGTCCTGGCGGCGCTGCCATTCCGACTGTAATGCCGGCCACAGCATGGCGGCATACATGAAGTAGGGAGTGACCGACTTGCCCCTTCGGAGCCGGTCGTCGGTGTTCTGCAGGGCCTTGAGTATCAGGGTGTCCGGCTGGCCCTCATCAATGGCCCGGACGGTTTCCGGGAACAGCGGTGCCAGCAGGCCATACTGTTGCAGCAGGTACCAGGTGGCCTCGCCGTAACCGGCGGAGAACAGCTTGAGGACCTCCTCAAACAGCCGGGCCGGGGGGATGTGGGTCAGCAGCGGTGCCAGTTCGCGGATGGGGGCTTCGGTAACCGGTTCGATGGTGAAGCCCAGCTTGGCGGCGAATCGTACCGCCCGCAGCATACGCACCGGGTCCTCACGGTAGCGGGTCTCCGGGTCGCCGATCAGCCGGAGCTGGCGGTTGTTCAGGTCGTCCATGCCGCCGGCGTAGTCGATGACGGTGAAATCGCGGATGCAGTAGTAGAGGGCGTTGACGGTAAAGTCCCGCCGCAGGGCATCCTCCTCCTGGTTGCCATAGACGTTGTCGCGCAGCAGCAGACCATGCTCGTTGGTCCGGCGATCGTCGTCATCGTCGGCGTCGTCCGTGTTGGCATTGCCACGGAAGGTGGTGACTTCGATAACTTCACGCCCGAACAGCACATGAACGATGCGGAAGCGTCGGCCAATCAGGCGGGAGTTGCGAAACAGCTCGTGTACTTCCTCGGGGGTGGCATCGGTGGCGATGTCGAAATCCTTGGGCTGTTCCCCCAGCAGGATGTCGCGAACGCCACCGCCTACGAGGTAGGCCTCATAGCCGGCCTTGTTGAGCCGGTTGAGCACCTTCTTGGCCGGCTCGCTGATCATTGAGCGCGAGACGTTGTGCTGGTCCCGGGGAATTTCGCGGCGCTCGTAAGCCGGCTCCATCGGGGCTTTGGGAGCAAGCAGGGCGCGAACTTTTTTCTGTATGTTTCTCAGCATTGAAATCCATGAACGGCGTATCGGCAGCCCGGAGCCGGGGCGTGCCATGGTTTGACGTTGCCTGGGCTGGCGCCGGAATGTCGCGGGCACCATCCACGCAGGAGGGAGAGTTTAACGGTTTGCGCAGGATTTGCCCATGTTGGTCTCGGTTTCGGACAGAGGGAGTACGCCGGCCAGATAATCAAAAGGCGGGAACGCTTGCGCGAACCCGCCTTGGAAGAGTAGACGATCTGCATTGTTTTTGTTGTTTGCGGTTTTTTTTATTGGCAGGCCAGTTGCCTGCTTTGACCTCAGGTGAGGCCCGAATCCTGTAAACGGAACGCTTTGAATACAGAGAGCGGTAGTGACTATATGATCACCTTGGGCAGCGGCAGCGACGTCTGGAAGACGTTTCTTCTCTACTACTGCGGTTCTCATAAAGCCAAGGCACCACTAAAAAGCTCAGCACCCAAAACACTCAGTTCACTCACGCCCTGTGCTTGTTTTTGTTACCGGGCGCTTTTTCTGCAGCTTTTTGTTCTTGTTGTTGGCGCTGCCCTGTCACATTGTTTTTGTTGTTGTGCGCTCTAGTTAAAGCAGTGCTTGTGCCAGTTTTTGCAAATCCTTTAAAAACAGCAGTTTGTGATTTTTTAATGGGTTTTAGGAATAAAAAAATACCGCTTAGTGTTACTCATGTCTCGGTTATCCATTATGTCGTGTTTCGTGCGGTAACACCGGGTAACACCCGGGGTGTTACCGGCGAGGTAACACTCGGGAAATTGAGAGGTAACACCTGCGTGGCCATGTAGGGCCCTGGGAACGAGGGAGGGGCGGAGTTAGGGAGGGGGCGGTCAGCTTTTCTTGCGGGGAATACCCAGGCGCTGGCGGCGTTCCCACAGCGACTTGCGGCTGATGCCCAGCTTCTGGGCCAGCTCGGTCTCGCTCATGCGGTCCTGGTTCTCCAGTACGAAATGCTGGAAATAGTCCTCCAGGGACAGGTCGCTGCCGCCATCGGATTCCCGGGAAGGAGGCGGTGTCTGCTCATTGTTACCCTCCACCAGGCTGCTGGGGATGGCGTAGTCATCGCCGGTTTCGATATCCAGGTCGAGCTGGTCCGGGGTGATGACATCGCCGTCCGCGAGGATGGAAGCCCGCTCTATGGCATTCTCGAGTTCCCGCACGTTACCCGGCCATCGGTGCCGTTCCATGGCCTTCATGGCTTCCGGGCTCAGGCTGAGGCCGGGCTTGTTCATCCTGTCCGCCTGCCGTGCCAGGAATCGCCTGGACAGCCCCAGCACATCCCCCTGGCGTTCCCGTAGTGGGGGAATGCGGATCTGCATGACGTTCAGGCGGTAATAGAGATCCTCCCGGAACTCACCGGTGCGGGTCATGGCCTTCAGGTTACGGTGAGTGGCGGCGATCATCCGCACGTCAACCTGGCGGCTCTGGGTGGAGCCCACCTTGCGGATTTCCCCCTCCTGCAGCACCCGTAGCAGCCGGGCCTGGGCTTCCGGGGGCAGTTCACCAATCTCGTCGAGGAACAGGCTGCCGCCGTCGGCGGCTTCGATCAGGCCGGTGCGGCCGGACACGGCACCGGTGAAGGCACCCTTTTCGTGACCGAACAGTTCCGATTCGATCAGGCTCTCGGGAATGGCGGCGCAGTTCACCGAGATCAGCGGATGGTTGGCCCGCGGCGACAACAGGTGCAGGGCGCGGGCGGCCAGTTCCTTGCCGGTGCCGGACTCGCCCTGGATCAGTACCGTGGTTTCCGTGGGAGCGACCTTGCGGATCAGTGTGAATACCCGCTCCATGGCGGAGCACTCACCGTACATGATCTCCGCCGGGTCACCGCTGTTACCGCCGGATGCGCCTGCATCGGCGGTGTCGCTGTCCGGCTGTCCGACGCTTTCCGCGAGGATGCCTTCCACCGCGGACAACATCTCGTCGTGATCGAAGGGTTTGGCAATGTATTCCACTGCCCCTTTCTTCATGGAGTCCACCGCCGAGCGCAGGCTGGCGTAGCTGGTCATGATCAGCACCGGGACGCCGGACGCCTGGCCGATCAGGCTGGTGCCGGCTTCCCCGGGCAGGCGCAGGTCGGAGATGATCAGATCGAAGGCGTTCAGGTCGTACTCGCCGGTGGCGCCTTCCACCGACTCGGCCACGGCCACGTCGTAGCCATTGTGCTGGAGCAGCTTGCGCAGGGCAGCGCGGATAATTTCTTCGTCTTCTACAATCAGTATGCGATGCATCGTATCTGTCATGACCCTTGATAGTCCCCCTCACTGCCGTCGTCGCTTTCGGGCTCGTAGGCGGGCAGTTTCAGCCGCACCAGAGTACCACGCCCGCTCTCCCTGTCGGCGGGACTTTCCACATTAATGGTGCCGTAGTGTTCCTCGACAATGCTGTACACCAGTGACAGGCCAAGGCCGGTGCCCTGGCTGGCGCCCTTGGTGGTATAGAAGGGCTCGAAGATATGATCGAGCTGTTCCGGGGGTATGCCTGACCCTTCGTCGGCGATTTCGATAATAGCGGAGTATTCGTCACGGTTTCCACTGACCCGGATCCGGCCGCCATCCGGTGACGCATCCCGGGCGTTGGCCAGCAGGTTGACGAAGACCTGCACCAGCCGTTGCTCGTCGCCCAGGACCAGCAGATCCTCCGGACACTCGTTGATGTAGTCAAGCCCTCGCCCCTTGTCGCTCAGGGACAGCAGGTTCACGGACTCGTCCACACAGCGGCGGATACCCACGGGTTCGTACCGGTTGGCCTGGGCGTGGTTGCCGGTGCGGGCGAAGTTCATCAGCGACTGCAGGATATTGGAGATGCGCCGGGTCTGCTGCTGGATCTGGTCCGCGGTTTCCAGGATGTCGGGGTTGTCGGTTTCCAGTTTCAGGTTCTGGGCCAGCGAGGAGATGCCGGTGACCGGGTTGCCCACCTCATGGGCCACCCCCGCGGCCAGCCGACCTACCGACGCCAGCCGTTCACTGTGCATCAGTTCGTCTTCCAGCAGCCGGGTTTCGGTCTGGTCTTCCACCAGGATAATGCTGCCGCCCTCGGGGTGGTCCGGCCCCGCCAGGGCGGCCTTGTGCAGGTTTAGCCAGTGGGGGCGACCCCTCAGGTCCAGGCGGTGCTTGTAGCGGCGCAGGTCCGGGCCGTGGACGAATTCTTCCATCAGGTCCCGCCAGTGGGCGGGCAGTGCCTGCAGGCGGGCCCCGACCACCTCGTCGGCGGAAATGCCGGTGAGTTCCGCGATGGCCTGGTTCCACATCAGGATCTCGCCGTCGTCCCCCACCGAGCAGGCCGGTATGGGCAGGTTTTGCAGGGTCTGCCGGTAGTGCCGGCGCAGGTTGTCCAGTTCGCCGGCGAGGCCGGTCAGGCGGTTCTCGTATTCCCCCAGGGCCCGCTCCACATACTGGATATCCTGGGCGGTGCGGCTGCTGGCCGCCATGGGTTTGAAGCCCAGATGGCGCTGTACCAGGTCCTGAGCCACCGAAGGGCCCATCAGCCCGGACAGGTTAATCTCGATCTGGTCCCTGAGCCGGCGGAGTTGGTAGGGGCGGTATTCCACCGGCGGCAGTTCCAGTTGTTCCTGGGCCCGGACCACTTCCCGCTTGGCCACGTTGTAACCCAGGGGTTCGGCCAGGTGCCGCACGAATTCCGATGACGAAGTGGCGATCAGTTCCCGCCGCTGTGGCCGGGACAGGGCGCCGAGGGAGCAGGCCTGGGCCGCGCTGATTTCTTCCGGGCTGGTCCGGCTGACAATGGAGACCAGGGCAAAGGTGACGATGTTCACGCCCAGGCTGATGAAGGTGAAGATGGGCCAGTTGTCGTATTCCGGGGTAACGGGCAGGACCGTGATCCAGTCCAGCGGGTCGGTGGCCCGGGACAGTGGCAGTACCAGGGTGGTGGCCCACAGGGTGAGCCCGGCGACCAGTCCGCTGATCAGGCCCTTGCGGTTGCCTTCCGGCCAGTAGATCACGCCCAGGGCGCCGGGCAGGAGTTGCAGCACCCCCGACAGCGACAGGATGCCCAGGGTGGACAGGTCCAGCTCACGCCCCAGCAGTTCATGGAATAACAACGCCGCGAAGATGATAACGGCAATCAGGAAGCGCTTGGTCCAGCGCAGCCAGCGGTAGATATCGTCCTGGTCCCGGGGCGTGCGCAGGGGCAGTACCAGGTGATTCAGCACCATACCGGCCAGGGCCAGGGTGCTGACGATCATCAGGCCGCTGGCGGCGGACAGGCCGGCCACGTACATCAGGATGGTCAGCCATGGGCTCCCCAGGGCCTGGGCGGTGCTGATGGCGAACATCGCCGGTTCGTTGGTCACCGGCATGGCCATGCCGCCCCAGAGGATCAGGGGCACCGGCAGACCCAGCAGCAGCAGGTACAGCGGCAACCCCCAACTGGCCCGGGACAGGGCACGGGGGCTCGGGTTTTCGCTGAAGATCATATGGTACATGTGGGGCAGTACCAGGGCGCCGGCGAACGACATCAGCATCAGCGCCCGCCAGCTTCCGTCCTCGATCTTCAGCGTGAGGGCGCTGACCCCGGTGGAGGGCAGCGCCAGCCATTGCTCCAGGCCGGCGAGGCCGTCGAACACCGAGAACAGGATGGTGGCCCCCAGCAACAGCATGGCCCCGAGCTTGACCAGCGAGTCGAAGGCGATGGCCACCACCAGGCCCTGATGGCTGCCGGAGGTCTGGTCCCGGCGGGAGCCGAACAGCATGGCGAACAGCACCACGATCAGGCTGAACAGGATGCTGATGGCGTTTGGCGAAGCGTTGGGAGTGAGCAGGCCGGCACTGTCGGATACCGCCTTGATCTGCATGCTGAGCAGGGCCATCAGCGACATGCCGGAGGTGATGGTCACCAGGGTGCCAGCCCACTGGCTGCGGTAGCGGAAGGCAAACAGGTCCGCCAGCGAGGTGAGCTGGTAGGCCCGCCCGATGCGCATGATCGGGTTGAGCAACACCGGTGCCAGCAGGAAGGCGCCACTGATACCCAGGTAGTAGGCGAGGAAACCATAGCCATACTCAGCGGCGACTCCCACCGCACCGTACACGGCCCAGGTGCCGGCATAGACGCCCAGGCTCAGGGTATACACCAGCGGGTGTCGAACCCAGCGGCCGGGCAGCCGGCCACGTTCGGTGGCATGGGCAATGCCGAACAGCGTCAGCAGGTAGGCCAGGCTGATCAGCAGCAAAACCGGCAGGCTAAAACTCATTGGGGTCCCGTTGCCATTCCAGCCACACGCCGACGGCGATCAGGCTGCTCCAGAAAAGGTAGGGGGAGTACCAGGCGTTATCCGGCGAAACCCACCAGTCCAGGATGTTGGGTGAAAAGATGTAAACAGCCAGAACCAGTAGGAAAACCAGGCGATAGATATACATCAGATGTTTATCCGGGCCGTTGATGTCCGGGGTTATACCATGGGCCGGGGGGCACTGTCAGGTTGGTTGCCAATCCCGCGCGGACTCCCGGATCAGGGTACCCGGCTGTGTTCCAGGGGGATGGCATCCAGTGCCCAGTGTTCCGTGGCCCAGGCCAGCACCTGCGAGGGAGTATCGGACGCCAGTGCCCGGGGTGGTCGCTGGCCCAGTGACGCCAGGGCATGCCAGAGGTTGCGGGCCGGCTGGCTGTCATCCACTGCCGGCGCATGGTTCTGTTTGCTGAGCTTCTGGCCCTGCTGGTTGAGGACCACGGGAATATGGGCCCAGCCGGGAAGGGTGCCCGCCAGGGCCCGGAAGATCTGGCGTTGCTGGGCGGTGGTTTCCAGCAGGTCGGAACCACGGACCACATCGGTCACGCCCTGGTCGATATCGTCCACCACCACGGCAAGCTGGTAGGCCACGAACCTTTCCTTGCGGATGATCACCGGATCGTCCACCTCGGCGCGGACGGACTGGTGCTGCCCGCCCAGGATGCGGTCGTGCCAGTGGGCGTGTTCGTCGTCCAGGGCAAAACGGATGGCCAGGGGGCGCTCACCCGGGGTGTTTCCGCCTTTACGGCAGTGGTAGGGGTGGCGGCCGTCGTTGGCCTTCAGTTCCTTGCGGGAGCAGCCGCAATAGTAGGCCCTGCCCCGATCCACCAGCCGGTCTGCCAGTTGTCGGTAGGTCTCCAGCCGTGATGACTGGTAGCGGACATCGCCGTCCCAGTGAAGGCCGTGGGCCGCCAGGCTGTGCAGGATCTGTTCGGTGGCTTCCGGGCTTTCCCTTAGCGGGTCCAGATCCTCGATCCGTACCAGCCACTCACCGTTGCGGGTGCGGGCCTCCAGATAGCTGGCCAGTGCAGTGACCAGTGAGCCGAAATGGAGGGGGCCGGTGGGCGAGGGGGCGAAACGCCCGCGGTACGCCGGAGTGGTCATGTAGGGAATCCCTGCGTGAGGGCCGTTTGACCCTCACGTTGAGTTGCGCTGGCGTGATCAGATGCCGGTCTGGCGCTCGCGGATTTCCGCCAGGGTCTTGCAGTCGATGCACAGGGTGGCCGTGGGGCGGGCCTCCAGGCGACGGATGCCGATTTCCACGCCACACTGGTCGCAGAAGCCGTAGTCGTCCTTGTCGATGCGGTCGATGGTCTTGTCGATTTTCTTGATCAGTTTCCGTTCCCGGTCACGGGTGCGGAGTTCCAGGGAAAATTCTTCTTCCTGGGAGGCGCGATCGCTGGGGTCGGCATAGTTGGCGGCATCTTCCTGCATGTGATGCATGGTGCGGTCGACCTCTTCCATGAGCTCCTGCCGCCACTGCATCAGCAGGTTGCGGAAGTGTTGCAGCATCTCGGGGCTCATGTATTCTTCACCCTTCTTCGCTTCATACGGGGTGAAGTTGGTAAAGCGCTCGCGTGTCTGTTCTGCGGTATTTGCCATGTGACCTGGCCTCTTTATGAAAACTCCAAAGGGACGCAGTGTTATTGCTTGTGTCTGCGCCCGTCTGAATCAGGAACCGCCCGGTTCCTCGGGAATCTGCGGAAAATAGCAGATCTGTTGCGGGGGCGCCAGCCTTCTTGTATCCACAATGTGCATCGTATCAATTGACCATGGAGACGTCATGAATTTCCCCGAAAACCTTGTCGAAGGGCGGCTGCTGAAACGGTACAAGCGGTTTCTTGCGGATATACGACTGGACGATGGCAAACTCGTGACGGCTCACTGCCCCAATACCGGCTCCATGATGGGCTGCCAGCCCGATAATGCCCGGGTCTGGCTGAGCCCGGCCACCAACCCGAAACGCAAGCTGCGCTACACCTGGGAGCTGGTGGAAACCGCGCCGGGCGCACTGGCCTGTATCAACACCGGCCGCCCCAATGCCCAGGCCCGGGCTGCGGTGGAGGCGGGTACCATAGCGGCCCTGTCCGGCTATGGTTCGGTGCGCCCGGAAGTCCGCTATGGCGAGGAGAAAAGCCGTATCGATCTGCACCTGTCCGGGCACCCGGAGCAGGCGGATGCCTGGGTGGAGGTGAAGAACGTCACCCTGTGCGAGGACGGTGTGGGGTACTTCCCCGACGCGGTTACCCTCCGTGGCCAGAAGCACCTGAGGGAACTGATGGCCCAGGTTCGTGCTGGCGATAGGGCGGTGCTGCTGTTCTGCGTCAACCATACCGGGGTGGCAGAGGTGCGTCCGGCGGACCATATTGACGCTGCCTATGGCGATCTGCTCCGGCAGGCAGCCGCCGCCGGGGTGGAGCTGATGGCCTGGCAGGCGGACCTGGTGCGGGACAACAACCCGTCCGGTAGCCTGGCCCTGGTGAGGGAGCTGCCTGTCGTGCTCGGGTCGGAGAACTAGAGCCGGGCCTCAATGGTGCCGTCGGCGATCCGCAGGGGCACCGACATCAGTCGGTCCCCCTGGCAGGGCCCGGCGATGCAGTCACCGGATTCCGGGGTGAACAGGGCGCCGTGGTTGACGCAATGGATAAAGCAGTTGTCCGGGTCCAGGAACCGCTCCGGCATCCAGTTGAGGGGGATGCCCAGGTGGGGGCAACGGTTGCGGTAGGCGAACAGTCGGCCGCGGCGGCGGAACAGGAAGCAGGGTTCCCCGTCCAGCTGGAATTCCTGGAACTGATCATTGGCCACCCCCGACTCCGGGCAGACCGGAGTCCAGCCATCGCCCATGGTTTCTTCCGGCATCAGGCGCTTTCGTCCATCCCGAAATGGGCCCGGATGCGATGGGCCAATTCGCCGGTCGCCAGGGTTTCATCCGTGCGGATATGGACGGTGTGGGACTTCTCCACCTCCGACAGCGGCTCCTCCCATTGCTTCTGCTGCTCCAGCAGCTTCTCGTCTGCTTCCGAGGCGTCGCCCCGGCGCTCCCGGATCCATTCCCGGCGGGTGGCTTCCGGGGCCTCGCAGTGGATCAGGCCGAACGGCACGCCCAGGCCCTCCGCCACGCTGGCCAGCAGCTCCCGCTCGTTTTCCCGCAGGTAGGCGGCATCCACGATCACCCCGAAGCCGCACTGCAGCAGTTGCTTCGACAGGTCCGCCAGTTGGCGATAGGTCTTGCGGTTGGCCTCTTCGGTGTAGAGGTTTTTGCCGATGTCGGAGCGGGAACTGTCCAGGGGGCCAAGACCGAACAGGCGCTTGCGCTCCACATCCGACCGCAGGCGTACCAGGCTCAGCTCGCAGGCCAGGGTATGGCTGACGGTGGACTTGCCGCTGGCGGACAGGCCGGTGGTGGCCAGCAGGTAAGGGTTGGGTATCCGGGTGTAACGCTCTGCCAGGTTGGCGTAGTCCCGGTATTTCTGCAGGAGCCCTTCCTTCTCCTGCTCCGGTAGGCCGTCATTGCCCCGGGTGAACAGGGAGATCTTGGCCCGCACCAGGGCACGGTAGGTCTTGTACAGGGGCAGCAGGGCGAGGCCGTCGAAATCGCCGCGCCACTCCAGATAGGCGTTCAGGGTGTGGCTGGCGAGGGCGAATTCCCGGCGGGACTCCAGGTCCATCAGCAGGAACGCCAGGTCGTTGATCACATCAATCCAGCGGAAAGGCTCGCTGAACTCGATGCAATCGAAGACGGTCACCTTGCCCTCATAAGTGGTGATATTGGCCAGGTGCAGGTCGCCATGACATTCCCGCACGAAGCCGTCCGCCCGGCGTTGGGCAATCAGGTACTGCTGGCGCTCGAAGGTGCTGCGGGTCCAGCCTTCCAGGGCCTCGAGCTGGTCGAGTAGGGCCTTGTCGCCGTCCAGCAGTGGCCGGATCTGGTCGAAGTTTTCCTGCATGGCGGCGAACACGGCCTCCGGCGTTCCCAGGGGCTTGTCTTCCGGCACCGGCGGCAGCGTGTCGTGGAAGCGGGCGGCCTGCTCGGCCAGCTCGCTGAGCAGGTCCGGCGTCAGTTGCCCCCGTTCCTGCAAGCCGTCGAAGAGCTGGTCCTGGCGGAACTGGCGCATGCGGATGGCGTATTCGAAGGGCTCGCCGCTGCCGTTGAGGACCGGTTCCTCCGGCGAGCCGGTAATGGGCACAACGTCCAGGTACAGGGTCGCGGCCAGGCGCTGGTTCAGGCGTACCTCCTCCTCGCAGAAGTGGCGCCGTTTCTCCAGGGTGGAGAAGTCCAGGAAACCGAAGTCCATGGGCTTCTTGATCTTGTAGGCATAGTCACCGGTAAGGATGACCTGTGAGATATGGGTTTCCAGTACCTGGAATTCCTTGACCGGATGGTCATACAGCGCCGGGTCTTGCAGGTTGTCGATCAGGATTGCAGCCGGTGCGTCGCTCACAGTGTGCTCCTTGGTCTGATGTGGGGCCGGGTGTCCGTGACGGCACTATCATAACGACGACATTACACAAATAACACCGACAGCGGATGACGGCCGATGGTGTTGTTTGGTTATAATCCGCGGATGCCCAAGAAATCGCCCCCCAAACGCAGAAAATCCCCCGCCCGCAAGTCACGCCCAACCTTCAGGCAACGCCTGTGGTCTTTAGGCTGGCGTCTGGGCCTTATCCTGCTGGTACTGCTGGCGGGCTGGACCGTCTATCTGGATGCCGTGGTGACCTCCCGCTTCGAGGGGCGCCGGTTTGAGGTGCCGTCCCGGGTCTACGCCCGGCCACTGGAACTCTACGACGGCGCCAGCGTGAGCCGATCTTCACTGCGCCAGGAGCTGGAGCTAGCCGGGTACAGGAGCGGCGATGGACGTCAGTCCGGAACCTGGCAGCAGAACGGCAGCCGCTTCGTTATCGCCACCCGTGGCTTCGACTTTGTGGATAGCGAGGAGCCCCGCCGACGGTTGTCGCTGACCATTTCCGGCAACCGGGTGTCGGGCCTGCGCGTGCTGGAGGGTGATCCATCGCCGGTGGTCCGCCTGGCCCCGGCGGAGATTGGTGGTATCTACCCGGCCCATCGGGAAGACCGGGTGCTGGTAAGCCTCGATGATGCCCCGCCCCTGTTCGAGGAGGCACTGCTGGTCACCGAGGACCGCGATTTCTACGACCACTTCGGGCTCGCCCCCCTGTCCATCGCCCGGGCCATGGTGGCGAACATCAAGGCCGGGCGGGTGGTGCAGGGGGGCAGTACCCTGACCCAGCAGTTGGCCAAGAACTTCTACCTGACCCGGGACCAGACCCTGATCCGCAAGGGCAATGAAGCCATCATGTCGTTGCTGCTGGAGTGGCACTACGACAAGCGGGATATTCTGGAGACCTACCTGAACGAGGTCTACCTGGGACAGGCCGGCAGCCGCAGCATCAACGGCTTCGGGCTTGCCTCCCAGTTCTACTTCCGCAAGCGGTTCCAGGATCTGGCGCTCCACGAATCGGCGTTGCTGGTGGGGATGGTTAAGGGACCCAGTTACTACGACCCCCGCCGCAACCCGGAGCGGGCGCTGTCCCGCCGCAACCTGGTGATTGACCTGTTGGAGGAGCATGGCGGTATTGATGCGGAAACCGCCAGCGAGGCGCGGGCCAGGCCCCTGGGTGTTACCAGCCGACCCTCCTGGTCGGAGAACCGCTACCCGGCCTTTATCGACCTGGTGAAGCGTCACCTGGCCCGGGACTACCGCCAGGAAGACCTGCAGAGTGAAGGCCTGAGAATCTTCACCACGCTGCATCCGGCGATCCAGGAGCAGGCGGAGACCGCCGTCACAGAGACCCTGGACGAACTGGACCGTGGTTCCTCGGACACCCGGCTGGAGGCGGCCATGGTGGTCACCTCCCGGGACAGCGGCGAGGTCCAGGCCCTGGTGGGTGGTCGTGATGCCACCTTCGCCGGTTTCAACCGGGCACTGGATGCGCGCCGGCCCATCGGCTCGCTGGTGAAGCCCTTTGTCTACCTGACGGCGCTGGCGGAGCCGGACCGTTACACCCTGATCACCCCGGTGCGGGATACCGGCCTGGCCCTGGAATTCGAGAATGGCCAGCGCTGGGAACCACGCAACTTTGATCGCAAGCAGCGGGGCGAGGTGCCACTGCACATGGCCCTGTCCCGCTCCTGGAACCTGCCGGTGGTGCGCGTTGGCCTGGATGTGGGCGTGCCGGCGGTCCGGGAAACCCTGCAGGACTTCGGGGTGACCTCCGAGATCAGTCCCTATCCCTCAATGTTGCTGGGGGCGGTGGCCATGGAGCCGGTGACGGTGGCGCAGATCTACCAGGGGCTGGCTACCTCCGGCTTCAATACGCCCCTGCGCACCATCCGCGATGTCACCGACGCCCGGGGCGAGGTGCTTAATCGCTACAACCTGGAGGTGAACCAGGTGGCTGACCCGGCGGCGGTTCACCTGGTGCAGTATGCGATGCAGGAAGTCATGCGGGAGGGAACCGGCCGGTCCGCCTATTACACCATCCCGGAGAGCCTGGGGCTGGCTGGCAAGACCGGCACCACCGATGACGGTCGGGATAGCTGGTTCGCCGGTTTCAGTGGCGACCTGCTGGCCGTAACCTGGGTGGGCCGCGATGACAACGGCCCGACCTCGCTGACCGGCTCCTCCGGTGCCCTGCCGGTCTGGACCCGGTTCATGGCGTCGGTACCGCAACACGGCTTTTCACCGGTGGTGCCGGATGGCGTACAGTATCAGTGGGTCAACAGTGAGAAAGGTGTGCTCACCGACGATCACTGTGAAAATGCGCGGCTGATTCCCTTTATCGTCGGCAGTGAGCCGACGCAGTTCGAGGGGTGTGGCAGTGATTTCTCAAGACGCCTGCGTGGCTGGTTTGAAGGATTGTTCTAATGAATCAGGGGTTACGGAAGTTGATGTTCCTGGGGGCTCTCTCAATGGGGCTGGCCGGTTGTGCGTCCGATATCTATGCACCGCCGGGCGGAGGTGACCGCTCGCCGGAGACTGCACCACAGCCGCCACAGGTGGAACGGGAGGATGACGAGCGGACGGAGCGCCTGTCCGAACAGCCGCAAACGCGGGAAGAGGACCGGGCGCCCAGCCCGGGCTACCAGGAGCAGGGCGACGACCTTTCCCCGGCGGCGGCCAGCCTGATCCGCAAGGCGGATGACCTGATGGCCCAGGGTAACCCCGAAGCCGCGTTGGGCCAGCTTGAGCGGGCCCAGCGTATCTCACCCCGGTCTGCCCAGGTCTACTTCAAGCTGTCCGAGGCCTATGTCCGGACCGGCAACCTGGGGGCGGCGGAGCAGTTCACCCTCAAGGGCCTGTCCCTGTCCGGCTCCGACACCAGCCTGCAAAAAGCCGGCTGGGAACTGCTGGCCGGTATCCGCCGGGAGCGGGGCAATGTGGCCGGTGCCGAGCAGGCGGAACGGCGGGCCCAGCAGCTTTGATAAAAAAAGCCCCCGCGGGGCGGGGGCTTCTCGGAACGGTTGACCTTACCTGATTACTGAATGATCTCAGCCGTTGTCTCCGCATTGGCGGTAACCGTCACATTCTGCGTGCCAACGAATTCGAGTGTCTCGGAGGCTTCGTTGTCATCCGGCTCACAGGTATAGCTGATGGTGTAGTCCCCGGCCGGCAGGAAGGCGGCCTTGTAGCTGTACAGGCTTGCCTGGTCCTCGTTGGATACCGTCACTGCCACCAGCGGGCCGCCTTCCTCGTTCACGTTGAGGTCCGTGGGTTCAACATCCGCGCCCTCGTAGACATAGACCGAGCCATCGTAGCCGTCATCCACCGCGCAACCCAGTTGCTGTTCAATGTTGACAACATCCACCTCACCCACGATGGCCCCTGATTCAGAATTGTCCACCAGGCGATGGGCCGGTTTCAGGATGTACTTGTCGCTGCCGGAGGGTGCATTGCCACCGGCATTGATAATGGACTTCTTGACATCAAAATCGATCGTGAACTCGGCGGTATCGCCGGCTGGAATGACAAATCCGCCCTGCAGTTTCAAGCCGGTCTGGCGACCGGAGGGCAGGAACAGGAAAATGGGGGTCTGGTTTGGATCAGAGGCCTCGATAACGTACGGGTCCTCGCCCAGGTGCAGGCGAATCCATTCATATTCGCCGGCGGGGAGTTCCTCTCCGTCAAAGAGCTGGGCTACCCTGCCACCCTGGAAATCCAGCAGGTTGATGTCGACGGCGGTTTCCAGGTCGATGGTGACACTGTCCGAATCCGCCGGCTTCAACTCCACCGATGTAATGTTCAGCTGTGCTGCGGAAAGGTCGGTAACGGGCGCATCGGTCAGGCTTAGCGAGGCCGTACCGGTCGATGAATCGCTGTCACTGCTGCCACTGCCACCGCAGGCGGCCACTGCCGCAGCCAGGGTTGCGATGCTGATGGTTTTAAGAACCGGATTGTTCATGGGCCTTCCTCCGAGCTGGAATCTAATGTCAGGTGTGTGCGTTCGTTTATCGGTTGTGGGGCGTTGTGGATTCGTCACCCCTGTTGATTTCACGTGGTCAGTTGGTCGGAGGTTCCCGTTTCCATATTACATAATGTAAAGAAAGGAACGGATTGTATCCGGCGAAAGCGGATCACCCTCAATCGGTGGTTTTTCTGGTATAACGCAGGATTGCAGCAACCACTCCAAGAGGCTTCATTGTGGTACTGATGCCTTTCCGGCGATCGAGACGTCAGCGCTTCGAGACTCGTGTACAGCCCCACCTGGGTACGATGTACCGGTTTGCCTATCGCCTGACGGGGCGCCGGGAGGACGCGGAGGACCTGGTCCAGGACGTTGTGGTGAAGCTGTATCCGAAACTGGATGAGCTGGAAACACTGGACAGGCCCGGAACCTGGCTCAATCGTGTTCTGTACCACCACTTTGTCGATATTAACCGTAAGCAGGCCCAGCGGTCGCTGAAGTTCGAAAGTGAATTTGCTGACCCGGATAGCCTGCAGCCCTGGCTCGAGACGGTGCCGGACCCGGGCTTCGGGCCTGACGAGAGGCTGGAGCTGGACCGGCTGGGGCCGGTCGTCAGGGGCCTGCTCGATGCGCTGCCCGCCGATCACCGGACCCTGTTGCTGCTCCACGATGTGGACCGCTGGCGGCTTGAGGATCTCTCCGAGGTGCTGGACCTGCCAGTCGGCACCCTGAAGTCACGGTTACATCGAATTCGTTCGGCCCTGAGACGGAAACTCGAAAGTAACGTGGAACCGTCCGAAGCAGACCAACGTCTTGTGAAGTAGTGGATGCACCCGATATGTCCAAACACACGGATTCCGAGATTGAAATGAACTGTGGCGAACTGCGAGCCAATGTGGACAGGTTGCTGTCCGGGGATTTGTCCCGGGAGGACCGTGTACGCCTGTTCAATCATGCGGCCCGTTGCCGGTCGTGTGGGGAGTATCTGGACTGGGCCCACGAGGTGCAGCGCCTGGTAATCGAGGCTGCGCCGAACGAACCCCCATCGGACGACTTTGAAACACGGGTGTTCGATGCGGCCAGTGGCGGCCGCGGCAAGGTTTCCGTGAAACCTAGGTCTATCGGGTTTGCCGTGGCTGCGGCGGTCGTGTTGGCGGTGGTGCTCTGGCCGATGGCGTCCTGGAAGCCTGGGGATACCGCGAACGGGAACGCCGCTGCCCTTGCGGTCCTGGAGCCGGAGGTCCGCCAGGTTCGCGTGGCGTTTGCCTCCGAGGAGGCGCTGGAGAACGTTCAACTGACCCTGGAACTGCCCGACAATGTCGAACTGGAGCCGTTCCCGGGCCGGCATACCCTGAGCTGGCAGGTGGATCTCAGCCCCGGCGACAACGTGCTGACTTTGCCGTTGAGGGTGCTTTATCCCGCCGAGGGGGAGTTGGTGGCACGGCTGGATGACGGCGGTCGCCGTAAAACCTTTCGGGCCCCGATTCCGGTCGGGCTGGTGGACCCAGGAGCAACCGAATGAATGACAAGGTGAAATTCTGCAATAATGGGTGGAAGGCCTTTCCCCGGACGTTGCTGCTGTTGAACCTGGCGGCCTGTCTGGTGGCTCCGGCCGTGTTTGCCGACAACGACCTGGGCGTTACCATGCGGATGGTGACCGACGATGACGTGACGGAGAAGGTTACCCGTGAGATCAGCCTGCCCCGACCCACGGAAGCGACGGGTAACGACCGGGACAACCCGGGCAACTCAGGTGAGCAACCTGGTGGAGGTAACCCGCTGAACGAGGACGGGCCTCCGGGGCTGGAGCGTAATCGACCGGGCTTCAATCCGGCCGAGATGCGTGGTGACGCCTCGGAACGGGCCCGGGAACGCCGTTCGGATGCCGGCAGGCCCGACGCTCCGGGTAACCCTGACCGACCGGATAACCCGGAGCGCCCGGATCGACCGGACAATGACCGTCGGCCCTGATGGTCCCCGGCGGGACAGTCGATAGCGAACCGACACGGCGTTTTCTTCCATTGGTCGAGGCACGGCTTGCAGATCACCGCAACGATTTTCTCCACATTGTTTCTTCTGGGCTGGGCGGTCGTCTGTCAGGCCCAGGGATCGGTTCCCGCTGACGCGGAGGCTATGCTTGAGAAGGGCGTTCAGGCGTTCCAGTCCGGTGATGCCGAACAGGCCAGGCACTATCTCCTGGAGGCCAGGGCGTCGGGGCTGGAAAGCAATGCCCTGACCTACAACCTCGGTGTGGTGAACTACCGGTTGGCGCGATACGACGCCGCGGCCCGGGAGTTCAGGGCACTGCTGGACACCTCCCACCGGGACCTGGCCCGGTACAACCTGGGCCTGATTGCCCTGGCCACGGACAATCTCACCGATGCCCGTGATATTTTCCTGGCCCTGTCGATGGAGTCGGGGAACGAGAAGATCCGGGGGTTGTCTGCCCGTCAGCTTGAACGTCTCTCTGATACGCCCCCTGCCGGTGAACCGGAAGCGGGCCGATACCCGGTCGGTCTGGTCATGGTGGGTGCCGGCTATGACTCCAATGTCGACCAGTTGCCGGACAATGCGGCTTCCGGGCTGGGAGAGTCCTACTCCGATGTCATGTTCTCACTGGGCTCCGGTAGCGCCTCGACCGGGAATCACTGGATATGGAACGGTCTGGGTTACCACCAGCGCTTTCCCGGTAACCTGGAGTCGAACCTGAGCCTGCTGGAGGGGGACCTGGGCTGGCAGACCCGGGTGGCGGCCACGGATCTCCAGGCAACGATGTTCACCCGGCACTGGTGGCTCGACACCGGCCTTGTGGAATCCTATTACGGGGTACAGGGGTTAATCCGCCAGCAAGGCTGCGGTCCGCTTGATCACTGTTATGCCCGCCTGGAACTGGCGGCGGTATCAGGAGGATCTGGTTACCCGGAGTACGATGGCGGTCAGTATGACCTGGAGGTGGGGGGCTACCAGCATCAGTGGGGAGGGCGTCTGGGTGTGGAGCTGCGGCTCGGGTTGGCAGACCGGGACAATATCCGGGATCCGGACTACGCCGCCAGTGTTTCCCCCTTCCGGCAGGGGCTGGAGCTGAGTTGGCGTAAGGCGCTGGCGGAGAGGCTGGCGCTGACCCTGAAAGGCGCCTACCGGCACAGCGACTACGACGAGGATTACCAGTGGCAGACCTCCGCCGGCCCGGTCTCGGAACAGCGGCAGGACGACCGCTGGTCCGGCGGTATCCTGGTGGACTGGCAGTTGGCGCCTGACTGGTTCGTGAGCAGCGAACTGTCCTACGAGTCGAACGAGAGCTCGCTGGACGGTTACGACTACGATCGTTACAACCTGTGGGTAGGGGTCGGGAAGACCTTCTGAAGGTCTCCCCGAAAAAGTGCCCTACAGGGTCGCCATGACCTTTCCGGCGGCGGCGATGGTCTCGGCGATGTCGTCGTCACTGAGGGCAGCGTTGGTAAAGCCCGCCTCGAACGCTGACGGTGCCAGGTAGATGCCCTCCTTCAGCATGCCCTGGAAGAATGCCTTGAAGCGTTCCACGTCGCAGTTCATTACCTGGTCGAAACGACTGACTTCCGGCTCTTCGGTGAAGAACAGGCCGAACATGGCGCCGGCACTTTGTACCGTCAGCGGGATTCCGGCCTTCTTCGCCTCCTCACGGAAGCCGGCGCACAGGGCCCGGGTCTTTTCGGTCAGTCGGTCGTGGAAGCCATCCTCGGAGATCAGGTTCAGGGTGGTCAGGCCGGCGGTCATGGCCAGCGGGTTACCGGACAGGGTGCCGGCCTGGTAGACCGGCCCCAGGGGCGAAATGTGCTCCATGATTTCCCGCTTGCCGCCAAAGGCGCCCACCGGCAGGCCACCACCGATGACCTTGCCCAGGGCGGTCAGGTCCGGGGTGATGCCATAGTGCCCCTGGGCACCGCCCAGCGATACCCGGAATCCGGTCATCACCTCGTCGAAGATCAGCACCGAGCCGTGCTCGTCACAGACCTCCCGCAGGGTTTCCAGGAAACCGGGTGCCGGCGGGATGCAGTTCATGTTGCCGGCCACCGGTTCCACGATCACCGCAGCCACCTGGTCGCCCAGCTCCTCAAAGGCCTGGCGTACACCCTCGCTGTCGTTGTAGGTGAGGGTGATGGTGTGCTCCGCCAGGCTGGCGGGAATGCCCGGCGAGTTGGGGACGCCCAGGGTCAGGGCGCCGGAGCCGGCCTTCACCAGCAGCGAATCCACATGGCCGTGGTAGCAGCCCTCGAACTTGATGATCTTGTCGCGGCCGGTGTAGCCCCGGGCCAGGCGGATGGAGCTCATGGTGGCCTCGGTGCCGCTGTTCACCATCCGCACCAGTTCGATGGAGGGCACCAGTTCGCACACCTTTTTAGCCATTTCGGTCTCGATAGCGGTGGGCGCACCATAGCCGACCCCCAGGTCGATCTGCTTGTGCAGGGCCTGCTTGATGTGATCGTTGGAGTGGCCGACGATCATCGGTCCCCAGGAACCCACGTAGTCGATGTAGCGCTTATCGTCCTCGTCGTACAGGTAGGCGCCTTCGGCATGCTTGAAGAAAATCGGTGTACCGCCAACGCCGCGGAAGGCCCGCACCGGTGAATTGACACCACCGGGAATGTATTTCTGTGCCTGTTCAAACAGCGTTTCTGATTGTGTCATGTCAGCGGCTCCTCGGTTGTCGACTGAAACGGGTGTCCTGGCGGAACTCGCAGGATCGGGATGGCAATGCTATCAGAGATTGAAAAACGGGTGGTGGTCGGCGAACAGCCGGGTAAAGGCCCGGGCCCGCTCCTCCACCTGTTCCGGCGTGCCGCCGAAAAGGCCACCGACCACAGCCAGCAGGTCGGCCCCGGCGCGGATCAGGGGTTCGCCATTGTCCACCGTGACACCGCCGATGGCGGTGCGAGGCAGCCCCAGGGACGCGGCCTGGCGAAGAATGTCAGGGCTTGCCGGTGACGCCCCGGGTTTTGTGGACGACGGATAGAAGCGGCCGAACGCCAGGTAGTCCGCGCCCTCGTCGCGGGCCCGTTCAGCCAGATCCAGGCGGCCGTGGCAGGTAGCCCCGATGATGACATCGTCGCCGAGCAGGCGGCGGGCATCGGCCACAGAACCGTCCTCCTGCCCCAGGTGCACGCCGGCGGCACCACAGGCCCGGGCCAGCTTGGGATCATCGTTGATGATCAGTGGCACCTGGAAGGCCCGACAGCGTTCGTTCAGGGCGGTCGCCTGTCGCAGGCGGTCGGTGCGGGGCAGGCGCTTCTCCCGGTACTGGACCAGCACGGCCCCGCCCTGCAGGGCGGCCTCCACTGCCGGCAGCAAGGCGTCCTCCGGCAGCAGCGTGCTGTCGGTAATGGCGTAGAGCCCCGGTCGCAGGCCCTTGCCGAAGGTGGACGTGCTCATGATTTCCCGGACCAGGGCACGCCCCGGTCCGGCACTGGCTGGCCGTTGCCGACCCTGAGGGCGTGGTTGATGGCCCCTGCAACAAAGCGCTGGGCCTGCTCGATGGCGTCTTCCAGGGGCAGGCCCTGGGCGCGCCCGGCGGCGATGGCAGCAGCCAGGGTGCAGCCGGTGCCATGGTATTCGCCGCCCACCCGCGCGATCTGCCAGGACCGGACCGGTTGGCTCGGGCGGTACAGGGCGTTGGTGATGCTGGGGCCGGTGCCATGGCCTCCGGTAGCCAGGATGCCGGCGCAGCCCTGCCGGATCAGGGCATTCGCCGCCGTTTCCTCGTCGTCACTGGCGCCCAGCTGGGCCAGTTCGATACCGTTTGGCGTGATGACGTCGGCCCGTGTAAACAGCCGGGTCTTCATGGCTTCCAGCAGGGCCTCGTCGGCCAGGTCGCCACCGCCGGCGGCCTTGATGACCGGGTCCACAACCAGCGGCACATCCGGGTGCTGGTCCAGGAAGTCGGCGAGCACTCCGACCACGTCGGCGTTGCCCATGGCACCGGTCTTGACGGCGTCGATGCGGCAGTCTCCGGCCAGGCATTCCAGTTGCTGGCGGACCAGGTCGGCATCCACCGGGGCGGCGTTGTAGACGTTGCGGGTGTCCTGGACTGTCAGGCAGCTCAGCATCGGCAACGGATGGGCGCCCAGTGCGGTGACCGCCTGGATATCCGCCTGCAGGCCGGCTCCCCCGGACGGGTCCAGTCCTGAAACGATCAGTACCTGGGGGCGTTCATGAAGTTTGATGGCGCATCTCCTCGGAACAGTCAGAAGGGTTTGACCACGGCCAGGATCACGATGGCAACCAGCGCCAGTACCGGCAATTCGTTGAACCAACGGTAGAAGACATGGCTGCGCTGGTTGCGGTCATCCCGGAACACCTTCACCAGATGGCCGCAGTAGAAATGGTAGATGATCAGCAGGGCCACCAGCAGTAACTTGGCGTGGATCCAGCCCTGGCTGAAATAGCCCGACACATTGTAACTCAACAGCCATACCCCGAAGACCACTGTGGCTACCATGGAGGGCGTGCTGATACCTCTATACAGTTTGCGTTCCATGACCTTGAAGCGCTCGCGTCCCGCCTGGTCCTGGCAGGCGGCATGGTAGACGAACAGCCGGGGCAGGTAGAAGATGCCGGCGAACCAGCACACCAGGGCAATAATATGCAGGGCTTTAACCCAGAGCATGGTCAACTCCGTCGGTATTGGTAATAGCTTTCGATATCGGATTTCAGGACGATACCGTAGATTCGCTGGATCATTGGCGCCACATGTCGCTGTACGTACAGGGCTTCCGCCTTGGAGGACTCAAACTGGTCCAGGGCTTCCTCCAGGGTGGCCTGGTACTGGATCGGGGCCACATCCCGGCGGTTGGCCGGCATTTCCATCAGGTCGATGGTCTCCGGCAGGGGCCGGTCTTCCTCGGCTTCCCGGTTCCTGAGGTGTTCCAGGAAACGGACCAGGTCGACGGAAGGCAGCAGGGCGGCCGGGCCGTTGTTGCCTTCCACCACCAGCCACTTGGGTTCGTTCTTGAGCAGCTTGCGGGCATCCTCGTAACTGATCGTCCGGTCGGTGCGGGTCACGCTCCGTTCCATGATGGCACCCACCGACACCCTCCTCAGGGCCTGGATGATGGGAGAGTTGTGGTAGCTGAGGCCCTGGGTCTGGAGCATGGTCAGGAACACGGATTTCTTGCCAAATACCTCGCTGGTGACCAGGGTGGCGGTGGTGATGATCAGCATGGCAGGCAGGATGATATTGGGATTGCGGGTCAGTTCCAGCAGCGCCATCAGAGCGGCCAGTGGCGCCTGCAGAACCGCCCCCATCATGGCCCCCATGCCCAGCATGGCGTAAAAACCCACGGATGACGTGGCCGTCGGTGCTACGGCGGCACCGATCAGCCCCATGGCGCCGCCCAGGGTGGCGCCGATGAAGATGGTCGGACCGATGATGCCGCTGGGCATGCCCAGGCCGATGGTCAGTGCCGTGATCAGCAGTTTGGCGATGCCGGCACCCAGCAGCAGCCAGAATCCGATCTGGCCGTAGATGGTGCCGGTCACCGTGTCGTAACCGATCCCCATGACTTCCGGCACCAGGATCGCAAAGGGCACCATCAGCAGACCGGCGGCGCCCAGCCGCAACAGTATCGAATGGTGCTGGTACCGGCTGGTCCAGGACAGCAGGTGGATGAACCCCGCCGCTGCCACGCCAATCACGATGGCAATGGCGATGATCCAGGGGATCTCCAGTAGCGAGTTCATGGTCAGGGCCGGTACCGAGAAGGCCGGCTCGGTACCATAGACCGCGTGGGTGACAATGGCGGCACTGACGGCGGCCAGGATGATCGGGGTGAAGCCGGCGATGGTGTATTCCATCATCACCACCTCCATGGCGAAGATGACCCCGGCAATGGGTGTATTGAACGATGCCGAGATGGCGGCGGCGCAGCCACAGGCCACCAGGGTTCGGATGCTGTTGTTGGGCAGCCGCATGTACTGGCCCATCAGGCTGGAAAAGGTGGCCCCCAGGTGCACTGCCGGTCCTTCCCGGCCCGCGGACTGCCCGGTGACCACCGTGGTGATGCCGGTCACGAACTGGACCAGGGCACTGCGCAGGGGAATATAGCCCTGGTGATAGTTCAGGCGCTCCATGACATGGACCACGCCCACCTTGCGGTCGCGGGTGGCCAACTGGTTGAGGAACAGTCCCAGCAGCAGGGCCCCCGCCAGGGGCAGGGCGCCACGGGTCATCCAGTCAAGGGCCTCGAAGTTCTCGGCGTTGTCGCCGGGCAGGAAGTGGCTCAGCGGCCACTCAATGGCAAAACGGAACAGCAGGATCACACCGCCGGTGACCACGCCGGACAGCAGGCCAAGCAACGCCAGTTGCGGCAGGGCGTCCACGCCGGCAAGGCGCCGACGGAACCTGGACACCAGGTTGTCGGTCAACAGTTTCCTTAACTTCTCCATGGCGTCGCCATTGGCACTGAGCTCCTTGATTCACCGGACGGCGGATTAATCAATACAGTGGGTTATGTGGCATTGTAACCAGCCCGGTCGCTGCTGCAATAAGACACTGGTTTATCATGATAGACTAGGGGTTTGCCGGGCAATGGGGCGGCAGGCTCCTTAGGGTGACGCAGTGGTCTCCCGTCGGGGTTGGCCCATTCCACAGTTTCAAAGTACAGGAGAGATCGGTGATTAAAGCAGGCATAGTTGGCGGCACGGGGTATACGGGCGTCGAGTTGCTCAGGATTCTGGCTACCCATCCGGAGGTGGAGGTATCGTGCATTACCTCGCGCTCGGAGGCGGGTATGGCTGTTGCCGACATGTACACCAATCTCCGAGGCTACTACGACCTGGTCTTTAGTGAGCCCGACGTCGAAGTGCTGGCCCAGTGTGACCTGGTGTTCTTTGCCACACCCCACGGCGTGGCCATGCGCATGGCGCCGGAATTGCTTGCCCGGGGCGTGCGTGTGGTGGACCTGTCGGCGGACTTCCGCATCAAGGACCTGGAGGTGTGGGCACGCTGGTATGGTATGCCCCACGACACCGCCGAATGGGCGGCAAAGGCGGTTTATGGTTTGCCTGAGGTGGCTCGCCATGCGATCCGCGAGGCGGAGCTGGTGGCCAACCCCGGCTGTTATCCCACGGCGGTCCAGTTAGGCTTCCTGCCGCTGCTGGAGAATGGCCTGGTGCGTACAGGGCACCTGGTGGCGGATGCCAAATCCGGTGCCAGCGGTGGCGGTCGTCAGGGCAAGATCGGCATGCTCCATGGTGAGGTGGGCGAGAGCTTCAAGGCCTACGGCGCCTCCGGTCACCGTCACCTGCCGGAAATCCGTCAGGGCCTGGAGCAGGCCGCCGGCGGCAGGGTGGGGGTCAGCTTCGTGCCCCATCTGGTGCCGATGATTCGCGGTATCGAAGCCACGCTGTATGCCGAACTGGAAAATCCGTCCGATTTCGACCGCTTGCAGGGCCTGTTTGAGGACCGCTTCCGGGACGAGCCGTTCGTGGACGTCATGCCCTTTGGCAGTCACCCGGAAACCCGCAGTGTCCGGGGCGAGAATACCTGCCGCATGTCCCTGCACCGGCAGGAGGACAGCCCGATTGTGATCATCAGCTCGGTCATCGACAACCTGGTCAAGGGTGCCGCCGGTCAGGCGGTCCAGAACATGAACATCATGTTCGGCCTCGACGAGCGCGCGGGCCTTCGGGCCCCGGCGCTGTTGCCATGACCCTGACGTTCATCGTCGGAGGCAGGAACCTTGGCTGAAACCCGGAATGCCCAGGAAGAATTCGTTATTGTGCCCAGGCGGCGGACGTTCCGCCCCTATCGGGTGATCGGCGTGCTTTTGCTCTGCGCACTGTGTGGTCTGGTGGGTTATGGCGTCGGCTGGTCCCAGGGCGGTTACCGGATTGAGGACGTGGCCCAGAGCCGGCCATCACTGGCCAAGGAGCTGGCGGAGGTCAAGGCGGACTATGATCAGGTCCGACAGGAGAAGGTGCGCCTGGAGCGCAGCCAGGCCATTGACGGGGAGGCCCTTAATTCCGCCCGTAATACCATTGCCGACCTGGAGGCCACTATTGCGACCCTGGAGGCGGACCTGACCTTCTACCGGAATATCATGGCGCCATCGGAGGTGAGCAAGGGGCTGCAGGTGGACCAGCTCTCGCTCCGGGATGTCCGTGGCGAGGGCCGTTACGAGTTCAAGCTGGTGTTGACCCAGGTAGGTGACAACAAAAGCTACATTTCGGGCGTGGTGGCAGTGAATATCATAGGGGAGCTGGAAGGTGAACAGGAAGTCATTCCCTTGAGGGACCTGTCAGAGGATGTCGAGGATCTGGGTGTGCGTTTCCGCTTCCGCTATTTCCAGGATGTGGAAGGCACGCTGGCCTTGCCTGACAATTTTGAACCCTATGAAATCCAGGTGGTTGCCAAGGCGGAAGGAAGTAACGCCTCCCAGGCGGAGCGAACCTTCGAATGGCAGCCGCTCGCGGAGAATTAAACATGTTCAGCAACAAGAAGCAGAAAGCCAAGCGTCCCCAGGGCCGTTTCGATACCCTGATTTCGGCCAAGACCCGGGTAGAAGGGGATATCCATTTCACCGGTGGCCTCCACATTGACGGCCGGGTGAAAGGCTGCGTGGTGGCGGAAGAACAGGCGGACAACGCATTGCTCCGTCTGTCGGAGTGCGGTGAAGTAGAGGGCGATATCGTTGCCCCCAATATCGTTATCAATGGTACGGTGAAAGGCGACGTATATGCACTGGCGCACCTTGAACTTGCCGAAAAGGCCGCCATTACCGGTAATGTCTTCTACAACCTGATCGAGATGGAGGCTGGCGCTTCGGTAAACGGCAATATGGTCCACAGTAAGGACACTGTTAACCTGCCGCGTCGGCTGGCCGGTCCCGGTAAACCGGAACTGGTGGGCCGGGACGGCGATGACCTGCCGGAAGACTCCCCCGGCGAGCCCGGCGCCATCCCCATGGATGAGCGGAAGGCCGCGGGGGACAAGGCGGAGTAGCCTGATCCGGGAACCATGGCAGGGCCGGCAGGGTCTATAGTTGATCGGAATACTCGGGAATACCATAATGACATCATCAACGTGATGTCGGGAGGCAGAATTGAGCGCAGTTCAGGAACAGGTAGCAGTACCGCTGTTTTTCAGTGATAACGCGGTCGCCAAGGTGAAGGAACTGGTTGAGGACGAGGGCAACCCCGACCTCAAGCTGCGGGTGTTTGTCACCGGCGGGGGCTGCTCTGGCTTCCAGTATGGTTTTTCCTTCGATGACAGCCAGGAGGAAGACGACACCGCGGTTGACCGTGATGGTGTTACCCTGCTGGTCGATCCCATGAGCTACCAGTACCTGGTCGGCGCTACCGTTGATTACCAGGAAGGTCTGCAGGGTTCCCAGTTCGTGGTCCAGAATCCCAATGCCACATCCACCTGTGGCTGCGGTTCTTCCTTCGCCATCTGATGATCGTCTACGCGGGATAGATCCCGCCAAGCACCCTCGGCCCGCTGGCTCCGGTGACGGCAGGTACGTTGCCGGCCAGTCCTTCCATGGTTTGTCTTGCCAGCCAGGCAAAAGCCGCTGCTTCCACCCATTGGGGGTCGATCCCCAGGTCCGCTGTGGTGTATACCATACCCTGTGGTGCCAGCAACTCGCCGAGCCGCATCATCAACGCCGTATTCAGGGCGCCGCCCCCGCAGACGTAGACGGCCAGTGGGCGTTGTGATGGCAGTGCCCTGGCGATGGTGAGAGCTGTCAACTCCAGCAGGGTCCGTTGTACATCCTGCGGTGCGAATCCCGGTTCCCGGTCCACGCGGGCGTCCAGCCAATCCAGGTTGAAAAGCTCCTTGCCGGTACTCTTGGGGGGCGTCAGGCTGAAGTAGGGCTCCTCCATGAAGCGTTTCAGCAGGACGGGCAGGACTTGCCCCGTCAGTGCCCATTGTCCTTCCGCGTCATAGGTCTTCCCGGTATGCCGGTGGCACCAGGCATCCATCAATCCATTGCCCGGGCCGGTATCGAAGCCTCCGTGGGCGGAAGCGCCACCGGCGGGCAGCCAGGAGAGGTTGGCAATGCCGCCAATGTTTACCAGCACCCGGTTCTCGGAAGGGGATCCGAACACCGCGTGGTGGAAAGCGGGCACCAGCGGCGCCCCCTGGCCACCGGCGGCCATATCCCGCCGACGGAAATCCGCCACGGTGGTAATGCCGGTGCGCTCCGCGATCACATTGGGATCGCCCAGTTGCAGGGTAAAGGGATCGTGCCCGAGTGGCTGGTGACGAATGGTCTGGCCGTGGCTGCCTATGGCGGTCACCGGGCCCTGGTAGCCCGAGGATGCCAGGAGGTTCCGGGCGGCCCGGGCAAAGAGTTCACCCACGGCCCGGTCGCAGTGCCCCAGGTCATCGGGGGTACCGCGATTCTGGCTGAGATCTACAATTGACTGGTAGAGCGGGGCGGGAAAAGGCTCGGTGTGGGTGGCGGATAGTGATGCGCTACCGGCCCCATCCAGTTCCACCAGTGCGGCGTCGATGCCGTCCATGCTGGTGCCTGACATGAGGCCGATGTAGAAGGACACGGGTTACCTTACTGCTGCTCTTCGTCGGCGACGGCTTCCTCGGCCATGGCAACCTGGCGGAAGCCCTCCCCGAGGGTGTTCAGCTGCGCAACCTGCTGCTGGGTGGCGGCCTTGAACCGGGCCATCTCGCTTTCCGGTACCGGGTTGGCTTCCGGCAGATCGACGGTGCGGGAGTTCCTGGCGACACCATTGACCCGGAATTCATAGTGCAGGTGAGCGCCGGTCACCATGCCGGATGCGCCGACATAACCAATGGTCTGGCCCTGCTCGACCCGGGTGCCGTTGCTGATGCCTTTGCCCAGCTTGCTCATATGGGCATACAGGGTGGTGATGTTGTCGCCATGGGACAGCACGACGGTGCGGCCATAGCCGCCCTTCCAGCCAGCGAAGGACACCCGGCCATCGCCGGCCGCCTTGATGGGAGTGCCCGTTGGTGCGGCATAGTCGGTGCCTTCATGGGGGCGTACCACATCCAGTACCGGGTGGCGACGCTGCAAATTGAACGGCGAGGATACCCGGGCGTTGATGGGCGTGCGCAGGAAGGCCTTGCGCATGCTGTCGCCATCGGGAGTGTAATAGTCGCTGTCGCCGTTGCTGTCGGTATAGTGAAGGGCGATGACTTCCCGGCCGCGATTGACAAAGCGGGCGGCGATGATCTTTCCGTTGTCTATCTTTTCATCGTCCAGGTACAGTTCTTCGTAAATCACTTCAAAGGTGTCACCCTTGCGGACATCGTATACAAAATCGATATCCCAGCCGTAGATCCCCGCCAGCTCCATGGTGACCCGATCGTCCAGTCCGGCTTCCTTCCCGGCCAGATACAGGGAACCTTCGATTTCACCGGAGGCGAAGGCAACCCGGGGTTCCGGCTCGCGCAGGACGGTTTCACCCGCATAGCCTTCGTCAGTGCGTTCGATCACCAGGGACTCAAGCCGGTTGCGCTCCAGCCGTACTTCTTCCAGCTCGCCATCGGGAGAAGTACCGAAAGCCAGGGTTTCGCCAACATAGAGGTGCTGGAGCTTCTCGGCGTCACCATCACCATGGATAACGGAAAGCATCAGGCCGTCGTTAAAGCCGGCTTCGTTGAACAGGGTCGACAGGGTGTCGCCGCTTTCAACGTCCACTCTGGTCCACTCAAGGGCGGGTTCCGCAGGCGGGGCGGGTTGTTCGGGGGCGGCTGCTGTGGCCTGGTCAGGACTTGGCGGTGCTTCGGCACCCTCATGGGTAGCTGAGCCCGGCGCGGCGTCAGGTGCTGACCTATCGGTGTTGGCCACCGGTTGTTCAGGACCGTCGGTGGCTTTTCCGGACTCCTGTTGGAGGTCCAGGTCGATGGTCATGCGCTTTGCTTCGACGTCGGCGCTGGGGCTGAGCACCAGGGCTGAACCCACGACGAGGCTGATGCCGGCAACGGCAATCAAATGAATCTTGGGGAACGTTTTAATCACGTCAACAACCTGTTTTTATCGCTACTTCCGCAGCTTGTGTGATCTGGTTCAAGTGATGGCTCAAGTATAGAGCATGCTGATTCGTATAAAAAGCACGCACTTTCACGCCGAAATAAAAGAATCACGGCAGATTTTCCTGATTCGGCTGATATAATCTCCGGCCTGAATTTATACAGCCGGGAAGCCGGTAAAGGTCCAAATGTATCAGGGTTTGCGGTTACGCTCAGCTTACTTTTGTTGAGGACTGTAACGGGCCCGCCTGATTTTGCTATGGGGTTCAAGGTTTATGGCATCTGTTGAAGAGGCGCTGGCGGTCATCAAGCGTGGGGTGGACGAGCTGATTCCGGAGGAGTCCCTGTTGGAAAAGCTCCGCGAAGGGCGGCCGCTGAAGATCAAGGCCGGGTTTGACCCAACGGCGCCGGATCTCCACCTGGGGCACACGGTGCTGATCAACAAGCTCCGTCAGTTCCAGGACCTGGGGCATGAGGTGATCTTCCTGATTGGTGACTTCACCGGCATGATCGGTGATCCCTCAGGAAAAAGTGCCACGCGGCCGCCATTGACCGAGGAGCAGGTCAAGCAGAACGCGGTGACCTATAAAGAGCAGGTGTTCCGGATTCTCGACCCGGCGAAAACCACCGTGGTGTTCAACTCCGAGTGGATGAGTAAGATGACCGCGGCCGACATGATCCGGCTTGCAGGTCAGTATACGGTTGCCCGCATGCTGGAGCGGGATGACTTCGACAAGCGCTACCGCGCCGAGCAGTCGATCGCTATCCACGAATTCCTCTACCCGCTGGTCCAGGGGTACGACTCTGTCGCCTTGGAGGCAGACGTGGAGTTGGGAGGTACGGACCAGAAGTTCAACCTTCTGATGGGGCGCATCCTGCAGCGGCACTACGGGCAGGATCCCCAGGTTGTTCTGACCATGCCGATTCTGGAGGGGCTCGACGGCGTTCAGAAGATGTCCAAGTCACTCGGCAACTACGTCGGGGTTACGGATTCACCGGGCGAGATGTACGCCAAGCTGCTTTCAATTCCCGATCAACTGCTGTGGCGTTACTTTGAGTTGCTCAGTCTCCGCCCGTTGGCGGAGGTGGAGGAATACCGCAAGGCCGTGGAGGCTGGTGCCAACCCGCAGGACTACAAGAAGATTCTGGCGGAGGAGATTATCACCCGGTTCCATGACGAGGAGGCCGCTGCCAACGCCCACAAGTCCGCAGGTAATCGTGTGGCGCTTGGTGCGATTCCGGAGAATGTGCCGGAAGTGGAAGTGTCCCTGGGGGGGCAGGAAGAGCTCCCCATTTCTGCGGTACTGCGTCTTGCCGGGCTGGTAAAGAATGGTGCTGCGGCCCGGGATGTGCTTGGGCGGGGGGCTGTCTACATCAATGGCGAGCAGCTTGAGGATAGTGGTCGTCGTTTTGCGAAAGGCGAGGATGTGGTGATTCAGGCGGGCAAGAAGAAGATTGCCCGTGTTTTGATTGTCGATTGATCGATTTTAAAGAAAACGAAACTTTTTGTGATCTGGCCGTTGACAGGAATCGGTGAGGCTGTAGAATGCGCCCCACTTCGACGGACACGGCCCATGAGGCTTGAACGGGAAGGCGAAGTAAGCGGTTGTTTGATTTGGGTTTTTGCGGTTCAGGTCTTCTTCGGGAGCGGCGTTAAAAACCTTGAAATAATCGTTGACAAGGTGGCGATCTGATGTAGAATACGCGGCCTTGATTGAGCAGATGCTCAACGCTCTTTAACAAGTTGACCAAGTAATTCGTGTGGGCGCTGGCCGAGACTATCTGGCGACAGATAATCGAGGCAAGCGACTCGTCGAGAATGAGTTTTGTCTTGAGCAAGATTAGAGATCTTCGGATCTTGTATGATTTAAACTGAAGAGTTTGATCATGGCTCAGATTGAACGCTGGCGGCAGGCCTAACACATGCAAGTCGAGCGGAAACAGGGGGAGCTTGCTCCCCGCTGTCGAGCGGCGGACGGGTGAGTAATGCATAGGAAACTGCCCAGTAGTGGGGGATAGCCCGGGGAAACCCGGATTAATACCGCATACGCCCTTCGGGGGAAAGCAGGGGATCTTCGGACCTTGCGCTATTGGATGTGCCTATGTCGGATTAGCTAGTTGGTGGGGTAATGGCCTACCAAGGCGACGATCCGTAGCTGGTCTGAGAGGATGATCAGCCACATCGGGACTGAGACACGGCCCGAACTCCTACGGGAGGCAGCAGTGGGGAATATTGGACAATGGGGGCAACCCTGATCCAGCCATGCCGCGTGTGTGAAGAAGGCTTTCGGGTTGTAAAGCACTTTCAGCAAGGAGGAAAACGTGTTGGCTAATACCCAGCATGCTTGACGTTACTTGCAGAAGAAGCACCGGCTAACTCCGTGCCAGCAGCCGCGGTAATACGGAGGGTGCAAGCGTTAATCGGAATTACTGGGCGTAAAGCGCGCGTAGGCGGTTTGATAAGCGGGATGTGAAAGCCCTGGGCTTAACCTGGGAACGGCATTCCGAACTGTCAGGCTAGAGTATGGTAGAGGGTAGTGGAATTTCCTGTGTAGCGGTGAAATGCGTAGATATAGGAAGGAACACCAGTGGCGAAGGCGGCTACCTGGACCAATACTGACGCTGAGGTGCGAAAGCGTGGGGAGCAAACAGGATTAGATACCCTGGTAGTCCACGCCGTAAACGATGTCTACTAGCCGTTGGGACTCTTGAAGTCTTAGTGGCGCAGTTAACGCACTAAGTAGACCGCCTGGGGAGTACGGCCGCAAGGTTAAAACTCAAATGAATTGACGGGGGCCCGCACAAGCGGTGGAGCATGTGGTTTAATTCGACGCAACGCGAAGAACCTTACCTGGCCTTGACATGTTGGGAACTTTCCAGAGATGGATTGGTGCCTTCGGGAACCCAAACACAGGTGCTGCATGGCCGTCGTCAGCTCGTGTCGTGAGATGTTGGGTTAAGTCCCGTAACGAGCGCAACCCTTATCCCTAGTTGCCAGCACATCATGGTGGGAACTCTAGGGAGACTGCCGGTGACAAACCGGAGGAAGGTGGGGATGACGTCAGGTCATCATGGCCCTTACGGCCAGGGCTACACACGTGCTACAATGGCGCGCACAGAGGGCTGCAACCCCGCGAGGGTGAGCTAATCTCATAAAACGCGTCGTAGTCCGGATCGCAGTCTGCAACTCGACTGCGTGAAGTCGGAATCGCTAGTAATCGCGAATCAGAATGTCGCGGTGAATACGTTCCCGGGCCTTGTACACACCGCCCGTCACACCATGGGAGTGGATTGCACCAGAAGTGGTTAGTCTAACCTTCGGGAGGACGATCACCACGGTGTGGTTCATGACTGGGGTGAAGTCGTAACAAGGTAGCCGTAGGGGAACCTGCGGCTGGATCACCTCCTTAACGATAGCTGGAGGTTTCGGTCAGAGTCCACACGAATTACTTGGTCAATGAGAAGAGAGCAAAGGGTCTTTCGGGCCCGACTTGGCTTGTTTGTGACAAGCAAAACCGGGTCTGTAGCTCAGGTGGTTAGAGCGCACCCCTGATAAGGGTGAGGTCGGTGGTTCAAGTCCACCCAGACCCACCAAAATTGACCAGCTCGTCGTTGCGCCAGGACTCGCGTACTGATGTACGCTTCACCTTGGCGCGCCTAGATCTGATCAATTTTCCGAGTACGGCGAGTGAACACGGTTTGCCGGCTTGGTGAGTGGCTGATATTAGGGGCCATAGCTCAGCTGGGAGAGCGCCTGCCTTGCACGCAGGAGGTCGGCGGTTCGATCCCGCCTGGCTCCACCAAAACCTGGTCGACGATCCCTGAATACCTGACGCAAGTCAGTGTGCAGAAACAAGTGTTTCGAATTGATGACCATCGAAGCCCTTCTTTCTGATCACTGGGTCAGAATTGCTCTTTAACAATTCGGATGAGATTGAAACACGAGATTGATTCTTCTAGTTCAGAGTCAATCTCAGCGATAACGATCAAGCGTTATCCGGTGTGTCGTTGAAGTGGTTGTTTATAGCTTCAGTCGGCTGTCTCTGAATCTCGTCGAGAAGCGAGAAATGGTGAATCACTTCGGTGGTTGGCGATTTCCTGTTGAACGATGAGGCGCAGGTCAGTTGTCTTGGGGTTATATAGTCAAGCAACTAAGCGCATACGGTGGATGCCTTGGCAGTCAGAGGCGATGAAAGACGTGGAAGCCTGCGATAAGGCTCGGGGAGCTGGCAAACAAGCTGTGATCCGGGCATCTCTGAATGGGGAAACCCACCGACTTTCGGGTCGGTATCTTACACTGAATCCATAGGTGTAAGAGGCGAACCGGGGGAACTGAAACATCTAAGTACCCCGAGGAAAAGAAATCAACCGAGATTCCCTTAGTAGCGGCGAGCGAACGGGGACCAGCCCTTAAGCTGGACGACTGGTAGGAGAAGGTTCTGGAAAGGACCGCCATAGTGGGTGATAGCCCCGTATCCGAAACCTGAGTTCAGTGAAATCGAGTAGGACGGGTCACGTGTAATCCTGTCTGAACATGGGGGGACCATCCTCCAAGGCTAAATACTCCTGACTGACCGATAGTGAACCAGTACCGTGAGGGAAAGGCGAAAAGAACCCCTGTGAGGGGAGTGAAATAGACCCTGAAACCGTATGCGTACAAGCAGTCGGAGCCCCTTCGTGGGGTGACGGCGTACCTTTTGTATAATGGGTCAGCGACTTATGTTCAGTGGCGAGGTTAACCGTGTAGGGGAGCCGTAGGGAAACCGAGTCTGAATAGGGCGACTTAGTCGCTGGGCATAG
The DNA here is from genome assembly GCF_045449715.1 of Marinobacter shunpengi. Lineage (NCBI taxonomy): Bacteria > Pseudomonadati > Pseudomonadota > Gammaproteobacteria > Pseudomonadales > Marinobacteraceae > Marinobacter > Marinobacter shunpengi. The sequence continues at coordinate 2,500 of NZ_JBJJLA010000008.1, read as the reverse complement.
ACCCGAAACCGGGCGATCTATCCATGAGCAGGGTGAAGGTGCCGTAACAGGCACTGGAGGCCCGAACCCACTGTCGTTGAAAAGCCAGGGGATGACTTGTGGATCGGAGTGAAAGGCTAATCAAGCCCGGAGATAGCTGGTTCTCCCCGAAAGCTATTTAGGTAGCGCCTCGGACGAATACCACTGGGGGTAGAGCACTGTTTCGGCTAGGGGGTCATCCCGACTTACCAACCCGATGCAAACTCCGAATACCAGTGAGTACTATCCGGGAGACACACAGCGGGTGCTAACGTCCGTTGTGGAGAGGGAAACAACCCAGACCGCCAGCTAAGGTCCCCAAGTACCAGTTAAGTGGGAAACGATGTGGGAAGGCTCAGACAGCTAGGAGGTTGGCTTAGAAGCAGCCATCCTTTAAAGAAAGCGTAATAGCTCACTAGTCGAGTCGGCCTGCGCGGAAGATGTAACGGGGCTCAAACTGGTCACCGAAGCTGCGGCTGCATACGCAAGTATGCGGGGTAGGGGAGCGTTCTGTAAGCCTGCGAAGGTGTGTCGAGAGGCATGCTGGAGGTATCAGAAGTGCGAATGCTGACATGAGTAACGATAATGGGGGTGAAAAACCCCCACGCCGGAAGACCAAGGGTTCCTGCGCAACGCTAATCGGCGCAGGGTGAGTCGGCCCCTAAGGCGAGACCGAAAGGTGTAGTCGATGGGAAACGGGTTAATATTCCCGTACCTTGGGTAGCTGCGATGGAGAGACGGAGAAGGCTAGGTGAGCCGGGCGACGGTTGTCCCGGTTTAAGCGTGTAGGAAGGGGACTTAGGCAAATCCGGGTCCTCAATTCCGAGACGTGACGACGACTGCCCTTTCAGGGCGGGAAGTCATTGATGCCAGGCTTCCAGGAAAATCTTCTAAGCTTCAGGCTACTCGGGCCCGTACCCCAAACCGACACAGGTGGTCAGGGTGAGAATCCCAAGGCGCTTGAGAGAACTCGGGTAAAGGAACTAGGCAAAATGGTGCCGTAACTTCGGGAGAAGGCACGCCGGCGTTAGGTGAAACCCCTGCGGGTGGAGCCGAGGCCGGTCGAAGATACCAGGCCCCTGCGACTGTTTATTAAAAACACAGCACTGTGCTAACACGAAAGTGGACGTATACGGTGTGACGCCTGCCCGGTGCCGGAAGGTTAATTGATGGGGTTAGTCCTCGGACGAAGCTCTTGATCGAAGCCCCGGTAAACGGCGGCCGTAACTATAACGGTCCTAAGGTAGCGAAATTCCTTGTCGGGTAAGTTCCGACCTGCACGAATGGCGTAACGATGGGGGCGCTGTCTCTACCCGAGACTCAGTGAAATTGAAATCGCCGTGAAGATGCGGTGTATCCGCGGCTAGACGGAAAGACCCCGTGAACCTTTACTATAGCTTCACAGTGAACTTTGAGCATGTTTGTGTAGGATAGCTGGGAGGCTTTGAAACCGGGACGCCAGTTCCGGTGGAGCCAACCTTGAAATACCAGCCTGACATGTTTGAGGTTCTAACTTGGTCCCCTGATCGGGGATGAGGACACTGTGTGGTGGGTAGTTTGACTGGGGCGGTCTCCTCCCAAAGCGTAACGGAGGAGCACAAAGGTGGGCTAAGCATGGTCGGACATCATGCGGTTAGTGTAATGGCACAAGCCCGCTTAACTGCGAGACAGACACGTCGAGCAGGTACGAAAGTAGGTCATAGTGATCCGGTGGTTCTGTATGGAAGGGCCATCGCTCAACGGATAAAAGGTACTCCGGGGATAACAGGCTGATACCGCCCAAGAGTTCACATCGACGGCGGTGTTTGGCACCTCGATGTCGGCTCATCACATCCTGGGGCTGAAGCCGGTCCCAAGGGTATGGCTGTTCGCCATTTAAAGTGGTACGCGAGCTGGGTTTAGAACGTCGTGAGACAGTTCGGTCCCTATCTGCCGTGGACGTTGGAGATTTGAGGAAAGCTGCTCCTAGTACGAGAGGACCGGAGTGGACGAACCTCTGGTGTTCGGGTTGTCACGCCAGTGGCACTGCCCGGTAGCTATGTTCGGACGGGATAACCGCTGAAGGCATCTAAGCGGGAAGCCCCTTCCAAGATGAGATCTCCCCGGGCCCTCGAGGCCCCTGAAGAGCCGTTCAAGACCAGGACGTTGATAGGCCGGGTGTGTAAGCGCTGCGAGGCGTTGAGCTAACCGGTACTAATTGCTCGTGCGGCTTGACTATATAACACCCAAGACAACTGCGATAACCTTGATCGTAAAGCACTTCAATCTCATCCATCCCAGTGATCAACCGTTTTGCCTGACGACCATAGCGGTCTGGAACCACCTGATCCCATCCCGAACTCAGCAGTGAAACAGACCAGCGCCGATGGTAGTGTGGCGTTGCCCATGCGAGAGTAGGTCATCGTCAGGCTCTTAATCCCAAAACCCCGACAGCTAACGCTGCCGGGGTTTTTTATTGGCCGTTAGAAAGAGATGACCTACG
>NZ_JBJJLA010000007.1:0-17954 GCF_045449715.1 Marinobacter shunpengi | reverse complement strand
TGTCTAAAGAGAAATTTGAACGTAATAAACCGCACCTGAACGTGGGCACCATTGGTCACGTGGACCATGGTAAGACCACTCTGACGGCGGCACTGACTCGCGTATGTCACGAAGTGTGGGGTACAGGTTCTGCCAGCGCATTCGACCAGATCGATAACGCTCCGGAAGAGAAGGCGCGTGGTATCACCATCGCGACGTCTCACGTTGAGTATGATTCCCCGAACCGTCACTATGCGCACGTAGATTGCCCGGGCCACGCTGACTATGTGAAGAACATGATCACTGGTGCGGCGCAGATGGACGGTGCGATCCTGGTATGTTCCGCGGCTGACGGCCCCATGCCGCAGACCCGTGAGCACATCCTGCTGTCCCGTCAGGTTGGCGTTCCTTACATCGTGGTCTTCCTGAACAAGGCTGACATGGTGGATGACGAGGAGCTGCTGGAGCTGGTCGAGATGGAAGTTCGCGACCTGCTGAGCCAGTACGACTTCCCGGGTGACGACACTCCGATCATCACCGGTTCCGCGCTGATGGCGCTGGAAGGCAAGGATGACAACGAGATGGGTACTACCGCTGTGAAGAAGCTGGTAGAAGCCCTGGACGACTACCTGCCGGAGCCGGAGCGTGCCATCGATCAGCCGTTCCTGATGCCGATCGAGGACGTCTTCTCCATCTCCGGTCGTGGTACCGTTGTGACCGGCCGTGTTGAGCGTGGTATTGTCAAGACTGGCGACGAAGTGGAAATTGTAGGTATCAAGGATACCGTCAAGACCACCGTTACCGGTGTTGAGATGTTCCGCAAGCTGCTGGACGAAGGTCGTGCCGGTGAGAACATTGGTGCGCTGCTGCGTGGTACCAAGCGTGACGACGTTGAGCGTGGTCAGGTACTGGCGGTGCCGGGTTCCATCACTCCGCACACCAAGTTCGAGTGCGAAGTGTACGTGCTGAGCAAGGACGAGGGTGGTCGTCATACTCCGTTCTTCAAGGGCTATCGTCCTCAGTTCTACTTCCGGACCACTGACGTGACTGGCTCCTGTGAGCTGCCGGAAGGCGTAGAGATGGTAATGCCGGGTGACAACGTGAAAATGTCTGTGACCCTGATCGCTCCGATCGCCATGGAAGATGGTCTGCGCTTCGCGATTCGCGAAGGTGGCCGTACCGTTGGTGCCGGCGTGGTCTCCAAGATCGTCGAGTAAGTCGCTCCGATGATCTGAAAGCAGGAGGGCTGCCTTGTGCAGTCCTTTTGTCGCACCGGTAAAAAGGTTTCGGTGCAGGCCAGTAGCTCAATTGGCAGAGCAGCGGTCTCCAAAACCGCAGGTTGGGGGTTCGATTCCCTCCTGGCCTGCCATTTATAAAACGTCTGGATACATAAGCTGATTCCTATGGAGTCAAAAGCCCAACAGTCGACCAGCCGCTTTGATGTTATCAAGTGGCTGGTTGTTTTCGTTTTGATTGCCGTAGGTGTTGTCGGTAATCAGTATTTCAGTGCCGAATCAGTGCTCTATCGAGTGCTTGGGTTGGTGGCTCTGGCTCTGGTTGCCGCTTTTGTGGCGCTCCAGACCGAACGCGGGCGTCGTTTCGCGACCCTGTTGAAGGAAGCCAGGGTTGAGATCCGCAAGGTTGTTTGGCCTACCCGCCCCGAGTTGATTCAGACCACGGCCATCGTCGTTGTGTTTGTGCTGGTGGTGGCGCTCATCCTGTGGGGTATGGACTCCTTCATCGGTTTCCTGGTTCAGGGTTTCATCGGATAGGCAGGGGCAGGCAATGGCTAAGCACTGGTTTGTGGTTCAGGCGTATTCCGGCTTTGAGAAGCATGTCATGCGTACGCTCAAGGAGCGTATTGCGCTGAATGGCATGGAAGACCGCTTCGGCGATGTCCTGGTTCCGACCGAGGAAGTCGTTGAAATGCGTGACGGGAAGAAGCGCAAGAGTGAGCGCAAGTTCTATCCCGGGTACGTGCTTGTCCAGATGGAAATGGATGACGCGACGTGGCATCTTGTTAAGGATACCCCACGCGTTCTTGGTTTTATTGGCGGCACCAAAGACAAGCCCGCTCCGATTACCGAGAAAGAGGCCGAGGCCATCCTGCGTCGCGTTGAAAGTGGCGTGGACCAGCCCAAGCCGAAAACACTGTTCGAGCCCGGCGAGATTGTCCGGGTCATCGAAGGCCCCTTCGCCGATTTCAATGGCGTTGTGGAAGAAGTCGATTACGACAAGAGTCGTGTCAAGGTGGCAGTGCTGATCTTTGGTCGTTCCACTCCGGTCGAGTTGGAATTTGGCCAGGTCGAGAAGGACTGAGCCATCGCTGAAACGAAAGGCTCGCTCACACTGGTGAAGCGGGCTTTTTGTGTCTGAAAACCGGGGAGCCGAAAGGCGTTCGCACCCATAGGAGAACCATCATGGCTAAGAAGATCGAAGCGTATATCAAGCTTCAGGTTGCTGCCGGTCAGGCCAACCCGAGTCCCCCCGTTGGCCCGGCGTTGGGTCAGCACGGTGTCAATATCATGGAGTTCTGCAAGGCGTTCAATGCCGAGACCCAGAACATTGAGCCGGGTCTGCCGACTCCGGTCGTGATCACCGTCTACAGTGACCGCAGCTTCACCTTTATCACCAAGACCCCGCCGGCACCGGTTCTGCTGAAAAAAGCGGCCGGTATCAAGAGTGGATCCGGTCGTCCGAACACCGACAAGGTAGGCACCGTGACCCGCGAGCAGCTGGAAGAGATCGTCAAGACCAAAGAGCCTGACCTGACCGCTGCTGACATGGATGCGGCCGTCCGCACCATTGCTGGTACTGCCCGTAGCATGGGCCTGAACGTGGAGGGTCTGTAAGATGGCTAAGCTGAGCAAGCGTCAGAAGCTGATTCGCGAAAAGGTTGATTCCAACCGCGCATACACTGTTGATGAAGCCGTATCACTGCTGGTTGAACTGGGCAGTTCCGTCAAGTTCAAGGAATCCATCGACGTTTCCGTAAACCTGGGCGTTGATGCACGTAAATCCGACCAGGTGGTTCGCAGCAGCACCGTTCTGCCCAACGGTACCGGCAAGACCGTACGTGTCGCCGTCTTTACCCAGGGCGCCAATGCCGACAAGGCCAAAGAAGCCGGTGCTGACATCGTGGGTATGGATGACCTGGCTGACGAGGTCAAGAAAGGCAACATGGATTTCGACGTGGTTATCGCCACTCCGGACGCGATGCGTGTCGTTGGTCAGTTGGGTCAGATCCTGGGTCCGCGTGGCCTGATGCCGAACCCGAAGGTTGGCACCGTGACGCCGGATGTGGAAACCGCGGTCAAGAATGCCAAGGCCGGTCAGGTTCGCTACCGCACCGACAAGAACGGCATCATCCATGCCCCGATGGGGAATGTTGAATTCACTGCCCAGGCTATCAAGGAAAACCTTGAGGCACTGATCGCAGACCTGAAAAAGGCCAAGCCTGCATCGTCCAAGGGCGTATACCTGAAGAAGGTATCCCTGTCCTCGACGATGGGTCCTGGCCTCACTGTTGACCAGGGTTCACTGAACATCTGACCCCTGGTTGGCAGAACCTTTGTAGTCTAGGCGGAAGCCAAGGCTGTCAAAGACCGCAGGCCCCCGCGGCCCTCGCCCTTCGGGGCACAAGGGCCATAAGGGTTAAAGCAACGCCTGCGCAGACGGTGTGAAGACGTTCTCTGAACCCAAACACCGTTAGGCGCCCACATAAACGACGTTATGACCGTCGCGAGCGACGGACAGTCTAGGCGGAGAGGACTGAGAAAGCAGAGTGTACGATCAGTACATGAGCATTTCGAAGGTCTCTCCAGCGACGAATGGCCGAGCGCAGCAGGTCATAGCGGTGTTTTAGGGCAACGATGGGTTTGCCGGAAACCTTCCGGCGAAATCGAGGAGAAATCCAGTGGCAATTAGACTCGAAGACAAGAAGGCGATCGTCGCTGAAGTCAACGAGACTGCTGGTACTGCTCTGTCTGTGGTTATGGCTGACTACCGTGGTGTCACTGCTGGTGACATGACGGCGCTTCGTGCCAAGGCCCGGGCCGAAAATGTGCGTCTGAAGGTTGTTCGTAACAACCTGACCAAGATTGCCATTCGCGGCACCGAGTTCGAGTGCATTGACGAAGCCCTGGTTGGTCCTACCATCCTGGCATTCTCTATGGAAGATCCGGGCGCCGCTGCGCGTCTGCTGAAGGATTTTGCCAAAGGGAATGACGCGTTCGAGATCAAGGGTCTGGCCTTCGGCGGTGAGCTGATGGGCGCGGAACAACTCGACCGTCTTGCCACGCTGCCGACGCTTCACGAAGCGCTTACCCAGCTGGCTATTGTCACACAGGCACCGGTTACCAAGCTTGTACGCACTCTGAACGATGTTCCGGGCAGAGTTACCCGCGTAGTAGCTGCAGTCCGAGACCAGAAGCAAGACGCTGCTTGATTCTGTTGAAAACCATTTTTACTTTTTTTGGAGAAAGTCATGGCTCTGTCTAAAGACGATATTCTGAATGCAATCGCTGAAATGAGCGTAATGGAAGTTGTTGAGCTCGTAGAAGCAATGGAAGAAAAGTTCAACGTATCCGCTGCTGCTGCCGTTGCCGCTGCACCGGCTGCTGCTGGTGGCGAAGCCGCCGCTGCTGAAGAGCAGACCGAGTTCGACGTTGTTCTGACCGGCCCGGGCGAGAAGAAAGTGAACGTCATCAAGGCCGTTCGCGAGCTGACCGGTCTGGGTCTGAAGGAAGCGAAGGAAATGGTTGACTCCGCTCCGTCCACCATCAAGGAAGCTGCTTCCAAGGACGACGCAGAAGAAGCCAAGAAGAAGCTTGAGGAAGCAGGCGCTTCTGTTGAGCTCAAGTAATCGCCGACTCTTGATCGGTTCCGTGCAGTAGGCATGGATAGGCTGGTGGCTCCAGGCCACCGGCCTTTTTCTGTTGTATATATGCTATAGAGATGGATGCAGTTGCTATAGTGAGTAGTCTGCCTCCGTCACCTACAGCCAGAGTCTTGTTCAAGACGGCGCAGTATGCCGAGCAACTCGGCCCCGAAGCAGGTAAATGGTTGCTTCTTGATACCAGGTATCAGGTCTAACGCTGGGGAATGCAGATGACTTACTCCTACACTGAGAAAAAGCGGATTCGCAAAGATTTCAGTAAATTGCCTTCCGTGATGGATGTCCCCTACTTGCTGGCTATCCAGCTCGATTCTTACCGGGACTTCCTGCAAATGGAAGCCGACGCTGATGCACGCCAGGAAACTGGTCTGCACGCAGCCTTCAAATCCGTATTCCCGATTGTCAGTTACTCTGGCAACGCGGCGCTTGAGTACGTGAGCTACCGTATCGGCGATCCGGTGTTCGACGTCAAGGAATGTCAGCTGCGGGGCGTGACCTATGCTGCACCTCTGCGCGTGAAAGTTCGCCTGATAATCTACGACCGTGAATCGTCCAACAAGGCCATCAAGGACATCAAGGAACAGGAAGTCTACATGGGCGAAATGCCCCTGATGACGGAGAACGGCACCTTTGTGGTCAATGGTACCGAGCGGGTCATTGTGTCCCAGCTTCACCGTTCTCCCGGTGTGTTCTTTGATCACGACAAGGGCAAGACCCACTCCTCCGGGAAGCTGCTCTATTCCGCCCGGGTGATTCCTTACCGTGGTTCCTGGCTGGACTTTGAATTCGATCCCAAGGATTCCGTGTTTGTCCGGATCGATCGCCGCCGGAAGCTGCCTGCCAGCATCCTGCTGCGTGCCCTGGGCTACACCTCCGAGCAAATGCTCGAGATGTTCTTCGACACCAGTAAGTTCACCGTGGCGGAGGAGACTTCGCGCCTGGAGCTGGTGCCGAGCCGCCTGCGTGGTGATATTGCTACCTTCGATATCAAGGACAAGGACGGTTCCGTCATCGTCGAGGAAGGTCGCCGTGTGACCGCCCGGCATATCCGTCAGCTGGAAAAATCCGGCATTACCGAGCTGGAAGTGCCCACCTCCTACCTCCACGGTCGGGTCATCGCCAACGATATGGTGGACACCAAGACCGGCGAAGTCCTGGTGGAGTGCAACACCGAAATCACCGAAGAGGTGATGGAGAAAATCCTGGGTGCTGGCATCACCGAGGTCGAGACCCTGTACACCAACGATCTCGACTGCGGTCCGTTCATGTCCGATACCATCCGGATCGATCCGACCCGTACCCAGCTTGAAGCCCTGGTGGAAATCTACCGGATGATGCGTCCGGGCGAGCCGCCCACCAAGGAGTCTGCGGAGAACCTGTTCAACAACCTGTTCTTCTCCGAAGAGCGTTACGACCTGTCCGCTGTAGGCCGGATGAAGCTGAACCGTCGCCTGGGCCGTGAAGAGAGTACTGGCGAAGGCACCCTGACCAACGACGATATCATCGATGTTCTCAGGACGCTGATCGATATCCGTAACGGTAACGGCAATGTCGACGACATCGATAACCTGGGTAACCGTCGGATCCGCTGTGTTGGCGAAATGGCCGAGAACCAGTTCCGTGTAGGCCTGGTTCGCGTCGAACGGGCGGTCCGTGAGCGTCTGAGCCTGGCGGAAAGCGAAGGCCTGATGCCCCAGGATCTGATCAATGCCAAACCGGTAGCCGCGGCGGTGAAGGAGTTCTTCGGTTCCAGCCAGCTGTCCCAGTTCATGGACCAGAACAACCCGCTGTCCGAGGTGACCCACAAGCGCCGCGTATCGGCCCTTGGTCCCGGTGGTCTGACCCGTGAGCGTGCCGGCTTTGAGGTTCGGGACGTACATCCGACCCACTACGGGCGTGTCTGTCCCATCGAGACGCCGGAAGGTCCGAACATCGGCCTGATCAACTCGCTGGCGACCTATGCCCGGACCAACTCCTACGGCTTCCTTGAGAGTCCGTACCGGAAGGTTATCGATGGCCAGGTAACAGACGAGATTGTCTATCTGTCCGCCATTGAAGAAAGTAATTTCATCATCGCCCAGGCCAGTTCGGCTCTGACCGACGAAGGCCGCCTGGCGGATGAGCTGGTTACCGTGCGTCACCAGAACGAATTCACCGTTACTCCGCCGGAGAACGTGAATTTCATGGACGTTTCCCCGCGCCAGGTGGTGTCGGTGGCGGCCTCCCTGATTCCGTTCCTCGAGCATGACGACGCCAACCGGGCCCTGATGGGTTCCAACATGCAGCGTCAGGCTGTTCCCACCCTGCGTGCCGACAAGCCGCTGGTAGGTACGGGTCTGGAGCGCATTGTGGCGCAGGACTCCGGTGTCTGTGTGACCGCCCGTCGCGGTGGTGTGATTGAGGACGTGGATGCTGCCCGTATAGTGGTCCGTGTTGCGGATGACGAGACCGAGGCCGGTGATGCGGGTGTGGATATCTACAATCTCACCAAGTACACCCGTTCCAACCAGAACACCTGCATCAATCAGCGCTCTATCGTGAAGCAGGGTGATGTGGTGGCCCGGGGCGACGTACTGGCCGATGGCCCGTCCGTGGACCTGGGTGAGCTGGCGCTGGGGCAGAACATGCGCATCGCGTTCATGCCCTGGAACGGCTACAACTTCGAGGACTCGATCCTGATCTCCGAGAAGGTGGTGCAGGAGGATCGCTTCACCAGTATCCATATCCAGGAACTGACCTGTGTCGCCCGTGATACCAAGCTGGGCAGCGAGGAAATCACCGCGGATATTCCCAACGTGGGTGAGAGTGCCCTGGCCAAGCTGGACGAGTCCGGCATTGTGTACATTGGTGCGGAAGTCGGCCCCGGTGACATCCTGGTTGGCAAGGTGACGCCGAAGGGCGAGACCCAACTGACCCCGGAAGAGAAGCTGCTGAGGGCGATTTTTGGTGAGAAGGCGTCCGATGTGAAGGACACCTCCTCACGGGTTTCCGCCGGTACCCGCGGTACCGTTATCGATGTCCAGGTGTTCACCCGTGATGGCATCGAGAAGGACGAGCGGGCCCTGTCCATCGAACAGGATCAGCTCAACCAGTACCGCAAGGACCTGAAGGACGAGTACCGGATTGTGGAAGGTGCCACCTTCGAGCGTCTGACTTACGCCCTGAACGGCCAGGAAGTGATCAGTGGTCCGGGCCTGAAGAAAGGCGCGGTACTGGATCAGGAATACCTGGAAGGTCTGGAACGGGACCAGTGGTTCAAGCTGCGGATGAAGGACGAAGCGCTCAACGAGCTGCTGGAGAAGTCCGAGCAGAGCCTGGAGGACCGCAAGAAGGAACACGAGGAACGGTTCGACGACAAGAAGCGCAAGCTGCAGCAGGGCGATGACCTGGCGCCGGGTGTGCTCAAGATCGTCAAGGTTTACCTGGCAATCAAGCGTCGTGTGCAGCCCGGTGACAAGATGGCCGGTCGTCACGGGAACAAGGGTGTTATCTCCGCTGTCATGCCAGTAGAGGACATGCCCTACGACGAAGACGGCAATCCGGTTGACGTGGTGCTGAACCCGCTGGGTGTACCGTCGCGGATGAACGTCGGTCAGGTCCTGGAAACCCATCTGGGTGCCGCTGCCAAGGGTCTTGGTCGCAAGATCAACGACATGCTGGAGCAGCAGCGCAAGGTGGCTGAGGTCCGGGAACTGCTGGGCAAGATCTACAATCACAGCGAGGCCGTGCCCAGTGTGGATCTGGACAGCCTCAGTGACGACGAGATGATTGCGCTTGCCGGCAACCTGCGGGGCGGTGTCCCGATGGCGACCGCGGTCTTCGATGGTGCCAAGGAAGCTGAAGTGAAGCACATGCTTGAGCTGGCTGACATGGATACCAGTGGTCAGGTCAAGCTGTACGATGGCCGCACCGGCGACGAGTTTGATCGTCCTGTGACGGTTGGCTACATGTACATGCTGAAGTTGAACCACCTGATCGACGACAAGATGCACGCACGGTCCACCGGCTCCTACAGCCTGGTTACCCAGCAGCCGCTGGGTGGTAAGGCGCAGTTCGGTGGCCAGCGGTTCGGTGAGATGGAAGTCTGGGCGCTGGAAGCCTACGGCGCGGCCTACACACTGCAGGAAATGCTCACCGTCAAGTCTGACGACGTGAATGGCCGTACCAAGATGTACAAGAACATTGTGGATGGAGACCACCGGATGGAGCCGGGTATGCCTGAGTCCTTCAACGTTCTTGTCAAGGAGATCCGCTCGCTGGGTATCGACATCGAGCTGGAATCCGAGTAAGCCGAATCGTTTTTTGGCAGCGTGAGCGGGCACCCTCGGTGCCCGCCCGAGATTAACGCCATCCGGAGCTGTTACTGATGAAAGATTTGCTGAATCTTCTCAAGAGCCAGAACCAGAGCAAGGAATTTGACGCCATCCGTATTGGCCTGGCGTCGCCTGACATGATCCGTTCCTGGTCCTTCGGGGAAGTAAAGAAGCCCGAGACCATCAACTATCGGACCTTCAAGCCCGAGCGTGACGGCCTGTTCTGCGCCAAGATCTTTGGTCCGATCAAGGACTACGAGTGCCTGTGCGGCAAGTACAAGCGTCTCAAACACCGTGGCGTCATCTGTGAAAAGTGTGGTGTCGAGGTTGCCCTGGCCAGCGTTCGTCGTGAGCGCATGGGCCATATCGAACTGGCGAGCCCGGTGGCTCACATCTGGTTCCTCAAGTCACTGCCGTCCCGCATCGGTATGATGCTGGACATGACCCTGCGTGACATCGAGCGTGTCCTGTACTTCGAGTCGTTCATCGTGATCGACCCGGGCATGACCACCCTCGAGCGTGGCCAGTTGCTGAACGACGAGCAGTACTACGAGGCCCTGGAAGAGTTCGGTGATGAGTTCGATGCCCGCATGGGTGCCGAAGCGGTCAAGATGCTGCTGGAAGACATCGACCTGCAGGCCGAGGTGGACCAGCTGCGTGAGGAAATCCCGCAGACCAACTCAGAGACCAAGATCAAGAAGTTCACCAAGCGACTGAAGATCCTGGAAGCCTTCCTGTACTCCGGCAACCGCCCCGGCGACATGGTCATGACCGTGCTGCCGGTGCTGCCGCCGGATCTGCGTCCGCTGGTACCGCTGGACGGTGGCCGCTTTGCCACCTCTGATCTCAACGACCTCTACCGTCGTGTGATCAACCGGAACAACCGCCTCAAGCGCCTGCTGGAGCTGAACGCCCCGGACATCATCGTGCGCAACGAGAAGCGCATGCTGCAGGAAGCGGTGGATGCCCTGCTGGACAACGGCCGTCGTGGCCGTGCCATCACCGGCACCAACAAGCGGCCGCTGAAGTCCCTGGCTGACATGATCAAGGGTAAGCAGGGTCGCTTCCGTCAGAACCTGCTGGGTAAGCGCGTGGACTACTCGGGCCGTTCCGTGATCGTGGTTGGTCCCTACCTGCGCCTGCATCAGTGTGGTCTGCCCAAGAAGATGGCCCTGGAGCTGTTCAAGCCGTTCATCTTCTCCAAGCTGGAGCACCGCGGCCTGGCTACCACCATCAAGGCGGCCAAGAAGATGGTGGAGCGGGAAGAGGGCGTGGTCTGGGATATCCTCGACGAGGTTATCCGTGAGCACCCGATCCTGCTGAACCGGGCGCCGACCCTGCACCGTCTGGGTATCCAGGCATTCGAGCCGGTGCTCATCGAAGGCAAGGCGATCCAGCTGCACCCGCTGGTGTGTGCGGCCTACAACGCCGACTTTGACGGTGACCAGATGGCGGTCCATGTGCCGCTGACCCTGGAAGCCCAGCTTGAAGCCCGTGCGTTGATGATGTCCACCAACAACGTACTGTCTCCGGCCAACGGCGAGCCCATCATCGTGCCGTCCCAGGACGTGGTTCTGGGTCTGTACTACATGACCCGTGAGCGCAAGAGCGCCGTTGGGGAAGATCGTGTTTTCGCCGACGTAAAGGAAGTACATCGTGCCTACGGCGCGGGTGCGGTTGACCTGCAGGCGAAGATCAAGGTTCGCGTCAAGGAAGTCACCTACGACGAGAACGAGGAGCTGAAGACCGAGCACGTTATCGTGGATACCGTGGTGGGTCGGGCGCTATTGTTTGATATCGTGCCGGATGGCCTGTCTTACGAGACCGTCAACCGCCCGATGACCAAGAAGGCGATCTCCAACCTGATCAATACCTGTTACCGGATCGCCGGCCTGAAGGATACCGTCATCTTCGCGGACCAGCTTATGTACATGGGCTTCCACTTCGCGACTGTGTCAGGTACCTCCATCGGCTTCAACGACTTCGAGATTCCTCCGGAGAAGTACGAGCTGGTCGACGCCGCCACCGACGAGGTGAAGGAAATCGAATCCCAGTACTCCTCGGGCCTGCTGACCCAGGGCGAGAAGTACAACAAGGTTATCGATATCTGGTCCCGGGCCAACGACAAGGTCTCCAAGGCCATGATGGATCGCCTCTCCCAGGAGCAGGTGGTGGATGCCGAAGGTGAGCCGGTATTCGGCGAAGACGGTGAGCCGGTCATGCAGGAGTCCTTCAACTCCGTATACATGATGGCCGACTCCGGTGCCCGGGGTTCCCCCGCCCAGATCCGTCAGCTCGCCGGCATGCGGGGGCTGATGGCCAAGCCAGATGGCTCCATCATCGAAACGCCGATTACCGCGAACTTCCGTGAAGGTCTGAACGTACTGCAGTACTTCATCTCCACCCACGGTGCCCGTAAGGGTCTGGCAGATACCGCCCTGAAGACCGCGAACTCCGGTTACCTGACCCGTCGTCTGGTGGACGTGTCCCAGGATCTGGTGGTGACCGACGCCGACTGTGGTACCGAGGAAGGCCTGCTGATGACGCCGCACATCGAAGGTGGCGACGTTGTCGTGCCCCTGGGCGATCGTGTCCTGGGCCGCGTCACGGCCCGTGATGTGTTTACGCCGACCGACAAGGAAAATGCGGTGGTTGAAGCCGGCACCCTGCTGGACGAGAAGACCATCGAGATGATCGAAGGCGCCGGTGTGGATGAGGTCTGGGTACGGTCCGCCATTACCTGTGAGGCGCGCCATGGCGTGTGTGCCAATTGTTACGGTCGTGACCTGGCCCGTGGCCACCTGGTCAACGTGGGTGAAGCCGTGGGTGTTATCGCGGCCCAGTCCATCGGTGAGCCGGGTACCCAGCTGACCATGCGGACCTTCCACATCGGGGGTGCCGCCAGCCGGGCCTCCGCCGTGGACAACATCCAGGTCAAGCATGGTGGACAGATCCGTCTGCACAACATGAAGTCCATCGAGAAGACCGATGGCTCGCTGGTAGTGGTTTCCCGCTCTTCCGCCCTGGCCGTAGCCGATGAGCAGGGCCGTGAACGTGAGTGGTACAAGCTGCCCTACGGTGCGGTGCTGTCCGTTAAGCACGGTGACCATGTGGAAGCCGGTGCCGTAGTGGCCAAGTGGGATCCGCACACCCACCCGATCATCGCCGAAGGCAAGGGTAAGGCGAAGTTCGTTGGCATGGATCAGGGTATTACGATCCGGACCCAGACCGATGAGCTGACCGGCCTGTCCACCATCCAGGTGATCGATCCCAAGGATCGCCCGGCGGCAGGCAAGGACCTGCGTCCGGCGGTCGAACTGGTGGATGCCAAGGGTAAGGAAGTGGACTTGCCTGGCGGTTCGCCGGCCCACTACTTCCTGCCGGCCGACGCGCTGGTGACCCTGGCCGATGGCGCCGATGTGGAAGTGGGTGACGTGGTTGCCCGGATTCCCCAGGAAAGCTCCAAGACCCGGGACATCACCGGCGGTCTGCCGCGGGTTGCCGACCTGTTCGAGGCCCGTCGTCCCAAGGAGCCGTCCATCCTGGCGGAAATCACCGGCACCGTGTCCTTCGGCAAGGAAACCAAAGGCAAGAAACGCCTGGTGATTACACCGAAGGATGGTGACCCGTACGAGGTGCTGATTCCCAAGTGGCGTCAGCTCAACGTGTTCGAGGGTGAAACCGTGGAGAAGGGTGAGGTCATTTCCGATGGCCCGTCCAACCCCCACGACATCCTGCGCCTGCTGGGTGTGGTCGAGCTGGCCAAGTACATCACCAACGAGATCCAGGACGTGTATCGTCTGCAGGGCGTTGTCATCAACGATAAACACATCGAGGTTATCGTTCGCCAGATGCTGCGCAAGGTGGAAATCACCGAGCCCGGCGAGACCAACCTGCTGGCCGGGGACCAGGTGGAATACCATCAGTTCCTGGATGCCAACGAAGCCGCAGTGGCGGCGGACAAGCAGCCTGCGCGGGGCGAGCGTCAGCTGCTGGGTATCACCAAGGCCTCCCTGGCCACCGAGTCGTTCATTTCCGCGGCATCGTTCCAGGAGACCACCCGGGTGCTCACCGAAGGTGCCGTTACCGGGAAGCGTGATTTCCTCCGCGGCCTGAAGGAAAACGTGGTAGTGGGTCGTTTGATCCCGGCGGGTACCGGTCTGGCCTACCACAACGAACGCCGCCGCAAGCGCGAGCTGGAAGAGCAGGGTGTCACCGCGGAAGACGTGGTAGAGGCTCTGAGCGCCGAGCTCAACCGGGAGGACTGATCCCCGGCGGTCTGTAACCCCCCCCGGGAACTACGGATTCCGGGGTGGTTAAAAAGGAATCAGTCTTCTTGACTGACCTGGGGCGCGGGCTTACACTTGCGTCCCTTAATTTTTACCCCCGTTCTGCGGGGGTAAGTTTCATTGGAATGGTTTTTTTGGAGTTTGCTTACATGGCAACGATCAACCAGTTGGTACGTAAGCCTCGTAAACGCCGGGTGGCCAAGAGTGATGTTCCTGCTCTGCAGGCCTGCCCTCAGCGTCGTGGTGTATGCACTCGTGTATATACGACTACGCCGAAGAAGCCGAACTCAGCACTGCGTAAAGTGTGCCGTGTTCGTCTGACCAACGGCTACGAGGTTTCCTCATACATCGGTGGTGAAGGTCACAACCTTCAGGAGCACAGTGTTGTGCTGATCCGTGGCGGTCGAGTTAAAGACCTTCCGGGTGTGCGCTATCACACTGTTCGCGGAACGCTGGACACCCAGGGTGTACAGAACCGTAAGCAGGGCCGCTCCAAGTACGGTACTAAACGACCCAAGTCCTGATGTCCCTGATGGGTGTCTTTTATCGTCACTGCGAACGATAAGAGTAAGGCTGAGTAGCTTCGTG
Source organism: Marinobacter shunpengi (assembly GCF_045449715.1). Taxonomy (NCBI): domain Bacteria; kingdom Pseudomonadati; phylum Pseudomonadota; class Gammaproteobacteria; order Pseudomonadales; family Marinobacteraceae; genus Marinobacter; species Marinobacter shunpengi. The sequence continues at coordinate 3,888 of NZ_JBJJLA010000007.1, read as the reverse complement.
CTATCTCAGGGGTTCCTGAAGACCTTAATGTTAAGAAGGGCTTATCGATGCCTAGAAGAAGAGTTGCAGCTAAACGGGAGATTATCCCGGATCCCAAATTCGGCAGTGCACGGCTGGCCAAGTTCATCAACCATGTGATGGAAAGTGGCAAGAAAGCTGTTGCTGAGCGCATTGTTTACGGCGCTCTCGATATCGTTGCCGAGAAATCCAAGGAAGAGCCGATCGAGATGTTCGAGAAGGCCCTGGAGAACATCCAGCCGATGGTCGAGGTCAAGTCCCGTCGTGTGGGTGGTGCTACCTACCAGGTGCCCGTAGAAGTCCGGCCTTCCCGTCAAAACGCGCTGGCGATGCGCTGGCTCGTAGAATTCTCACGGAAGCGTGGTGAAAAGTCCATGGCGCAGCGACTGGCAGGTGAGATCCTGGACGCCGCTGACAGCAAGGGCTCCGCTGTTAAGAAGCGTGAAGACGTTCACCGCATGGCAGAAGCCAACAAGGCGTTCTCTCACTTCCGTTTCTAATCAGCCGAGGTTTATACAGTGGCACGCAAGACTCCTATCAAGCGATACAGAAATATCGGTATCTGTGCTCACGTGGATGCGGGTAAAACCACAACCACCGAGCGGGTACTGTTCTACACCGGTATCTCCCACAAGATCGGTGAGGTGCATGACGGTGCGGCCACCATGGACTGGATGGAACAGGAGCAGGAGCGTGGTATCACCATCACCTCCGCCGCCACCACCTGTTTCTGGCAGGGCATGGACAAGCAGTACGACGAGCATCGTATCAACATCATCGATACCCCGGGACACGTTGACTTCACCATCGAGGTAGAACGTTCGCTGCGGGTTCTCGACGGTGCGGTGGTTGTGTTCTGTGGCTCCTCCGGTGTTGAGCCCCAGTCCGAGACCGTATGGCGTCAGGCCAACAAGTACGAAGTTCCGCGCATGGTGTTCGTCAACAAGATGGACCGTGCCGGTGCGAACTTCCTGCGTGTGGTTGACCAGATCAAGAACCGTCTGGGCGCAAACTGCGTTCCCATCCAACTGCCTATTGGGGCAGAGGACGAGTTCGCCGGCATCGTCGACCTGATCCGGAACAAGGCCATCTACTGGAACGAAAACGACGCGGGTGCAACCTATGACCAGCGTGACGTTCCCGAGGAAATGGCCGACGAGGTGGCCATGTACCGTGAGCAGATGGTTGAGGCTGCCGCCGAAGCCAACGAAGAGCTCATGGAGAAATACCTTGAGGAAGGCGACCTGACCATCGACGAGATCAAGCAGGGTCTGCGCATGCGCACCCTGGCCAACGAGATCGTTGTCGCCACCTGTGGCTCCGCCTTCAAGAACAAGGGTGTGCAGGCCGTGCTGGACTCCGTTATCGAGTTCCTGCCGGCTCCGAATGAAGTCAAGGCGATCCGTGGTGAAGTCGACGAAGACGGCACTGAGGAAACTCGTGAGGCGGATGACGACGCGCCGTTCTCTGCGCTGGCGTTCAAGATTGCGACCGACCCGTTCGTAGGCACCCTGACGTTCTTCCGGGTCTACTCCGGTAAGCTGGAGTCTGGTAGCGCCGTCTATAACTCGGTGAAGCAGAAGAAAGAGCGCGTCGGCCGTATGGTTCAGATGCACTCCAAGGAGCGCCAGGAAATCAAGGAAGTGCTGGCTGGTGATATTGCGGCGGCCATCGGTCTGAAGAGTGTTACCACCGGTGACACCCTGTGTGACGAGAACGCCAAGATCATCCTGGAGCGCATGGAGTTTCCCGAGCCGGTTATCTCCGTCGCTGTGGAGCCGAAGTCCAAGGCCGACCAGGAGAAGATGGGGGTTGCCCTTGGCAAGCTGGCCCAGGAAGATCCGTCGTTCCGCGTTCGTACCGATGAGGAATCCGGTCAGACCATCATCTCCGGTATGGGTGAGCTTCACCTGGACATCATCGTTGATCGTATGAAGCGTGAGTTCAAAGTGGAAGCCAACATCGGTAAGCCCCAGGTGGCCTACCGTGAGCGTATCCGCAAGCCGGTAGACGTCGAAGGCAAGTTTGTTCGTCAGTCCGGTGGTCGTGGTCAGTACGGTCATGTCAAGATCAAGCTCGAGCCGCTGCCTCTGGATGAGGAAGATGGCGAGAACTTTATCTTCGTGAACGAAATCGTTGGTGGTGTGGTTCCCAAGGAATACATTCCGGCGGTTCAGCAGGGTATCGAAGAGCAGATGCAGAACGGCTGCCTGGCCGGTTATCCGCTGCTGCGCATCAAGGCGACCCTGTACGATGGCTCCTACCACGAAGTGGACTCCAACGAGATGGCGTTCAAGGTGGCGGGTTCCATGGCCATGAAGAAAGGTGCCCTGGAAGCCGATCCGGCAATCCTTGAGCCGATCATGAAGGTTGAGTGTGTCACGCCCGAGGAGTACATGGGTGATGTGGTTGGCGACCTTAACCGTCGTCGCGGCGTCGTCCAGGGTATGGATGAAGGCCCCGCGGGCAAGATCATCCGTGCAGAAGTTCCGTTGTCGGAGATGTTCGGTTACGCCACCGACCTGCGTTCTGCAACACAGGGCCGGGCGTCATATGCGATGGAGTTTGCCGGATATTCCGAAGCTCCCTCGAACATTGCCGAAGCGATCATTAAAAAGGGTTGATCCCAGGACTTGAGAAACAGGAAGAGGTGTAACCGTGTCTAAAGAGAAATTTGAACGTAATAAACCGCACCTGAACGTGGGCACCATTGGTCACGTGGACCATGGTAAGACCACTCTGACGGCGGCACTGACTCGCGTATGTCACGAAGTGTGGGGTACAGGTTCTGCCAGCGCATTCGACCAGATCGATAACGCTCCGGAAGAGAAGGCGCGTGGTATCACCATCGCGACGTCTCACGTTGAGTATGATTCCCCGAACCGTCACTATGCGCACGTAGATTGCCCGGGCCACGCTGACTATGTGAAGAACATGATCACTGGTGCGGCGCAGATGGACGGTGCGATCCTGGTATGTTCCGCGGCTGACGGCCCCATGCCGCAGACCCGTGAGCACATCCTGCTGTCCCGTCAGGTTGGCGTTCCTTACATCGTGGTCTTCCTGAACAAGGCTGACATGGTGGATGACGAGGAGCTGCTGGAGCTGGTCGAGATGGAAGTTCGCGACCTGCTGAGCCAGTACGACTTCCCGGGTGACGACACTCCGATCATCACCGGTTCCGCGCTGATGGCGCTGGAAGGCAAGGATGACAACGAGATGGGTACTACCGCTGTGAAGAAGCTGGTAGAAGCCCTGGACGACTACCTGCCGGAGCCGGAGCGTGCCATCGATCAGCCGTTCCTGATGCCGATCGAGGACGTCTTCTCCATCTCCGGTCGTGGTACCGTTGTGACCGGCCGTGTTGAGCGTGGTATTGTCAAGACTGGCGACGAAGTGGAAATTGTAGGTATCAAGGATACCGTCAAGACCACCGTTACCGGTGTTGAGATGTTCCGCAAGCTGCTGGACGAAGGTCGTGCCGGTGAGAACATTGGTGCGCTGCTGCGTGGTACCAAGCGTGACGACGTTGAGCGTGGTCAGGTACTGGCGGTGCCGGGTTCCATCACTCCGCACACCAAGTTCGAGTGCGAAGTGTACGTGCTGAGCAAGGACGAGGGTGGTCGTCATACTCCGTTCTTCAAGGGCTATCGTCCTCAGTTCTACTTCCGGACCACTGACGTGACTGGCTCCTGTGAGCTGCCGGAAGGCGTAGAGATGGTAATGCCGGGTGACAACGTGAAAATGTCTGTGACCCTGATCGCTCCGATCGCCATGGAAGATGGTCTGCGCTTCGCGATTCGCGAAGGTGGCCGTACCGTTGGTGCCGGCGTGGTCTCCAAGATCGTCGAGTAAGTCGCTCCGATGATC
>NZ_JBJJLA010000006.1:0-133102 GCF_045449715.1 Marinobacter shunpengi | reverse complement strand
CGTAGGTCATCTCTTTCTAACGGCCAATAAAAAACCCCGGCAGCGTTAGCTGTCGGGGTTTTGGGATTAAGAGCCTGACGATGACCTACTCTCGCATGGGCAACGCCACACTACCATCGGCGCTGGTCTGTTTCACTGCTGAGTTCGGGATGGGATCAGGTGGTTCCAGACCGCTATGGTCGTCAGGCAAAACGGTTGATCACTGGGATGGATGAGATTGAAGTGCTTTACGATCAAGGTTATCGCAGTTGTCTTGGGTGTTATATAGTCAAGCCGCACGAGCAATTAGTACCGGTTAGCTCAACGCCTCGCAGCGCTTACACACCCGGCCTATCAACGTCCTGGTCTTGAACGGCTCTTCAGGGGCCTCGAGGGCCCGGGGAGATCTCATCTTGGAAGGGGCTTCCCGCTTAGATGCCTTCAGCGGTTATCCCGTCCGAACATAGCTACCGGGCAGTGCCACTGGCGTGACAACCCGAACACCAGAGGTTCGTCCACTCCGGTCCTCTCGTACTAGGAGCAGCTTTCCTCAAATCTCCAACGTCCACGGCAGATAGGGACCGAACTGTCTCACGACGTTCTAAACCCAGCTCGCGTACCACTTTAAATGGCGAACAGCCATACCCTTGGGACCGGCTTCAGCCCCAGGATGTGATGAGCCGACATCGAGGTGCCAAACACCGCCGTCGATGTGAACTCTTGGGCGGTATCAGCCTGTTATCCCCGGAGTACCTTTTATCCGTTGAGCGATGGCCCTTCCATACAGAACCACCGGATCACTATGACCTACTTTCGTACCTGCTCGACGTGTCTGTCTCGCAGTTAAGCGGGCTTGTGCCATTACACTAACCGCATGATGTCCGACCATGCTTAGCCCACCTTTGTGCTCCTCCGTTACGCTTTGGGAGGAGACCGCCCCAGTCAAACTACCCACCACACAGTGTCCTCATCCCCGATCAGGGGACCAAGTTAGAACCTCAAACATGTCAGGCTGGTATTTCAAGGTTGGCTCCACCGGAACTGGCGTCCCGGTTTCAAAGCCTCCCAGCTATCCTACACAAACATGCTCAAAGTTCACTGTGAAGCTATAGTAAAGGTTCACGGGGTCTTTCCGTCTAGCCGCGGATACACCGCATCTTCACGGCGATTTCAATTTCACTGAGTCTCGGGTAGAGACAGCGCCCCCATCGTTACGCCATTCGTGCAGGTCGGAACTTACCCGACAAGGAATTTCGCTACCTTAGGACCGTTATAGTTACGGCCGCCGTTTACCGGGGCTTCGATCAAGAGCTTCGTCCGAGGACTAACCCCATCAATTAACCTTCCGGCACCGGGCAGGCGTCACACCGTATACGTCCACTTTCGTGTTAGCACAGTGCTGTGTTTTTAATAAACAGTCGCAGGGGCCTGGTATCTTCGACCGGCCTCGGCTCCACCCGCAGGGGTTTCACCTAACGCCGGCGTGCCTTCTCCCGAAGTTACGGCACCATTTTGCCTAGTTCCTTTACCCGAGTTCTCTCAAGCGCCTTGGGATTCTCACCCTGACCACCTGTGTCGGTTTGGGGTACGGGCCCGAGTAGCCTGAAGCTTAGAAGATTTTCCTGGAAGCCTGGCATCAATGACTTCCCGCCCTGAAAGGGCAGTCGTCGTCACGTCTCGGAATTGAGGACCCGGATTTGCCTAAGTCCCCTTCCTACACGCTTAAACCGGGACAACCGTCGCCCGGCTCACCTAGCCTTCTCCGTCTCTCCATCGCAGCTACCCAAGGTACGGGAATATTAACCCGTTTCCCATCGACTACACCTTTCGGTCTCGCCTTAGGGGCCGACTCACCCTGCGCCGATTAGCGTTGCGCAGGAACCCTTGGTCTTCCGGCGTGGGGGTTTTTCACCCCCATTATCGTTACTCATGTCAGCATTCGCACTTCTGATACCTCCAGCATGCCTCTCGACACACCTTCGCAGGCTTACAGAACGCTCCCCTACCCCGCATACTTGCGTATGCAGCCGCAGCTTCGGTGACCAGTTTGAGCCCCGTTACATCTTCCGCGCAGGCCGACTCGACTAGTGAGCTATTACGCTTTCTTTAAAGGATGGCTGCTTCTAAGCCAACCTCCTAGCTGTCTGAGCCTTCCCACATCGTTTCCCACTTAACTGGTACTTGGGGACCTTAGCTGGCGGTCTGGGTTGTTTCCCTCTCCACAACGGACGTTAGCACCCGCTGTGTGTCTCCCGGATAGTACTCACTGGTATTCGGAGTTTGCATCGGGTTGGTAAGTCGGGATGACCCCCTAGCCGAAACAGTGCTCTACCCCCAGTGGTATTCGTCCGAGGCGCTACCTAAATAGCTTTCGGGGAGAACCAGCTATCTCCGGGCTTGATTAGCCTTTCACTCCGATCCACAAGTCATCCCCTGGCTTTTCAACGACAGTGGGTTCGGGCCTCCAGTGCCTGTTACGGCACCTTCACCCTGCTCATGGATAGATCGCCCGGTTTCGGGTCTATGCCCAGCGACTAAGTCGCCCTATTCAGACTCGGTTTCCCTACGGCTCCCCTACACGGTTAACCTCGCCACTGAACATAAGTCGCTGACCCATTATACAAAAGGTACGCCGTCACCCCACGAAGGGGCTCCGACTGCTTGTACGCATACGGTTTCAGGGTCTATTTCACTCCCCTCACAGGGGTTCTTTTCGCCTTTCCCTCACGGTACTGGTTCACTATCGGTCAGTCAGGAGTATTTAGCCTTGGAGGATGGTCCCCCCATGTTCAGACAGGATTACACGTGACCCGTCCTACTCGATTTCACTGAACTCAGGTTTCGGATACGGGGCTATCACCCACTATGGCGGTCCTTTCCAGAACCTTCTCCTACCAGTCGTCCAGCTTAAGGGCTGGTCCCCGTTCGCTCGCCGCTACTAAGGGAATCTCGGTTGATTTCTTTTCCTCGGGGTACTTAGATGTTTCAGTTCCCCCGGTTCGCCTCTTACACCTATGGATTCAGTGTAAGATACCGACCCGAAAGTCGGTGGGTTTCCCCATTCAGAGATGCCCGGATCACAGCTTGTTTGCCAGCTCCCCGAGCCTTATCGCAGGCTTCCACGTCTTTCATCGCCTCTGACTGCCAAGGCATCCACCGTATGCGCTTAGTTGCTTGACTATATAACCCCAAGACAACTGACCTGCGCCTCATCGTTCAACAGGAAATCGCCAACCACCGAAGTGATTCACCATTTCTCGCTTCTCGACGAGATTCAGAGACAGCCGACTGAAGCTATAAACAACCACTTCAACGACACACCGGATAACGCTTGATCGTTATCGCTGAGATTGACTCTGAACTAGAAGAATCAATCTCGTGTTTCAATCTCATCCGAATTGTTAAAGAGCAATTCTGACCCAGTGATCAGAAAGAAGGGCTTCGATGGTCATCAATTCGAAACACTTGTTTCTGCACACTGACTTGCGTCAGGTATTCAGGGATCGTCGACCAGGTTTTGGTGGAGCCAGGCGGGATCGAACCGCCGACCTCCTGCGTGCAAGGCAGGCGCTCTCCCAGCTGAGCTATGGCCCCTAATATCAGCCACTCACCAAGCCGGCAAACCGTGTTCACTCGCCGTACTCGGAAAATTGATCAGATCTAGGCGCGCCAAGGTGAAGCGTACATCAGTACGCGAGTCCTGGCGCAACGACGAGCTGGTCAATTTTGGTGGGTCTGGGTGGACTTGAACCACCGACCTCACCCTTATCAGGGGTGCGCTCTAACCACCTGAGCTACAGACCCGGTTTTGCTTGTCACAAACAAGCCAAGTCGGGCCCGAAAGACCCTTTGCTCTCTTCTCATTGACCAAGTAATTCGTGTGGACTCTGACCGAAACCTCCAGCTATCGTTAAGGAGGTGATCCAGCCGCAGGTTCCCCTACGGCTACCTTGTTACGACTTCACCCCAGTCATGAACCACACCGTGGTGATCGTCCTCCCGAAGGTTAGACTAACCACTTCTGGTGCAATCCACTCCCATGGTGTGACGGGCGGTGTGTACAAGGCCCGGGAACGTATTCACCGCGACATTCTGATTCGCGATTACTAGCGATTCCGACTTCACGCAGTCGAGTTGCAGACTGCGATCCGGACTACGACGCGTTTTATGAGATTAGCTCACCCTCGCGGGGTTGCAGCCCTCTGTGCGCGCCATTGTAGCACGTGTGTAGCCCTGGCCGTAAGGGCCATGATGACCTGACGTCATCCCCACCTTCCTCCGGTTTGTCACCGGCAGTCTCCCTAGAGTTCCCACCATGATGTGCTGGCAACTAGGGATAAGGGTTGCGCTCGTTACGGGACTTAACCCAACATCTCACGACACGAGCTGACGACGGCCATGCAGCACCTGTGTTTGGGTTCCCGAAGGCACCAATCCATCTCTGGAAAGTTCCCAACATGTCAAGGCCAGGTAAGGTTCTTCGCGTTGCGTCGAATTAAACCACATGCTCCACCGCTTGTGCGGGCCCCCGTCAATTCATTTGAGTTTTAACCTTGCGGCCGTACTCCCCAGGCGGTCTACTTAGTGCGTTAACTGCGCCACTAAGACTTCAAGAGTCCCAACGGCTAGTAGACATCGTTTACGGCGTGGACTACCAGGGTATCTAATCCTGTTTGCTCCCCACGCTTTCGCACCTCAGCGTCAGTATTGGTCCAGGTAGCCGCCTTCGCCACTGGTGTTCCTTCCTATATCTACGCATTTCACCGCTACACAGGAAATTCCACTACCCTCTACCATACTCTAGCCTGACAGTTCGGAATGCCGTTCCCAGGTTAAGCCCAGGGCTTTCACATCCCGCTTATCAAACCGCCTACGCGCGCTTTACGCCCAGTAATTCCGATTAACGCTTGCACCCTCCGTATTACCGCGGCTGCTGGCACGGAGTTAGCCGGTGCTTCTTCTGCAAGTAACGTCAAGCATGCTGGGTATTAGCCAACACGTTTTCCTCCTTGCTGAAAGTGCTTTACAACCCGAAAGCCTTCTTCACACACGCGGCATGGCTGGATCAGGGTTGCCCCCATTGTCCAATATTCCCCACTGCTGCCTCCCGTAGGAGTTCGGGCCGTGTCTCAGTCCCGATGTGGCTGATCATCCTCTCAGACCAGCTACGGATCGTCGCCTTGGTAGGCCATTACCCCACCAACTAGCTAATCCGACATAGGCACATCCAATAGCGCAAGGTCCGAAGATCCCCTGCTTTCCCCCGAAGGGCGTATGCGGTATTAATCCGGGTTTCCCCGGGCTATCCCCCACTACTGGGCAGTTTCCTATGCATTACTCACCCGTCCGCCGCTCGACAGCGGGGAGCAAGCTCCCCCTGTTTCCGCTCGACTTGCATGTGTTAGGCCTGCCGCCAGCGTTCAATCTGAGCCATGATCAAACTCTTCAGTTTAAATCATACAAGATCCGAAGATCTCTAATCTTGCTCAAGACAAAACTCATTCTCGACGAGTCGCTTGCCTCGATTATCTGTCGCCAGATAGTCTCGGCCAGCGCCCACACGAATTACTTGGTCAACTTGTTAAAGAGCGTTGAGCATCTGCTCAATCAAGGCCGCGTATTCTACATCAGATCGCCACCTTGTCAACGATTATTTCAAGGTTTTTAACGCCGCTCCCGAAGAAGACCTGAACCGCAAAAACCCAAATCAAACAACCGCTTACTTCGCCTTCCCGTTCAAGCCTCATGGGCCGTGTCCGTCGAAGTGGGGCGCATTCTACAGCCTCACCGATTCCTGTCAACGGCCAATACCAACTTTTTTAGGGCGGTTTCGGTTTGCCGCTATAAAACCGGTCAGTTCGCCGTCACATCGACTGAAAAATGATCCAATTACTCCTCGGGCGTCGCCCTGCTCTCACCGGTCGGCCGACGCCCCTGCCGGAACAGGGCGCGCACGGGCCCAGAGAGCACATAGATCAGGAATGCGGTGAACAGCACGGTACCCGGATCCAGAGCGATCACTACAAAGACCAGCACAACCAGCAGGATCGCCGCAAAGGGAACACGCCCCCGCATGTCCAGGTCCTTGAAGCTGTTGTACAGGATATTGGAGACCATCAGCACACCCGCACCACCAACGATGACAATGGTCAGCGCGGTCAGCCAGCTTGCCGGTTCGTATTCATGGAAACACCAGACCAGCCCCGCCACCACGGCGGCCGCCGACGGACTGGGCAGTCCCACAAAGAATTTCTTGTCCACGGAGCCTATCTGGGTGTTGAAACGAGCCAGCCTCAGGGCGGCACCGGCCACGTAGATAAAGGTAATGGCCCACCCCACCTGGCCGAGGTTGTTGAGTGACCAGAAAAAAGCCACCAGCCCCGGCGCCACACCGAAGGCAACCATATCCGCCAGGCTGTCGTATTCTTCGCCGAACTTGCTCTGGGTATTGGTCATGCGGGCAACACGACCATCCAAACCATCAAGGATCATGGATACAAAGATGGCGATGGCCGCATTGGCAAACATGCCATTGGCCGCCGACACAATGGCGTAGAAACCGGAAAAGAGTGAGGCTGTTGTCAGCAGGTTGGGCAGGAGATAGATACCGCGACGACGGACCCGGTCACCTTCCACCACCTCTTCTTCTTCCACTTCACCCGGTCGCAGGTCGTTGTCGTTTTCCGGGACTTTGGCGCTTTTCTTGGCGTCGCTCATGAATCCAATTCCGTCATGGGTGAATTATCCAGTATAACCCCCTGGGGCAAATCGGGAAAAATCATGGTCGCCCCTGGAACAAAAAAACGCGGCCCGAAGGCCGCGTTTTCCAGGAGGGAACCGTTTCCCGGGGGAATCAGTTCTTGTCCTTGTCCACGATCTTGTTCGCGGTGATCCACGGCATCATGGAACGCAGCTTCTCACCCACGGTTTCGATCTCATGGGCGGCGTTCTGACGACGACGGGCCGTCATGGACGGGTAGTTCAGCCCACCTTCGGAGATGAACATCTTGGCGTACTCACCGCTCTGGATGCGTTTGAGGGCATTACGCATGGCTTCCCGGGACTGTTCGTTGATGATTTCCGGACCGGTCACGTACTCACCATACTCCGCGTTGTTGGAGATGGAGTAGTTCATGTTGGCGATACCGCCCTCGTACATCAGGTCAACGATCAGCTTGAGTTCGTGCAGACACTCGAAGTACGCCATTTCCGGCGCATAACCGGCTTCCACCAGTGTCTCGAAACCAGCCTTGACCAGTTCAACGGTACCGCCACACAGGACCGCCTGCTCACCAAACAGGTCGGTTTCAGTCTCGTCCTTGAAGGTGGTTTCGATGATGCCGGTGCGACCACCGCCGATGCCGCTGGCGTAGGACAGGGACAGGTTCTTGGCGTTGCCGGAGGCGTCCTGGAAGATGGCGATCAGGTCAGGAATACCGCCGCCACGCTCGAACTCGGTGCGCACGGTGTGACCCGGGGCCTTGGGAGCCACCATGATCACATCCAGGTCCTTACGGGGAACAATCTGGTTGTAGTGGATGGCGAAACCATGGGCGAACGCCAGGGTGGCGCCTTCCTTCAGGTTGGGCTCGATCTGGGACTGGTACAGCTCGGCCTGGTATTCGTCCGGAGTCAGCACCATGACCACGTCAGCGGCCGCAACGGCGCTCGGCACATCGGCGGTCTTCAGGCCATAGGCTTCCGCCTTGGGAATGGATGAGGAACCGGGGCGCAGGCCCACGGTGACGTCCACACCGGATTCCTTCAGGTTGCACGCATGGGCGTGGCCCTGGGAACCAAAACCGAGGATGGCAACTTTCTTGCCCTGGATGATGGAAAGATCGCAATCCTTATCGTAGTAAACCTGCATAGTAACCTCTGTCTTGTATTGGCCCCGCTTCCAGGGCCCTTTTTCGGTGAAATCGTTCAGAAACTCAGAGACTGAGAACCTTCTCGCCACGGGCAATACCGGAGACACCCGAGCGCACCACTTCCAGTACGCCGGCGGTGCCCACTGCCTGGATAAAGGCATCCAGCTTATCGCTGTTACCCGCCAACTGCACTGTGTAGACGCTGCTGGTGACATCCACGATCTGGCCACGGAAGATGTCCACCGTCCGCTTGATCTCCGCCCGCTGGGCGCCGCTGGCCTTGAGCTTGACCAGCATTAGTTCCCGCTCGATGTGCGCGCCCTCGGTCAGGTCCACCAGTTTGACCACCTCGATCAGCTTGTTGAGCTGCTTGGTGATCTGCTCAATGACCTTGTCGGAGCCCGTGGTGGTAACGGTCAGACGGGACAGGGTCTCGTCCTCCGTGGGTGCCACGGTGAGTGTTTCGATGTTGTAGTTGCGCTGGGAGAACAGCCCGACCACCCGGGACAGTGCGCCCGGTTCGTTTTCCAGCAAAACAGAAATGATTCGACGCATGATCACACCCTCTCCGTCTTGCTGAGCCACATATCTTTCATGGCACCTCGGGCCACCTGCATCGGGTAAACGTGCTCGAACCGGTCAACGTAAACATCGACAAACACCAGCTTGTCTTTCATGGCCAGGACTTCCTTCAACGTCGACTCCAGATCTTCTTTCCTCTCGATCCGGACACCAACATGGCCGTAAGCCTCCGCCAGCTTGATGAAATCCGGCAGGGATTCCATGTAGGACTGAGAATGCCGGGACTCGTAGTTCATGTCCTGCCACTGCTTGACCATGCCCAGGGCCTGGTTGTTCAGGTTGATGATCTTCACCGGCAGGTTGTACTGGCTGCACGTGGACAGTTCCTGGATATTCATCTGGATACTGCCCTCGCCGGTGATGCAGAGTACCTCGTCATCCGGGTAGTTGAGTTTGACTCCCATGGCGGCGGGCAGACCGAAGCCCATGGTGCCCAGGCCACCGGAGTTGATCCAGCGGTTGGGCCGGTCGAACTTGTAGTACTGGGCCGCGAACATCTGGTGCTGGCCGACGTCGGTGGTCACGTAGGCCTCGCCATTGGTCAGCTTGTGCAGCATCTCAATGACTTCCTGGGGCTTGATGACGTCGTCACTGGTTTCATAGCGCATGCCATGGAAGGCCCGCCAGTCGTCGATCTGCTTCCACCAGGCCTTGAGGGCATCGGCATCCGGCTTATGCTCGGATTCTTTTACCATGCCGATCATTTCACGGAGCACCGCATCCACCGGACCGACGATGGGCACATCCGCTTCCACAGTCTTGGAGATGGACGCCGGATCGATATCGATGTGAATGATGCGGGCGCCGGGGCAGAACTTCTCGGTAGCATTGGTGACACGGTCATCAAAGCGCGCACCCACCGCCAGGATCAGGTCCGAGTGGTGCATGGCCATGTTGGACTCGTAGGTCCCGTGCATGCCCAGCCAGCCTACGTGCTGCGGGTCCGACGCCGGGTAGCAACCGATGCCCATCAGGGTGTTGGTGAGCGGATAGCCCAGCATGCGGGTCAGTTCGGTGAGCTGGTCGGTGGCCTTACCCAGGATCACACCACCACCGGCGTAGATGATAGGGCGCTTGGCGGACAACAGCATGTCCACCGCCTTGCGGATCTGACCGGTGTGCCCGCGAACCGCTGGATTGTAGGACCGCAGCTTGACCTTTTTAGGGTAGGAATACTCATAGCGCTCGTTGGGGGTGGTCATATCCTTGGGGATATCCACCACCACCGGTCCGGGACGACCGGTGGACGCGATGTAGTAAGCCTTGCGGATGATCTCCGGAATTTCCTCCGGATGACGCACAGACAGGTTGTGCTTCACGACAGGGCGAGACACGCCGATCATGTCGGTTTCCTGGAAGGCATCCTCACCGATCAGGGTGGACGCCACCTGACCGCACAGCACCACCATGGGAATGGAATCCATGAAGGCGGTGGCAATGCCGGTGATTGTGTTGGTGGCTCCAGGACCCGAGGTCACCAGTACGGTACCTGGTTTTCCGGAAGCCCGGGCGTAGCCGTCGGCCATGTGGACCGCAGCCTGCTCGTGGCGCACCAGAATATGCTTGACTTTGTCCTGCCTGAACAGCGCGTCATAAATATGAAGCGCCGCACCACCGGGATAACCATAGATGTACTCTATACCCTCATCCTGCAAAGAGCGGATGAGCATATCGGCACCAGACAATAACTCCACGTGATGTACCCTCTATATACGAGTGAATGTTACGGGAATCGTCCCGAATTGCCTGGATGCCCGGTGCCTTGGCCTCTTTTGAAGGCCGGCATGGGCGTTCCGCCACACCATTTCTGACAGAGGTTGTCTCCTGGACAGCCCGGTTCCTGAGGGTTCCGGAACAGGGCCAGTCAACGGGTTGCCATCATACTGGGCGCTTTGCCGATAGAAAAAGCAACCGCCTGTACCCGGGGTACAGGAAGCACAGTGTGGTATTCAACGGGGGTTACTGCTCGGGATTGCCTGCCGTATTGACCCCTGCTTTCAGGCAACCTGTAATTCTGACAGCGGGAAAGATTCTGTCAATAGAAACAGCGCGCCAGGCACCTCTATAGCGCCCATTCCCGTGCATTTGGTTTGATTTGGCAACTGGTTCAGGCAGAAACGTCCAGCCAAGCGCTGGCGAGGGGATACCAGGCTGCCCCCTGGTTCACAGAATTGAGAGCGATGCAGGAAAACCTTGACCCGCCATGGCATGATTGTCGTTAAATGGCTGGTGGTGGCTGGTCCTGCCTTATTTTCCGACAGACGCCACACCTGCCCGTCAGTTCAAACTTCGAGGGATTTTGCGGTTATGATCCAACGCCTGATACTACTGGCCCTGATTGGCCTGATGGTTCCCACCCTTGCCTCCGCGGAGTCAGTTTATCGCTGGGAGGATGAAAACGGTGTGGTGCACTTTGGCGACCGTGAACCGGCTGGCCGCTCCTCCGAAAGGGTCAGCGTGAAAACCGGCCAGTCCAGCAACGACGCCGAACGGCAGTCACCCCAGGAGCAGGTAAGAGCCCTCGATGAGAACCAGGCCGAACGGGAACGCCGCGAGAAGGAAACCGCTGTCGAGGAAGCCCGTCGCAAGCAACGGGAGGCCCGGTGCCAGACCGCCCAGGCGAACCTTCAGGCCATCAATAGTAACGCCCGCATCCGGGTGACGGAAGATGGCGAGCAACGCTACCTGAGCCCCGAGGAAATCGCGGAGAAGAAGCAGCAGTTCGAGGACATTGTCAGTGAGAGCTGCGGCGAAGCCGAGTCATAAGCAACGCTTCAATGTCGTGTTTCCGGCGGCTAGTGCGCTCAGATAATTCTGCCGCAATGCTGAGGATCAGGCGGGGAAGCTCCCGCCTGATCCTCAGCACTGCACGACCTGGGAGTCCGGGCAGCCAGTCACCCCCGGGGCCGCTAACCACCCAGCCATACCCTGCCCCATGTTCAATTTGCCCATCACCCCAAGCACTTCCTGTGTGTCGCCTGCGGCCAATTGTCAGGCTGCGTTTCCTTTTCGTTTCGTTTTGTATCATTGCCAGCGGAAATTCACCGCGAACACTAGGCTATTTCTGACGCTCCCCCAACTGGCAGAGCGGACCTTCGGGCACCACTGAGGGCCAGGGGGGGGGATTTCAGCGACCGACCGGGGCATGGGAGGTATTGTAATGGACGGAAGCTATAACCTGGGCCTGGTATTCATCTCTTATGTTGTCTCGATACTCGGGGCACTCACCGCACTGGAACTGGCGGGGGGACTCGCCTCGGCACGTACCGGGGCACAACGAATCGCCATTATCCTGCTCGGCGGGGTCGCCATGGGTGGCGGCGCCATCTGGGCAATGCATTTCATCGCCATGGTGGCCCACCGTATGCCCATGGTGGTGACCTATGACACCGGCATAACCATCTTCTCGGCGCTTGTGGCTATCGCAGCCAGCGCCGCCGGACTCGCGATTGCCGGCCTGGGGAGGCGCTCCATGCCTCGCCTGGTTGGCGGTGGACTGGTCATGGGCCTAGGTGTTGCTGCCATGCACTACATCGGAATGGAAGCAATGCTGATGCCGGCAACGCTTCAGTACGACCCTTCCATAGTTGCCCTGTCGGTAGTCATCGCCGTGGTCGCCGCAACCGCAGCCCTCTGGATTGCCTTCCACCTTAGCGGGCTTTGGCTGATGTTGCTCAGTGCTCCGGTCATGGGCGCAGCGGTGTGCGGCATGCACTACACCGGCATGGCTGCCACAAGCTATATCGCCACCGATATGGCCGGGACCCCCTGGGTACTTGGCGCAATGAGCGGCCACAACCTGGGCATCAGCATCTTCGTGGTTGTCGGCGTGGTGCTCGGGGCAGCAATACCATTCTGCTACCTATGGAGCCATGATCGGCAGGCTCAGGAAAGCCTCCAGAGATAGTGGGCTGCAGCGGCCCCCGGACCGGGTATTCCATGACCCAGGGGCCGCCACCCGTACCAGAGGCTCCTGCCCTGTTGTATCAACCCTTGCTGAACACCAGTTGGTGGTCCTTCACCGTTGCCCGGATCACGTCACCGGAGACAAATTCCCCCTGCAACAGCCGCTGGGCCAGCGGGTTTTCGATCATGCGCTGGATAGCCCGCTTCAGCGGTCGGGCACCGTAGACGGGGTCATACCCCACTTCCGCCAGCAGATCCATAGCGGAGTCGTCCAGCTCCAGCCGCATATCCTGGTCCTTAAGACGCTTGCCGAGTGACTCGATCTGAATGCTGGCGATACCACGGATCTGGTTCTCCGCCAGGGGATGGAACACCACCACTTCATCCACCCGGTTAATGAACTCCGGACGGAAGTGGGTACCCACCACCTCCATGACGGCGTTCTTCATGGCCTCGTAGTTTTCCTCCCCGGCCTTCTGCTGGATGATATCTGACCCCAGGTTGGAGGTCATGACGATCACCGTATTGCGGAAGTCCACGGTGCGCCCCTGACCATCGGTCAGGCGCCCATCTTCCAGCACCTGCAGCAGGATGTTGAACACATCCGGATGGGCCTTCTCCACCTCATCCAGCAACAGCACAGAGTATGGCCGACGGCGCACGGCCTCGGTCAGGTAGCCACCCTCTTCGTAACCCACGTAGCCGGGAGGCGCACCAATCAGCCGGGCCACGGAGTGTTTTTCCATGAACTCGGACATGTCGATACGGACCATGGCCTCCTCGGTGTCGAACAGGAAGGCCGCCAGCGACTTGCACAGCTCGGTCTTGCCCACCCCGGTTGGCCCGAGGAACAGGAAAGAGCCGTTGGGCCGGTGGGGATCAGACAACCCCGCCCGCGATCGACGCACGGCGTTGGCCACGGCCTCAACGGCCTCATCCTGACCAATGACACGCTGATGTAATGCCTCTTCCATGCGCATCAGCTTGTCGCGCTCCCCTTCCAGCATCTTGGACACCGGGATGCCAGTCCACTTGGAGACCACCTCGGCGATCTCCTCGTCGGTGACCCGGTTACGCAGCAGCTTCATCTCCATCATCTCGGCCTGGCTGGCCATATCCAGCTGCCGCTCCAGTTCCGGGATGGTACCGTACTGGAGCTCGGACATCCTGCCCAGGTCTCCGGCGCGGCGGGCGTTCTCCAGGTCGATGCGGGCTTGCTCAAGCTGGCTCTTGATCTTCTGGGAGCCGTGCAATGCTGCCTTCTCGGTGTTCCAGACTTCCTCCAGGTCAGCGTACTCCCGCTCAACACCGGAAATGACACTGGACAACTCTTCCAGCCGCTTCCTGGAGGCTGCATCGCTTTCCTTCTTGAGGGCTTCCCGCTCGATCTTGAGCTGGATCAGTCGCCGCTCCAGGCGATCCAGGGCCTCCGGCTTGGAGTCCATCTCCATGCGGATCTGACTGGCGGCCTCATCCACCAGGTCGATGGCCTTGTCCGGCAACTGTCGGTCCGTGATGTAGCGGTGAGACAGCTTGGAGGCAGCGATGATCGCGCCGTCGGTGACCTCGACACCGTGGTGCACCTCATACCGCTCCTTGAGGCCACGGAGGATGGCAATGGTGTCTTCCTCGGTAGGCTCGGTGACCAGCACTTTCTGGAACCGGCGCTCCAGGGCAGCGTCCTTCTCGATGTTCTCACGGTATTCATCCAGGGTGGTGGCGCCCACGCAATGCAGCTCGCCACGGGCCAGGGCCGGCTTGAGCATGTTGCCGGCATCCATGGAACCTTCGGCCTTGCCGGCGCCGACCATGGTGTGGATCTCATCGATAAACAGGATGATCTGGCCTTCCTGCTTGGCAAGTTCATTGAGTACGGCTTTCAGGCGCTCCTCGAACTCCCCCCGGAACTTGGCGCCGGCAATCAGCGCGCCCATGTCCAGGGACAACACGCGCTTGTCCTTGAGACCATCCGGCACCTCACCATTGACGATGCGCTGGGCCAGCCCTTCCACAATGGCGGTCTTGCCCACACCCGGCTCACCAATCAGCACCGGGTTGTTCTTGCGGCGACGCTGGAGGACCTGGATGGTGCGTCGGATCTCATCGTCGCGGCCAATCACCGGATCCAGCTTGCCGGCTTCGGCTCGCTCGGTCAGGTCAATGGTGTACTTGGACAGGGCCTGGCGATTTTCCTCAGCGCCGGCATCGTTAACCGCTTCACCACCGCGGATCTCGTCAATCGCCTTTTCCAGGCCTTCCTTTGTCACACCCTGCTCTTTCAGCACGCGCCCGAGGGTGCCCCGGTTTTCCAGCGCCGCCAGCAGCATAAGTTCACTGGAAATAAACTGGTCGCCACGTTGCTGGGCCAGCTTGTCTGCCACATTGAACAGGCGCCCCATGTCGTTGGACATGGAAACATCGCCCGCCGAGCCTTTCACTTCCGGCAGGTTCTCGATCTCCCAGGCGATCGCCTGACGCACGCGGTTGGGTTCGGCCCCGGCCTGCTTGAGCAGCGGCTTGATACCACTGCCTTCCTGGTCCAGCAGTGCATGCATCAGATGGATGGGCTCGATAAAGTTGTGGTCCCTGCCAACCGCCAGTGACTGGGCGTCTGCAAGGGCGGTCTGTAACCGGCTGGTGAGTTTGTCAATTCTCATGGTCTGTCATCCCCAGTTCTTGCTATCAATGCCTTTGCCCAACAACCTGGCGGAATCATTCCCGCGGCAAACGACATGCGGATTGCTTTGACCTTTAATGTAGGGCCAACTGGGGGGACTTCAAGACGAAGACGGCCAAAAGTGTCAGAAAATTGACAGGGATCAGTGGATGGCGGGGCTGATGTTCAGGGTTCCAGCCAGATACAGGATGCCATGCGACCGGTCTGGCCGTCCCGGCGATAGGAAAAGAACCGTTGCGGCTCACTGACCGTGCACCAGTCACCACCATGGATGGCTTCGACACCGGCCTGCTGCAGACGGAACCGGGCGAGTCCGACAATATCGGCCAGGAAATGCCCGGGGCGATCCGGTGACAGGGCGAAGCACGGGTCCAACTGGTGGCTGAACGCCAGGAAACGCTCCCGCACCTCCGGCCCCACCTCAAAGCGTTCAGGGCCAATGGCCGGCCCCAGCCAGGCCAGTACCTGTGCAGACTGATCAAACGCTGCTACCGTATTCTCCAGTACACCATCGGCCAGCCCCCGCCAACCGGCATGGGCCGCCGCCACCTGCGTTCCCTCCCTGTTACAGAACAGGACCGGCAGGCAGTCCGCCGTCAGGATCGTGCAGACGACGCCGGGCCGGTCCGTCACCGCCGCATCGGCAAGAGGGTCGTCTCCGGGCAGGCGCGCGACATCGGTACCATGCACCTGTTGCAGCCAGTGGAAGTCCTCCGTTTCCAGGTGGGCCCAGTGGGCCAGCCGGCGCCGGTTTTCCAGGACATCCCCGTGGTTGTCACCTACATGGTCTCCCAGGTTGAAACTGTCCCAGGGGGGGGAGCTGGCACCACCGGACCGGGTGGTGCACAGGGCCCGCACCCGGGATGGTGCCGGCCAGTCAGGGTGGATCACCGGTAACTCAGAACTCATGGCTTTCCAGTTCCTTCGCGTGTCGGCGCAAGGCCGCCAGCAACTGCTCGAAATCCTCCGGGAGCGGCGTTTCCCAGGTGAGGATTTCGCCGGTCTCCGGATGCTCCAGGGTCAGTTGGCGGGCATGGAGTGCCTGGCGCTGGAACCCGGCCAGCACCTCCCGCAAAGCCTCGGTGGTTCCCTTCGGTAGCCGCAGGCGACCGCCATACTGTGGGTCACCCACCAGCGGGTGCCTCACATGGGCCATATGGACGCGGATCTGATGCGTACGACCGCTCTCCAGCTTGCACCGGACATGGGTGTGGGCGGCGAAGCGTTCCACAAGCCGATAGTGTGTGACGGCGGGCTTGCCCGAGGCCACCACGGCCATCTTCTTGCGGTCGCGGGGATGGCGACCGATGGGGGCGTCCACGGTGGCCCCACCGGTGAGTTCGCCCACCACCACGGCTTCGTATTCACGTCCCATGGTCCGCTCCTGAAGCTGATCCACCAGGGAAGTATGGGCAATCAGGCTGCGGGCAACCACCATAATGCCGGAGGTATCCTTATCCAGCCGATGGACGATGCCCGCCCGGGGCAGGTTCTCCACCTCCGGCGCATAGTTGAGGAGCGCGTTGACCAGGGTACCATCGGCGTGGCCCGCCGCCGGATGCACCACCAGGCCAGCAGGCTTGTTGATCACCAGCAGGTGCTCGTCCTCGTAGACCACGTCCAGCTCAATGGCCTGCGCCTGCCATTCCACCTGCGCCTCGGGCTCCGCATCCAGTTCGATGCGGTCTCCGAGCATCACCTTTTCCCGCGGTTTGCACCGGCGACCATTGAGGGTGAGGTGTCCGTCTTTGATCCAGCCCTGTAGCCGCGACCGGGAATGTTCTGGCATCAGCTCCGACACCGCCTGGTCCAGCCGCCGGTCGGAGAGTTCATGGGGCACCTCGAATGAGGCACGAATTCGGGAAAGTTCTGTCATACTGGCCCCGGGCCGTTTGAGGGACTGCTCAGTCAGCAAAGCCGGAACCCCGGTCTTTGCAGTCGCCCCTGGTGAATGTCCGTTAACCCACTGCACAACAGCGGACAAGGCCGTTACAATGGCCGATTCCGGTGGGAGCCACCGGCTCAAACGTTATTATACGGGATTCAGGCATGAGATCAGGTTTTCGTTGTGTATTAGTGGCCGCCACACTGGTTCTGGGCGCCTGCGCTTCCACCCAGGAGGAGGCAGAGGTACTGCCGGAAGAGACCTACTACGAGGAAGCCCGCAGCGCCATGAACTCGGGCAACTTCAACGAGGCGGAGAGCAACCTGGACCAGTTGGAGACCTACTACCCGTTCGGTCGCTATGCTGAACAGGCCCAACTCGACCTGATCTACGCCCGCTACCAGAACCTGGACCTGGAAGGCGCCCGCAGCGCCGCTGACCGTTTCCTGCGCCTGAACCCGCAAAGCGAACAGGCGGACTATGCCCTGTATATGCGGGGCCTGGCCTCCTACAACCTGGACGTGGGGCTGGCAACACGATACCTGGGAGTGGACCCCACCGACCGCGATCCCGGTGAGCAGCGCCGGGCCTTCCAGGATTTCTCCGAACTGCTGAGCCGCTACCCGGACAGCGAGTACTCCCCGGATGCCCGCCAGCGCATGATTGCCATCCGTAACCGGCTGGCAGAGCTGGAACTCCACGCCGCCAACTATTACATCCGTCGGCAGGCCTACCTGGCCGCCAACAACCGGGCCCGTTATGTGGTGGAGAACTACCCCGAGTCACCTTCCACGGAGGAAGCCCTGATCCTGATGGCGGAAACCTACCAGGCTCTGGAACTGGATGATGCCGCCAAGGACGCGATCCGCCTGCTGGCCGTCAACTACCCGGGCAGCGAGGCTTTCGACCGTAACCTGAACTTCCAGGGCCGTGACCTGACGCCCGAGAACCGGTCATTGCTGAACGTGGTCACCTTCGGCCTGCTTGGGGACTGACGCCTTCCGGGGCTGCCGCAACGTGGCAGCCCCAATTTCCTTTCTTCAGTTGCCGGGTTTCCAGCCATTGGTAATGGGATAGCGCCGGTCCTTGCCGAATCCCCGTTCGGTGATCCTGACGCCGATCGGCGCCTGCCGGCGTTTGTATTCGTTGATATCCACCAGCCGCACGGCCCGTTCCACATCGGCGCGATCAAATCCTTCCGCCACAATGGCTTCGGCACTGAAATCCCTTTCCACGTACAGGTTGAGGATCTGGTCCAGGATATCGTAACCGGGCAGGCTGTCCTCATCCTTCTGGTCTGGCGCCAGTTCAGCGGACGGGGGGCGGGTAATTACCCGCTCCGGGATGACCGGGCCGAGGGTATTCCGGTACCGGGCCAGGCGGAATACCAGGGTCTTCGGTACGTCCTTGAGGGCATCAAAACCACCGGCCATGTCGCCGTAGAGGGTGGAGTAACCCACCGCCAGCTCGCTCTTGTTGCCGGTGGTCAGCACCAGGGACCCGAACTTGTTGGACAGGGACATCAACAGCACGCCTCGCAGGCGCGCCTGCAGGTTCTCTTCGGTGGTGTCGGGGCTGGTGCCTTCGAAGGGGCCGGCCAGGGTAGCCATGAAGGCATCGTACATGGGCTCAATGGAGAAGACATCGTAGTGCACGCCCAGGGCTCTGGCCTGTGCCTCGGCATCCTCCAGGCTCATGGATGAGGTGTAGCGGAACGGCATCATCACCGCCCGCACCCGGTCCGCCCCCAGGGCATCGACCGCAACCGCCAGCGTGACCGCGGAGTCGATGCCACCGGAAAGCCCCAGCACCACGGAACGGAAGCCGTTCTTGTTGACGTAGTCCCTGACGCCGAGCACCAGGGCCCTGTAGATGTTTTCCTCCAGGGAAGGTTCGGGAAGCGGTGGCCGTGAAAGCGGCTGGCAATGGCGGTCGTAGAGGAACTCCACGGCATACAGGCCTTCATCGAACTGGGGAGCTTCCAGCGCCAGCCCACCGGAATGGTCATAGACCAGGGAGCCGCCGTCGAACACCAGCTCATCCTGCCCGCCCACCAGGTTGACGTAGATGATACTGATGGCGTTATCCCGGGATTTGCCTTCCAGCAGTGCCTTGCGACGGGCCTGCTTGCCGATATCGTAGGGGGAGGCGTTGAGGTTGATCAGCAGTTGGGCGCCAGCGGCAGCCGCTCGCTCGACCGGCCCCTCACTCCAGATATCCTCACACACCGTGAGCCCGACGGGCACACCCCGCAACTCCAGGACACAGGTGTCGGAGCCGGCGGCAAAGTAACGCTTTTCGTCGAACACCTGGTAGTTGGGCGGGAACTGCTTGCAGTAGGTAGCGGCAACCTCGCCACCATCCACCACCAGGGCAGCGTTGTACAGCAGCCCGCCCTGACGGACCGGCGCCCCGATAGCACAGGCAGCCTGCAGGCCGGCCTGGCACAGCTCTGCCAGCGCGTCGGCCACCCTCAACTCCAGGCTTGGCCTCAGCAACAGGTCTTCCGGAGGATAGCCGGTGAGGCAAAGTTCCGGAAATACAACCAGATCT
This sequence comes from Marinobacter shunpengi, assembly GCF_045449715.1. Classification (NCBI taxonomy): domain Bacteria; kingdom Pseudomonadati; phylum Pseudomonadota; class Gammaproteobacteria; order Pseudomonadales; family Marinobacteraceae; genus Marinobacter; species Marinobacter shunpengi. The sequence goes on along the minus strand of NZ_JBJJLA010000006.1, from coordinate 113,649 downwards.
GCGTTATGCTCCTGCTCGGCCTTGCGGACCGCATTGATGACCAGGCGGGTGTTTCCGGGTATGTCCCCCACCAGGAAATCCATCTGTGCCATGACGACAGTGAGTTTCCGGGTGATCTGGCCCACCGTTCCTGCACCTGGCTGCTCAGACATGCTCCGCTCCTGTAACCTGTTGCCGTGAAAAGGCTATTATAACGGTGTGCAGAACGGATTTCTGCTGCGTTGAGGCATGGAAAGCCCCATAAACCCATTGCAACAACGCAAGAGATGTCCGCTTGAAAGACGCTCCGCCGGAAAATACCGAACAACCCGCCAGCCCCCTGATACCGGCTCCCCCTGCACAGAGCCACAGGCTTTTCCGGGTGTATAACGTATACCGGATTGTGATCAGCCTGGTGCTGGCCGGCCTGCTGTTTGTGGATCCGGCGCAAATGGATCACCCCATGCGCCTGCCGGTCCAGTACCAGTCGGGGGTGCTGGCCTACCTGGCGCTCAACGTCATTATCGGCATACTGCTGATGCAGGGCTTCCGGCTCAGCCAGCGCCATATCACTCTCTCCCTGTTGTTCGACATCCTCGCTATCCACTTCTTCCTGGCGACCAGTACCGGCATTACCAATGGCCTGGCCAACCTGATCATTATCACGGTGGCGGCGGGCAACATCCTGACCCCCAGCCGCATGGGCATCTTCTATGCCGCCCTAGCAGCCATATGCTCCCTGGCCATTTCCGGGTGGGGCGTCATGGCCCTGGATGAGAGTGTCGACAATATCGTGCGTGCCGGCTCGCTGGGGATACTCTACTTCGGTGCGGCACTGATCCTGCAGTCGGTGACCCGGCGCATGCAACGCAGTGAAGCACTGGCCGATTTCCGTGCCCGCAGCATTGTGGAGCTGGAAAAGATCAACGAACAGATTATCCAGCGCATGCGTACCGGTATTGTGGTCACCGACCAGGATGGCCGTATCCGGCTGGCCAACGGTGCCGCCGAGGAACTCCTCTTTGGCCTGACCGGCAACCATGGCCACCAGAGCCGCGTCCTGCCCATCGCCCTGCTGGAGGGCCTGGCGGCCTGGAAGGAGAATCCACAAAAGCGTCCCGAACCCTGCCAGATCCAGTCCGCGGCCCCCATGATACAAGCCAGCTTTACCCGCCTGGACGAAGAGAACAGTGATCTGATCCTGGTGTTTATCGAGGACCTGAGCAAGGTGACCCAACAGGCCCAGCAGATGAAACTGGCCTCCCTGGGGCGGTTAACGGCCAGCATCGCCCATGAAGTCCGCAATCCCCTGGGCGCCATCAGCCATGCCGCCCAACTCATGCAGGAATCCGGAGAGATTGGCGAGGCGGACCAACGCATGCTGGAGATCGTGCAACGCCATTCCCGGCGGGTAAACGGGATTATCGAGAACGTGCTGGACCTGTCCCGCCGACGCCAGGCCAACGCCGAGCTGGTGGATCTTCCCCGGTGGCTGGAAGACTTCACCCAGGATTACCGGCAGGCCCGGGGAAGCCGCGATGGCACGACGGCCCACATCGACCTGGAGGTGTTACCCGGTGTTCCCCAGGCCCGCTTCGACAAGAGCCAGATCGAACAGGTGCTGACCAACCTGTGCGACAACGGCCTGCGCTACAGCCAGGAGCAGACCGGCTCAGCAACGCTGACGTTGCGGGTTGGCGCCACCGCCGACGGCGAACGGGCCTACATCGATATACAGGACGATGGCCCGGGCATCTCCGAGGAACACCGTGCCTCGATCTTCGAACCTTTCTTTACCACTGACAAGAGCGGCACCGGCCTGGGCCTCTACCTGGCCCGGGAGCTGTGCGAAACCAATCAGGCCCACCTGTCGCTACTGAAGGACAACGGCCAGGGCTGTTGTTTCCGGATCACCTTCGCGCCATCCGGCCGCCTGATATAACGGAGTTTAAGGACGTTCACCCATGACCACCCATACCGCGCTGATAGTGGATGATGAACCGGATATCCGCGAACTGCTGGAGATCACCCTGGTCCGCATGGGCATCGCCACCCGCTCAGCACCGGACCTGGCTACCGCCCGTGAACTGCTTGAGGCGGAGCCCGCCCACCTGTGCCTGACGGACATGAACCTGCCCGACGGTAACGGCATCGACCTGGTCGCCTGGATACAGGAGCACGCTCCGGAGACACCGGTGGCAGTGATCACCGCCTACGGCAACATGGACACCGCCATTGAAGCGCTCAAGGCCGGTGCCTTCGATTTCGTCTCCAAACCGGTGGAACTGCCCAGGCTTCGGGATCTGGTCCAAAGCGCCCTCAAGTTGTCGGAACCAGAGAGACAGGAAACCGAACAAACGGATGAACCCGGTTTGCTGCTGGGTGACTCCCGGGAAATCCGCCGGCTACGCAGTCAGACCCGCAAGCTGGCCAGGAGCCAGGCCCCGGTGTTCATCAGTGGCGAGTCTGGTAGTGGTAAGGAACTGGTGGCACGCATGATCCACCTGCAGGGCCCACGAAGCGATGCGCCCTTTGTCGCCGTTAACTGTGGGGCCATCCCCTCCGAGCTGATGGAAAGCGAGTTCTTCGGCCATCGCAAGGGCAGCTTTACCGGCGCCAACGAGAACAAGGATGGTCTGTTCCGCAGCGCCAACGGTGGCACCCTGTTCCTGGACGAAGTGGCCGACCTGCCCCTGGCCATGCAGGTCAAACTGCTGCGGGCCATCCAGGAAAAGGCCGTACGCCCGGTGGGTGAATCCAGGGAGGTGGCGGTGGATATCCGTATCCTCAGCGCCACCCACAAGAACCTGCCGGAACTGGTGAAAGACGGCAGCTTCCGCCAGGACCTGTTCTACCGCATCAACGTGATCGAACTGGCGGTACCACCGTTGCGTGATCGACCGGATGATATCCCCCTGCTCTCAACGCACATCCTGGAGCGCATCGCCAAGGAATACGAGTGCCCCCCGGCGACGCTCAGCAAGGGCGCCCTCGCCTATCTGCGGGACTACGCCTTCCCCGGCAATGTCCGGGAACTGGAGAACATCCTGGAACGGGCCTTCACCCTGTGCGACTCGGAAGTGATCGACGCCGACGACCTGCATATCGGCACCCCGCCCATCGACCTGCCGGAAGACCGATCCAACGGCCATGCTGAAGACCACAATGATGCACTGCCGCCGGTTCCCGATGGCGAGATGGACCTGGAGGGGTACCTGGAGACCATTGAAAGGCAAGCCATTGAAAAGGCCCTGGAGGCTACCCGGTGGAACAAGACCGCAGCAGCCAAGCGGCTGGGGATCAGTTTCCGGGCCTTGCGGTATCGGTTGAAGAAGTTGGGGATGGAATAAGAAGAAAGCCTGTAGCTTTCAAGTGTAAGTGAAGACTTACCTCTGGAATCGAAATATGCCGATACCAGGGGATGCGCCCCTTGGGCACAATCGCTGGCCTGAACTTCGGGAAAGCGATAAAAACATGGATATATATAAGTTCAAGGAAGAGGGAGCAACGTTACTTGAGCTGATTGTCACACTCATGATCAGTGCAATGCTGTTCACCGTCACAACGATCTTGTGGACACCGGTTACGGAAAGGGTCCAGGCATCTTCTGTCCAGACCAACCTTCAACGGGCGTTTACGCTGGCCAGAACAACCGCAGTCCATCGCAGGACCGCAGTAACCCTTTGTCCGATACAACCGGATGGCGCCTGCACGAACGACTGGCAACAACCGGTGGCGATATTTCTGGATCCGGACAACATCAGGGAACTCCAGGACGAACTTCAGATCATCAAGCAGCTGACTCTGCACGATTCTGGCCAAATCATACCGAGTAACAGTGGAAGCGGTCCAAGGCGATATTTCCAGTTCAACCCTGATGGCAGTTCAAAGGGATCCATCGGCAACCTGACCTGGTGTCCGGCCTCCCGGTCTGCTGAAAGAGCCAACCACGTTCGCATTAATTTTGGTGGTCGACTGATATGGTCACAAGACCGCAACGGCGATGGCATTGTTGAAAACGCCAGTGGCGAAAATATCCGCTGCCCCTAGGTGGAGTTACCAGCAATCAGCCTCGTCAGCCCCTCTTGAGCCCTGTTCATTCAGAGTCAGGGTTCCACATCGGTCACCGTTTTGCATCGCCGTCGGTTGAGCCTGTAACTCGAAATCGGATCGACCAACTGCACCGTCAAAACTGATATTGTACGCAGTTGGTTCAGCAGCGTTTCTTGGCGACGTATCGAATGGAAGTACCGGATCGCCGCCACCGTCCCTATAGTCAAACTCTGTCGAATAACGACGCTCCATCCATTGGGCCAGCTCAAGCAAATCAGCCTGCGCTAAATTACGGCGCGTCCGTTCCACATGCGCCTGGTAAGAGGGATAAGCGATCGCAGCGAGGATGCCGATGATAACAACAACAATCATTACCTCAATCAGCGTAAAACCCTTGCCCGCATTTATCTGAGGTTTTCTCATTTCAGTATCCATGATCAAGTACGTTAGTGGTGTTCGCCAGCCCGTTTTTCGGGCTGGCTCATCATCGGCTGTGCTATCGGAGCTGTTCCCAGTTGATTCGGCCCCAGTTGACGTTTCCTTCCTCCTGGATCGTATCCGCCTGCCCGGAAGAGCCACTGACAACCTTGCACTCATCGTCGTCGACGCAGCCTTCGACAATCGTCGGGGTATTGATAATACCGATATCCGGATCCGTGCCGGAAGGTGGTATATCCGGGCAATCACCCTCACACTGGGGATCTTCGACATTGTCCTCGTCGTTAATCTCACCATCGTTATTGATGTCAAACACCTGGTAATCCAGGCGGCCACCAGTATTCAGGGATACTTCCATCAACCAACTACGGCCACCCGCTGCGCAGGGATCCTCTGATGGGATCAGGGTTGGAAAGATAACCCGATCGGAACGAACCAGGGCTTTCGATACCACCCTTTCTCCCTGGGCCCCTGGACCACCATTGGACTCTTTCCAGAGCAGGTCGATAAACCAGCCGTTGTAGGCACTCCCGCTGGGCTCATTCTTGGAGACCACTCGGACCCGGTTTCCGCTTACGGTTCCTTCGGCCAGAATTTCCTGTTCCAGCAGGTCGTCGCGTTCAACCAGACTCCCGCGATCAACAATCCCGTAGAACGAGTCCACGGTGGGGTCTTCGGGCACTACGTTGTCACCAATATCCTGGAAACTGCCAGTGCCAAAGAACAGCATAACCTGCCCCTGTTCGTTAAGAGCCGCCACCGGGTCCGCCGTAATACTCTGGTCTTCGGCCGCCTCAAACAACAAAGTAACGTCGTCCCAGTTGTTCGTATTGGTTCCCTCAAGGTCCGCACGCCAGATCCGGCCGTCCGTATCGCCGATGTACATCCTGTCCGCCACGCGGTCCCGGTCCAGATCGATCAGGACGGGTGAGCCCAGGTCCGCACCGTCGGTTGGCACTTCGATGGTCTCAATGACATCGCCAGTCCCTGCTTCCAGAAGCCACACCACACCATCGTCGAAACCGGACTCGTAGCCACTGCTGACGGCCACACCAAATTCACCGTTCGGCAAGGCGAATATGGATGGCTGTTGCATCATGTAGCCGGCATCCGGATGCGAGAATTCCCAGAGCACTTCCGACTCGCCCATGTTCTCCGGGTCGGTCACATCCAGGGCAAATACCGTCCTGCCCCCAGCACCGGTGGTGCCAACGGCAATGGTTCTCCAACCGAGGGTATTGCCCAGCCAGGCATCACTGACCCGTGGCGTACCATCAACGTAGTAGCGATGCTCGTATTCCGGCTCTGTCAGTTCCCACAGGTTGTCGAAGATCCCCGCCGGCACATAGGCAAAGAGCTCTTCACCGCCATCATCCGGGTCAATACTGCCATTGAACCCGTGCAGCATCCCATCGTTCGCACCCACGAGGATCAGGGGAGGACGATCCTGATAGACATCGCTATCCCGGAAATCGGCATAGCTGTCCACGTCACCAAACCCGGGTACGGAGTCAAGGAAGTAATACCCGAAATTCTCCTGATGTACGTATTGAGGTGACGAATTGACAATGTCTCCAAGGCGACTGTCACGCTGCCGGAACGGTAGCGTCTGGTTTGTATCTGTCTGCTCCTGGGTACGGAGCCCACGAAGATAGTCCAGTCGGTTCTGCCCCATTGAGACTTCCGACATGGTGCCGCTTTCGGTCATTCGAAGGGCATCCCGTTGATCCTCTGCCAGATCGGCCCATTCAAAGCCTTGCCCTGTTGACGTCAGCATGATATCCCCGACATCGGCTAATGGCGCGGCAGTCAATATGTTCCGATTGCCAATCTCAACGTCACTCATATCGTCTAGCTTCTCCGCCGCCGACCATATAGGAGCCACGGAGATTACACCCCCAGCGCTAAGCTCAAAGGCGCTCAGGTTACCACTCCAGGCGGAGCTGTCGAATGACGCCTGGAAGATGGCGGTGTCGGACTGAAGCGACGTGGAGTTGGCGGCCACCGAAGAGGCAGAGCTGGACATTTCGGCAGTGATGTTTCTGAACGCTTCCCGCAGACTTTCGATCATCTTGCCTGCTTCACCGGCGGTGTAAAAATTGTCAGGGCGCTTGAAACTGGTACCTCCGACAGAGACCGTTTCGTTGTTGGTATGCCACCATCCTTCAGGCAATGGTTCGGTTCTTGTATAGGGGTCAAAGTCAGCGGCTTCTTCCTCTTCGTCTTCTGGAATATCAAACCCACCGTACTTCGCCGCCAGGTAGTACTGATTGTTTGACGGAGAGGCCAGGGCCTGGTTTTCCAGAACATCAACCCAGTGCGTCGACGCGGTTTGTTTGCCGGGGAGATCCGGTCGCATGTCAACGGTGTGATTATCGTAAGCGAGGCCGGCGATGTAGGCTGTATTCTCACGCCCAGTGAATTGGTTCTCTCCAAGATTATTAATCCCTTGCAGATCACCGACCTTGTTCGTCGCAGTGGTTACATCGACCGTATCATCGTCGCTGACCTCGTCAGGCAATGAGGGCTCGTCTCCTCTATAACTTGTCCCAGGTAGGTTGCCATCATCGTGAGTGTTTACATCGCCTATCCCAAGGATGACGTTGGACTGACACTCATACTGGATCGGATCGTCCCAATCCGTGATAACGGGAAAGTTGTCCGTGTACCGGGCGACATCGCTCCCACTAAGTGCCGAGTAGCTAGGAACATTGCCCTGGTTTTTCAGGTAGCGGGTAGCGGCGTAGTAGAGCTCGCTCACCGGATCCAGTGCTTTCTGATCATAACTGTTCAGTTGCCCAAATTTATTTATGTAGTTGATAACACCGCTATTAGTGATACTTCCAGGAGTGCTTTCGGCGTCATCGGGATTGGGGTTGTCAACAAGGACACCAGTTTCCTCGTCCCACTCCGCATTCGGATTAGCCAAAAAGCCCTCACCCTCAACAAACCGCTGCGGGCCAACGTATTTCTGATTTGCCCGCAGAACGCCACCGTCCCGGGAGCTTCCCGGATCGTTCAAATAGCCAAACACGCTGTAGCGGATATCCCGGGCATTCTGCTGAATCAGACCTTCGGGTTTCCAGCCCTGGCTGTACTGACGGCAGTTATCTTCCAACCCCACAGATGTATCACACACCTTGACACGAACAGCCGCGCGATAACTATTATTATCCTGAGTCCTGATACTTTCCGACGGGTCATACCATTCCTGCGACGCATCAACAGAGCGGTTATTGAGGCTGAACCGCATGTCTTTTTCGAGGCCTTCGATTTTTACCCGGATACGGTCTACGTTAAAGGGAGTTGCCCCGGCGACAAGGGCTCCATCATTGAGGTCCTTGACAGTAAGGCCACTCTGGCCAGGATGGCGGGCTTTCTCCAACCAGGTTTCGGTAGCGGTATCCCTGACGCGATAGCCCCCGGTCAACACCTTACGGAACGGATCGATCGTCTGGGTCAGCGCCCAGTTCAGAAAGTTACCACTCCATTCTCCAGAACCACTACAGGTACGTGATGACGTCGTACTTGAGGGGTAGAAGTGATTGTTCTGGTGGTTATCCCCGGCATAACTGTAGCGATAGCATTTGCCCGGATCGAAGTAACCTTCGAATTTCGTATTAGGACTGTAATTCCCGAGGTTCGCCAGACTCTGTATAGTCGGATACTCTACCGAGGGTGTTAACACTAGGTTACCCGGTACACCACTACCTCCACCCAGGAACAAGGGAGACTGGGCCACTTCGGCTGAGGAATACTGGAGAGGCGCCATGATAAGCAACAAAGCCGCCCCGCAATGCGCTACCCTCTGGTCGCACGCTATCCGGATTTTTTTCATACAAGCTTTCAATAGATTCATAGCCCAATCTCCGCTGCTCCAGATCCCTGGAGCAAGTTACTTGTTCTTGAATACCGTGGTGATCACCGCCACGGCATCCTCGGAACCGCCATAACCGAGTGCGGTCACCCGGTAATACACCGGCTCTGTAAAAGTGGACAGGTCTGTCCCGGGCGGGACGATCGAGTCAATCTGTTCGATGTAATAAACAGGCCGCGATGATGTCCTGTCGATGTCCTCCCCATACTCGATAATACCGTTGCCGTTATCCTCGATATCGTCCATCCAGTCGGGGCGATTGTCGGCATTGACCCGATAGAGTCCATCGTTATTGGGGAAATTCGCTGGTGGATTATTACGCAGGAAATCCTCCGCCTCCCTTACCGCCGCTTCCGCTGCCTGGAAGGCCAGTTCCTGATCCTGCAGGTTGCCGGTCATCCGGTCCTGCAGGGTGGTGCTCTGCATACCGGCGACGCCAATCAGGCTCAACAGTAGCAACATGATGAGGGAGACGATCAGCGCCGACCCCGACTGGTCCTTCCGGACGACTATTGATTCAGGGAAACCGTTCAATATTCTGCTCTCACTCATGGACCTCACTCCAAACGGTTCCGGATACCAACGGTAAACGAGCCAACCAGACGGGCCCTGCGATCAGCCCCTGGATCCAGTTCCGTACCCACCAGGTTGAAGGTCCTGGCGTTGTCCTCATCAAGGATCCCGTCGCCGGACCGCATCAACAGGGCAAACCGTACGCTAACCACATCCTCCCAGGCATTGACCTGGTCCGCCGGAACGTAGGTCTCGGCCCGACGTTCATTCTGCCGGATCCCGTATAGCACTTGCATACCTTCCACGCCGGACACGATCTCGATAGGGTTGCCATCGGGTGCTCCAGGTTCCAGGGCAACCTGGAACAGCGCCGGTTCGCCATCAGCGCCTAAACCGACAAAATAGCCGGTACTCCGGTAGGTGTAGACGGATGAGTCATCCGTATGGTCAGCCAGATCTTCGGCGTTCGTGTTACCCGGTGTTCCTCCAACCCCCTTTGTAATAGAGCTTGCATTGGCATCATTTGACTTCTGGAACCGATCTCCACCACTGCAATCGCCCATTACGGCAATCAGGATAGTCCCTTGGGGAATGCCCGTTTCCCCCGCAGCGCCAATCGTATTCGCCGGCGGCGAAGGATTGCCCGCCAAATCGACCTGAGCCCGCACAGCGCCATTGAGCACCAGAAGATCGGTCCCCTGCAGGGCATTGTCAGCAACCACTGCTGGCACGCCATCACCTTCACCGTTTGTCCAGCCGCCATTCCCAGCGACAAACGCCTCCAGCTCGTGATCGTCCCCCAAGCCGGTGTTGGGAGCCTCCCAGCCAACGACCGCGCGCTCGAAGTCAAAAAGGTCTTCATTGTAGGCCGCGTTTCCTGTGTCGAGATGTTCCGTTGGCTGTCCGATCAGGCAACCGTAATGGCCGGCCATCCGTGCGTCGCGACTCAGCCGGGACAGAGAGAAACGTAGATTCTCCTGCAACATGGCAACGGCATCACTGGTTCTGTAGGTCTGGTTTGAGCCCAGAAAGACCTGGGTAACGCCCAGCGTTAACACAGTCCCCAAAAGGAGGGCGATCATCAGCTCAACCAGCGACAGCCCCTTTTGCTTTCCGGGAAGGCTTTGATTGGTCATTATCAAACTGGCCATCATCAGATCTCCGCCGCCATGGTCAGTGAGCCGTCATCGTCGTTGCCCGAGTTGGTATCCCAGGTCACCTGGACGGTTACCGTGTTATCAACCACGTCCACAGCACCGGTTCCATTGGGTAACAGACATGCAAGCGAGTTCTGCCATTCGGCGAGATCATCCGCCGCAACCCCGCCATTGTCGATTGAAAAGTCCTCGTCACAGTCCGGGTCATCAAGAGCATCAACGTTGTATGCCGCCAGGTTGCTCCTGTTGGCCCGAGCCCTCTCAAAAATATCCTCGGCCAGGAAAATGGCCTGGCTGCGGTTACGGGCCTCGCTGGTCATGGTCAGACCGGTGGATTGAAGCGACCCCAGCCCCAGCAGACCGATAGCGAGGATCAGCAGCGAAACCAGCACCTCGATCAGACCGAAACCACCCTGCCCACGCGGCTTGCCCGGCGTTATGCCGTGAAAACCTGAATCACCGTTGCTCATGGACAATCATTCCTCCCCATCCGAACCTGGCCACTTGTCAGTATGCTGATTTCCCGTTCGGCGCCCGCCTCACCAGCGGCGCAGTCCGCAGGCCGGACCTGGACCTGGAGTGTGCCAAGGGCATCCCGCTCTCCCCGCTGGTTGAAGGCAACGGTGGTGAAGCCGGCGGCAAAATCCGAACTTGGTTCGTCAAACTCACGGATAAGGTTGGCAGCGCAGTCAGCGCCGGTGTGAACGCACCAGCCCTCACCAAAATCCGCCCCGTTTGCAGACAGCGACACCACGCCCCCTCGTTTGACCGCTTCACTACGAGCTAGCTGAACGGCCGACATAAAGGCATTCGCTTCCGTGGTGACCTGGTTTGATCGAATAATTCCCTGGAAGGAGGGGACCACAAGACCCAGAATGATTGCCATCACCGCCATCGCGACCAGCAACTCAATCATCGTAAAACCAGAACTTCGTTCTCTTCCGCGCATAGTCCACTTCCATCATGACTTACAGAAAGATTAACCGGCGTCCATTGTGCCATCCATGGCGACGCGACGAGTGGTTTTTGTTGGCGGATAAACGGTAAGGAGGACAGCCGGGGCGTGATGAAGGTCACAGGTTGGATGCATTCGTTAGCCGGGCAGATGTGGGGAGCGGGGAACAGGAAGCTGGGCGATATCGCACCACCCTCTCCCCACCCCTCTCCCTGAGGGAGAGGGGTTTAAGGTGGGCGAGGCGCGAGAGCTGGAGTGGCCCGCCGACTAGACGTTTACGGCGTCGATCCGAAGCTCTTTCGGCATGGAGAAGACGATATTCTCCTCCCGACCCGCGATTTCCTCAGGGGCGGTGCCACCCAGGTCCTGGAGGCGCTTAATAACGTCATTGACCAACACCTCAGGCGCGGAAGCGCCAGCAGTCACACCGACAACTTTGCGGCCTTCAAGCCATTTCGGGTCGATCTGGCCTGCCTCGTCAATCAGGTAGGCAGGCGTACCCATGCGCTCGGCCAGTTCCCGCAGGCGGTTGGAGTTGGAGCTGTTGGGGGAGCCTACTACCAGCATCAGGTCGCAGTCGCTGGCCAGTTGCTTGACGGCGTCCTGGCGGTTCTGGGTGGCGTAGCAGATGTCGTCCTTGCGGGGGCCTTCAATCTGGGGGAACTTCTCCCGCAGGGCATCTATGACCCGGGCGGTATCGTCCATGGATAGGGTGGTCTGGGTGACGTAGGAAAGGCGCGAGGGATCCCTCACTTCCAGACTGGCGACGTCTTTCTCGTCTTCCACCAGGTAAATATCACCGCCATTGCCGTGATCGTACTGGCCCATGGTGCCCTCCACTTCCGGATGCCCATGGTGGCCGATCAGGATGCATTCGCGGCCGTCGCGGCTGTAGCGCATGACTTCCAGGTGGACTTTAGTAACCAGCGGGCAGGTGGCGTCGAAGACTTTCAGGCCACGGTTGGCGGCTTCATTCTGGACCGCCTGGGAAACGCCGTGGGCGCTGAAGATCACCAGGGTGTCGTCGGGCACTTCATCCAGTTCGTCCACGAAGATGGCGCCGCGATTGCGCAGATCGTCTACCACATACTTGTTGTGGACCACTTCGTGGCGCACGTAGATGGGGGCGCCGAAGACCTCCAGGGCCCGGTTGACGATTTCTATGGCTCGGTCTACCCCGGCGCAGAAGCCGCGGGGGTTGGCTAGTCGTATTTGCATGTTGCCTATATTACTCGGGCCGGCTGACTTAGGAGTCTGGCTTCGCTGCGGGGTGTTGCCTTCCGGGACACGCCGTGAATCCATCCCTGGAGGCTCTTCAAAAACGTCCATGTTTTTGAAGGTCCCGGAAGGCAACACCCCACATCGAATCCTCGTAATCTGAAGCAAACCGCCAACTAGTGTGCGGTCGCAACAGGTTCAACGTCGATGATTTCCACCTCAAACATCAGTGTACGCCCCGCAAGCGGATGGTTGAAGTCCACATCCACCTGATCGCCTTCCACGCGGCTGACCACACCGGGTAACTCGCTCTGGCGGGCGTCGGCAAAGGAGATCATCACTCCCGGCTCCAGCACCATGTCGGCGCTGAATTCGTGGCGTTTGAAGGTCTGTACATTGCTCGGGTTGTGCTGACCAAAGGCTTTCTCGGGGGGTACCTCAAAGATTTCCCGGTCGCCAGCCTTGAGCCCCATAAGGTAGGCCTCGAAATTCTCCGGTAGATTATCATCGCCGATTTCCAGCGAGGCCGGGTCTTTATCGAAGGTGGAATCAATCACTTCGCCATCGGTGAACTTGAGGGCGAAATGGAGGGTCACCCGGGTTCCCCGGTCAATGGGCAGATCTTTCATGGGTATCACTCACTCCCATCCGCCGCCTTCCCGGAAGGCCTGCGGAAAATATCGAGAATCATCATGCCGGCACCGATGGTGATGGCGGTGTCGGCCAGGTTGAACGCCGGGAAGTGCCAGTCCTGCCAGTAGAAATGCAGGAAATCGACCACATAGCCGTGGACCACGCGATCATAGACATTACCGATGGCACCGCCAAGGATCAGGGCAATGGCAATAGCGGTCCAGGTTTCTTCCCGCTTCAGTCCTTTCAGCCAGTAGATCAGAACACCGCTTACAATCACCGCCAGAGCCACAAAGAACCAGCGCTGCCAGCCTGCGGCATCCGCCAGGAAGCTGAACGCAGCGCCGGTGTTATGGAGCAAGGTCAGATTGAAGAGCGGCATGACCGGCACCGGATCGCCGTAGGTCAGCAACGCAGTGGCCAGCGCCTTGGTACCGAGGTCCAGGGCAATGACAGCCACCGCCAGCCATAGCCATTTCAGTTTGGTGCCGGTCTGCTCATCGGTCATGGCAGCATCCATCAATGTCGCTTCCCGGATCAGGCGAAGGAACGGGTCTCGCCCGGGCCTTCCACATTGGTCACACAGCGACCGCAGAGGTCACTGTATTGCTCGTTCTGACCCACGTCAGCGCGGTGATGCCAGCAACGCTCACACTTGGTGTGGGTGGCCGGCGTCACTTTCACCAGCAGGCCTTCATACCCGGTCTGCTCGGCGCCTTCGGCTTCCGATACCGGCCGGACGGTGGCCTCTGACGTAATCAGCACGAAGCGCAGCTCCTCGCCCAGATGCTCCAGCTTGTGGGCCAGGTCACCTTCACAGTAGAGCGTGACTTCGGCACTCAGGGAGCCCTTGATCTCGCCACGGCCCCGGGCCTCTTCCAGGCACTTGTTGACCGCCTCCTTGACACTGTAGATCTCGCGCCAGTAATCGCGGCCCAGCTCGGCGCTCTCCGGCAACGCCGTCAGGCCGTCGTACCAGGTCTCGTAGTAGACGGTGTCACCGCGCTTGCCAGGCAGGTGCTGCCAGATCTCATCGGCGGTGAAGCTGAGGATCGGGGCAATCCACCGCACCAGGGCTTCGGCCACATGGAAAAGCGCCGTCTGACAGGAACGCCGCGCCAGGCTGTCCGCCTGGGTGGTGTACTGCCGGTCCTTGATGATATCCAGGTAGAAACCGCCCAGGGTTGCCTCGCAGAAGTTGTAGACCTTCTGGTAGATGCGCAGGAAAGCGTAGTTGCCGTAGTCCTCGCTCAGTTCTTCCTGAAGCTGAAGGGCACGGTCCACCATCCAGCGGTCCAGGGCGATCATGTCGTCCGGGGCCACCATGTGCTGTTCCGGGTCAAAACCGGTCAGGTTGCTCAGCAGGAAGCGAGCGGTGTTGCGGATACGGCGATAACCATCCGCCGTCTGCTTGAGGATATCCTTGGATACAGTCATCTCACCGGAGTAGTCGGTGGCCGCCACCCACAGGCGCAGGATATCGGCGCCCAGCTCGTTCATGACCTCCTGGGGCGCGATGACATTGCCCAGGGACTTGGACATCTTGCGGCCCTTGCCATCCACGGTGAAACCATGGGTTAGCACCTGACGGTACGGCGCCACGCCGTTCATGGCGATGGACGTCTTCAGGGAGGACTGGAACCAGCCCCGGTGCTGGTCGGAGCCTTCCAGGTACATGTCCGCCGGGAACTGACCCAGCTCCGGACGCGGGCGCAGGACAGCCTCGTGGGTCACCCCGGAATCGAACCACACATCCAGGGTGTCCAGGACCTTCTCGTACTGATCAGCATCCGGGCCCAGCAACTCCGCCGTGTCGATCTCATACCAGGCGTCGATGCTGTCCTTTTCAATGTATCGGGCGACCTTCTCAATCAGTTCCTGGGTATCCGGGTGCAGCTCCTGGGTTTCCTTGTGGATAAACAGGGTGATGGGCACACCCCAGGTGCGCTGGCGGGAGATACACCAGTCCGGGCTCTGCTGGAACATGGCCTCGATGCGGTTCTGGCCCCAGGCCGGCACCCAGCGCACGCCCTTGATGGCTTCCAGGGCATCGGCACGCAGGTTTTCCTTGTCCATGCTGATGAACCACTGGGGCGTTGCCCGGTAGATCAGCGGGGTCTTGGTCCGCCAGCAGTGGGGATAGCTGTGCTGGAACTTCTCGGAACGTACCAGCTTGCCTTCCCGCTCCAGGGCGGCACAAATGGGCTCGTCCGCTTTATAGACGTGGATTCCGGCGAATTCACCGGCCGCCTGGGTATAGGTGCCATCGGCCTGAACCAGATTCAGGGTGTCGATGCCGTACTCCTTGCCCACCTCGAAGTCTTCCATACCGTGATCCGGCGCGGTGTGGACGGCGCCGGTACCGGCGTCGAGGGACACATGGTCACCCAGTACCACCGGCACCTGCTTGTCATAGAACGGATGCTGCAGTTGCAGGTGTTCCAGGGCCGCACCCCGGCACTTCGCCAGCACCTCGTACTGCTCCACACCCCACCGGCTCATGATGCCGTCCACCATGTCCGCCGCCAGGATCATACGCTCGCGGCCATGGCCCACATCGGTCTGCACCAGGGCGTAATCCAGCTCACCGTGCAGCGAGACGGCCTGGTTGGCGGGGATGGTCCAGGGGGTGGTGGTCCAGATCACCACGGACACATCGCCCTCACCCTGGTCGGCACCAAAGGCCGACAACGCCTTGCCCTGGTCCACGGCGGTAAAACGCACGTCGATCTGGGTGGAGGTCTTGTCCTGGTACTCCACCTCGGCTTCCGCCAGGGCGGACTGACCGACCACACTCCAGTAGACCGGCTTGTAGCCGCGTACCAGATGGCCCTTGGCCACCATCTTGCCCAGAGCCCGGACGATGCCGGCTTCCACCTTCGGGTCCATGGTGAGGTAGGGCTTGTCCCACTCGCCCATCACACCCAGGCGGATGAAGTCGGCCTTCTGACCTTCAATCTGCTTGGTGGCATAGTCGCGGCAGGCCTGGCGGAAGGTCTTGTAGTCCACCTTGACGCCGGCCTTGCCGATTTCCTGCTCCACCTTATGCTCGATGGGCAGGCCATGGCAGTCCCAGCCCGGCACATAGGGGGCGTCGTACCCCATGAAGCTGCGGGACTTGACGATCATGTCCTTGAGGATCTTGTTGACCGCGTGACCAATATGAATGCTGCCGTTGGCATAGGGAGGGCCATCGTGAAGGATGAACTTGTCACGGCCCTCGCGCTGCTTGCGCAGGTTGCCGTAGACGTCCATCTCCTGCCAGCGCTTCAGCATCTCGGGCTCGCGCCTGGCCAGGTTACCGCGCATGGGGAAGGCGGTTTCAGGCAGATTCAACGTGTGCTTGTAGTCGCTCATAGTCTCTCGGTCAGTGTTGGTTGGCGACCGTGCCGTGGTCGGCGATCCATGCCCGGGCATCCTCAAGGTCCCGGGCGATCTGGTCTTTCAGTTCGTCAATGGAATCAAACTTGATCTCGTCCCGCAGCGGATGGCGGAACGAAACATCAATACGCTGGCCATAAAGTGTGCCAGCAAAGTCAAATATGTGCACTTCCAGCGAGGGCTGGCGACCGTCAACCGTGGGGCGCAGGCCGATATTGGCCACCCCGTCCAGCTGACGGCCATCTGGCAGGGCTACCGCCACCACATACACCCCCTGCAAAGGCGCCATGCGCCCCAGCAGGATATTGGCGGTGGGTGCACCAATGGTTCGCCCAAGCTGACGGCCATAAACCACCCTGCCAGTGATGGCATAGGGACGGCCCAGTAGCTGCCCGGCCAGTTCCAGCCGGTTGTCCAGCAGGGCATTACGGATGCGGGTACTGCTGACCCGATCGCCCTCAACCGTAACGGTACGGGTGTTTTCAACGGTATACCCGGCCTCGCCCCCCACCTGCTGCAACAGGCGAAAATCACCGGCCCGGTCACAGCCAAAGCGGAAATCGTCCCCTACCACCAGGTGGCGCACTTTCAGCCCGTCGATCAGCACATCGTCGATAAAGCCCATGGCGGAGTAGCTGCGGAAGGTTTCATCAAACTTCAGGCAGAGCACGATATCGACGCCACTGGCCAGCAGGGTTTCAAACTTCTGACGCCACCCCGTCAGCCGGGGCGGCGCCTCGTCCCCCTGGAAGAATTCCCGGGGTTGCGGCTCGAACACCATGACCACGGACGGCACGCCCAGTTGGTCGGCCTTTTCCTTTACCTGCTCCAGGATGGTCTGATGCCCCAGGTGAACGCCATCGAAGTTACCCACGGTAGCGACACAGCCCTGCGACAGGACGGAATCCTCCCGGCGAGACAGCAGCTTGAGGTTGGTCAGCCCCCGAATCAGACGCATGCGTACTGCGAACCCTCTGTTGCAAGCTTGCCAGCGCCCCTCAGGCCACTGGTGAGAAAACGCGCGATTATAACCTATCGGCGGCGGAAATGTCTTACCCTCATGCCCACCAGGGCCAGGGCCACGAAGTAGGCCCCGACACCCGCCGCCACCAGCATCGCCATATCCAGGGTACGGTCCGCCCCGCTGGCGGCCAACCACGACGGCACTGGCTGGCTCAGGGCCAGGATGACCACGGCCAGCACACCGTTGGCCGCCAGTAACTGCAGCAGGAACCGGAGGGCCCCGGGCTGCGGCCGCCAGGCACCTTCCCGCGCCAGCCCACGCCACAGCAGCAGGGCGTTGAGCCAGGCCGACAGGGAGGTTGCCAGGGCCAGGCCGGCATGAGCCAGCGGAATCACCAGCGCCAGGTTGAAGACCATATTGGCCACCATGGCGATCACACCGATCTTCACCGGCGTTTTGGTGTCCTCCCTGGCGAAGAACCCCGGGGCCAGCACCTTGATCAGCATGAATGCCAACAGCCCCAGCGAATAGGCCCGCAGGCTCTGGGCCGACATGACCACATCCCGGTCCGTCACCTCACCGTAGTGGAACAGGGTCGCAATCAGCGGCTCCGCCAGCAATACCAACGCCAGTGCTGCGGGCACGCCGATCAGAAGCACCGCCCGCACGGCCCAGTCCACCGTTGCCGCGAAATCTTCTTTCGACTGTGCGGCGTGTTTACGGGACAGGTTGGGCAGGATCACCGTGCCGATGGCAATACCGAACACCCCTAAAGGCAACTCAGACAAACGGTCGGAATAGTAAAGCCAGGACACACTGCCGGTCTGCAGGAACGACGCCAGCACGGTATCCAGCAACAGGTTGATCTGGCTGACCGAGACACCGAACAGGGCCGGCGCCATCAGTTTGAGAATACGCCTGACACCCTCGTGCCGGTAATCCACCCGGGGGCGTGGCATCAGCCCCAGCCGCATCAGGAACGGCAACTGGAAGAAAAGCTGCAGGGCGCCGGCGATCAGCACGCCCCAGGCCAGCGCCATTACCGGCTCGTCCATCAGGGGCGCCAGGAAGATAGCGGCGCCGATCATGGCAAGGTTGAGCAGCACCGGGGTAAAGGCCGGCACTGCAAACCGGTCATAACTGTTGAGGATGGCACCGGCAAAGGCCGTCAGGGAAATCAGCAACAGGTACGGAAAGGTAATCCGCAGCATGTCGCTGGCCAGGGCGAACTTGATGTCGTCGTCCACAAAACCGGGGGCGAATATGGCCGTCAGCACCGGTGATCCCAGCATCGCCACCAGGGTTACCGCCAGCAATACCAGCCCAAGACCGCCCGCGACGGCATTTATCAGCCCCCTGACCTCGCTGACGCTGCCATTCGTGCGGTAGGCGGAGAGCACCGGTACAAACGCCTGGTTGAAGGCCCCTTCGGCAAACAGGCGACGCAGGAAATTGGGGATCTTGAACGCCACGAAGAAAGCGTCGGCACTGGTGCCGGCCCCGAAATACCGGGCAATCACCATGTCCCGCGCCAGACCCAGGACCCGGGACAGCATGGTCATCACGCCCACCACACCGGATGAACGTAACAGGCCGGGCACTCTTGAGGGTGGATTGGGGGCTTCCGGGGTTTCCGACTGACTCATTCAGACCGCTTCCTGTGGCAAGTGTCGCGGGAGTTTACCACAGGCTCCCGAGGCGCCGTGAAACCGGACAGGGGCCGGCTCCGCACTTGACATTGACGGCCTGTGGAGGCATGATTCCGCGTCATTTATTTTGACGCGTCAAATGCAGTGGGCGCGGCTACAATTGTCGGGGCGACGCCAGTATGGCACCGCTCCCAGCGAATCCAGATTTTCACTCAGATTTTTCAGGAGTTACACGGTGGCAAATACCCCGCAAGCCAAGAAGCGCGCACGTCAGAACGAGAAGAACCGCAAGCACAATGCCAGCCTGCGTTCCATGGCGCGCACCTATATGAAGAAAGTTCAGACCAAGATCGACGCCGGCAACTACGAGGAAGCCCAGAAGGCCCTGCAGGAAGCCCAGCCGATCATGGACAGCATGGTTAACAAGGGCATCTTCGCCAAGAACAAGGTGGCCCGCCACAAGAGCCGCCTGAGTGCCAAGATCAAGGCCCTGAAAGCCTGATCCGGCCCGCCTGGCGACACAAAAAACCCCGCTCACGAGCGGGGTTTTTTATTATCAGCCCACAATATCGGGCAACCGGTTACACCAGCACCAGGTTATCCCGGTGAATCAGCTCCTCATCGGACACGTAGCCCAGCACCTCGGCAATGCGATCGCTGGAGCGCCCGGCAATGGCCCTGGCCTCATCGGAACCATAGTTGATCAACCCCCGGGCCACTTCACGCCCCTCTTCGTCCACACAGGACACCATCTCGCCCCGGCGGAACTGACCGGCAACTCCCTTCACCCCCACGGGTAACAGGCTTCGACCGCCACCACAGAGGACCTTTACAGCCCCCGCGTCGATGGTCACTCGCCCCCTGGTCTGAAGGTGACTGGCCAACCACTGCTTCCGCGCCGCGATACGCCCCTGCTCCGGCAACAACAGAGTACCCACCTTCTCCCCGGCCCGCAGCCGGCTGATCGCCCTTTCAAGACGACCACCAACAATGACGGTGAAGGCACCGGACCGGGCCGCCAGCCGGGCCGCCCTCAACTTGGTCAGCATACCGCCGCGACCCAGGGCTCCGGCGCCACCGCCAGCCATGACATCCAGATCCGGGTCACCGGCACGCCGCTCAGTCACCAGCTGGGCGTCGGCGTGCTTACGGGGATCCCGGTCGAACAGGCCGTCCTGATCCGTCAGGATGATCAGCCCATCCGCCTCGATGAGGTTTGCCACCAGGGCACCCAGGGTATCGTTGTCGCCGAAACGGATTTCATCGGTGACCACGGTGTCATTCTCGTTAACGATGGGAATAACCCCGAAATCCAGCAGGGTCCGGAGCGTACTGCGGGCATTCAGGTAGCGCTTGCGGTCGGACAGGTCATCGTGGGTCAGCAGGATCTGGGCGGCATGGCGGTCGTGACGGCGGAACTGGGCCTCCCAGGTCTGCACCAGCCCCATCTGACCCACGGCAGCGGCGGCCTGCAATTCGTGCAAGTGCTCGGGGCGCTGCTTCCAGCCCAGCCGGGTCATACCCTCGGCCACCGAGCCGGAGGATACCACCACCACTTCGACACCCTCGCGAATCAGCTCCGCAATCTGATCCACCCACTGAGCCAGCGCAGGCACATCCAGCCCCCGGCCATCGTCGGTCAGGAGAGCGCTGCCAATCTTGATCACCAGGCGCCGGGCACGGCGCACCTGCACACGTTCACTCATGGTTACGGGTTCATTCCTGCTCGGGCCCAGCCAGGGCCGGATTATTCCGGGGCGTAGACCACCTCGACGTCGTAATCATCATCGTCGAAATCGTCATCATCATCGTCGTCTAGGGCGGCCCGCCGGGCAGCCTTCTCCTGCTGGATGCGGGCACGCGCCTCCTCATCCATCTGCCGGCGGCGCTCGGCCTCTTCCTCAGCCAGATCGGGGTTGTCCGCCTCTTCCCGGGCACGCTCCTCAATCCAGCGCATGACTGCCTGGGTCAGCTCCTTCGTACCCTCGCCGCTGATCGCCGAGATACGGAATACCGGTCCCTGCCAGCCTAGCTCGTCAACAATGGCCTGGCAGTGAGCATCACGCTCCTCTTCCGCCACCATATCGACCTTGTTCAGCACCAGCCACCGATCCCGGTTGGCGAGGGTTTCACTGAACTTCTCCAGCTCATGCTCGATGGCCTCCACCGCCTGCGCGGGGGAGGAGCCATCGTAGGGCGCCACATCCACCAGGTGCAGCAGCAGACGGGTCCGCACCAGGTGCTTCAGGAAACGGATACCGAGGCCGGCACCTTCGGCCGCCCCCTCGATCAGACCGGGGATATCGGCAATCACAAAGCTCTGGTGCGCCTGCACCTTGACCACACCGAGGTTGGGCACCAGCGTGGTGAACGGATAGTTCGCCACCTTCGGTTTGGCGGCCGACACCGAGCGGATAAAGGTGGACTTGCCGGCGTTGGGCATCCCCAGGAGCCCCACATCCGCCAGCACCTTCAACTCAAGGCGCAGGTTGCGAACCTCCCCCTCGGAGCCCTTTGTGGTCTGGCGGGGCGCCCGGTTGACCGACGACTTGAAGCGGGTATTGCCCAGCCCGTGAAACCCGCCCTGGGCCACTTTCAGCCGCTGGCCGGCGTGGGTCAGATCGCCAAGCACCTCATGGGTGTCCATATCCACCACTGTGGTTCCCACCGGAACCGGCAGCTCAAGCTCATCACCCTTGATGCCGGTACAGTTACGACCGGAACCTGGCTGACCGTTCTGGGCCTTGTGCTTACGCTGGAAGCGGTAGTCGATCAGCGTATTAAGGGATTCATCGGCCACCAGATACACAGAGCCGCCATCACCACCGTCACCACCATCGGGGCCGCCCTTGGGCACATATTTCTCGCGCCGGAAACTGAGGCAGCCATGACCGCCCTTACCGGCCTCAACTATGATGGTGGCTTCGTCTACAAATTTCATGGTCCAACCTATTGCGCCCTGCGCATAAACGAAAAAAACCCCGCAGGCTCTGGCTCCTGCCGGCCGTTAGCCGGGCAGAAAACCTCAAAGCTTTGCGGGGTTTTTGCCGGCCCTGTTATCGAATGATATCAGAGCCGGGCATCACCGCGACTTACGCCGCCGGAACGATGCTTACAAACTTACGACCCTCGGGGCCCTTGGTCTCGAACTTCACCTGACCGTCCGCGGTAGCGAACAGGGTGTGGTCCTTGCCCAGGCCAACGTTGGCGCCAGCGTGGAAACGGGTGCCGCGTTGACGAACGATGATGCTGCCCGCAGAAACGGCTTCACCACCGAAGCGCTTGACACCAAGTCGTTTCGACTCGGAATCGCGACCGTTACGGGTACTACCTGCTGCCTTTTTATGAGCCATTACCAGCCTCCTCTTTCAGGGGGTACGTCAAGGGCCTCAGCCCTTGATACCCGTGATCTTGACTTCAGTGAACCACTGACGGTGGCCCTGACGCTTCATGTGGTGCTTACGACGACGGAACTTGATGATCTGGACCTTGTCGTGACGACCGTGGTCAACCACCTCGGCGGTTACCTTGGCGCCATCCACAACCGGTGCGCCGACCTTGATGTCGTCGCCGTTGCCGATCAGCAGAACGCGATCAAACTCAACAGTGCCGCCGGTTTCAACTTCCAGCTTTTCCAGCTTGAGTGTTTCGCCTTCCTGAACACGGTGCTGTTTGCCACCGCTAACAATAACTGCGTACATATGTACCATTCTCCGCGATTGACCCATCCCTGCTCTTATCCACCTGGTTCTAAGGGAAGCTCTCTGGCAACCCTATAGCAGGGAGCGCAGGTTGGGATGAGTTAGGGCGCGTGATTGTACGAAAAGCTGTCACCCTTTACAAGCCAAGTTGACACTGATGTCGGCAATACCTAGCATTGCCGCGACCTGCCTGTTTTACCAGACAAATCACTTTCAGGGGACCGGACAGCCGCATGACTGCCCAGCGTATATACGACACCGTCGCGGACGACTTCGCCCGCGTCAACGATCTGATCATCAAGCGGCTTTCCTCCGATGTCCCCCTGGTGGAAAAGATTGCCCAGTACATTATCGAGAGCGGCGGTAAACGCCTGAGACCATTACTGGTTTTGCTTTCGAGTCGGGCCGTCGGCTATGGCCAGGACGACCACCTGAAACTCGCCGCGGTGATCGAATTCCTGCATACCGCCACCCTGCTCCATGACGATGTGGTGGACACGTCGGACATGCGACGGGGCCGCAGTACCGCCAACGCCCGCTGGGGAAACGCCCCCAGTGTGCTGGTAGGGGATTTCCTCTATGCCCGGGCCTTCGAGATGATGGTGGAGCTGAAAAGCCTGCCTATCATGGAGATTCTATCCCACGCCACGGCGGTAATCGCCGAAGGCGAAGTCCTTCAGCTGATGAACGTGAAAAACCCGGACGTGGATGAAGACAAGTACATGGAGGTCATCCACAACAAGACCGCCATGCTGTTCGAGGCCGCCTCCCACACCGGCGCCCTCTTGGCCAGTGCCAGCGAACAGCAGGAAAAGGCCCTCAGGGATTACGGCAAACACCTGGGCCTGGCCTTCCAACTGGTGGACGATGCCCTGGACTACACCGGCAATGCCGATGCCATGGGCAAGAACGTGGGGGACGACCTGGCGGAGGGCAAACCCACCCTGCCGCTGATCCACGCCATGGCCAACAGCAGCGAGGAGGACAGGCAACTGATCCGTAACGCGATCCGCAAGGGCGGCCTGGATGATTTGCCGAGAATCCTTGAGATCGTCAAAGACTCCGGCGCCTTGGAGTACACCATGGCAAAGGCGCGGGAACAGGCGCAACTGGCCCGGAAATGCGCCGGACAGCTCCCCGACTCCCCTCACACCCAGGCGCTGGATTTGCTGACCGAATTGGCTGTGGAGCGGGTTAGTTAGTTACCCCTTAACCCAACAAAGAACGCCCATGGGGCCCATCCAAATCCAGCTCAGGCCCCACCGGCACAATCTGTGTCGGGTTAATGGTCCGCTGGCTGACATAGTAATGCCGCTTGATCTGCTCAATGTCGACGGTGCCCGAAACACCGGCCACCTGATAGAGATCCTTAACGTACCCCGACAGCGCCGGATAATCCCCGATACGCTGGCGATTGCACTTGAAGTGGCTGAAATACACCGCATCGAACCGGATCAGTGTCGTGAACAGGCGCCAATCCGCCTCGGTCAGCTGATCGCCCACCAGGTACCGCTGCCCCGTCAGGCGTTCCTCAAGCCAGTCCAGGGACTCGAAGAGAGCGTTATAGGCCTCTTCATACTTGTCCTGCGCCGTTGCGAAGCCCGCCTTGTAAACACCGTTATTGACCGAGTGATAGACCCGCTCATTCACCCGCTCAATCTCATCGCGCAACGGCTCCGGATAGAAATCCAGATCATGCCGCACCCCGTCCAGCCCATCAAAAGCTGAGTTGAACATGCGGATGATATCGGCGGACTCATTGCTGACAATGGTTTCCTCCTGCCGGTCCCACATGGTTGGCACCGTGACGCGACCACTGTAGTCCGGGGCCGCCCGGGTATAGATCTCGTGCAGGAAGCGGGCGTTATTGATGTGATCCCGGTGACGTTCGTCGTCAGGCCGGAACTCCCAGCCATTTTCCACCATATCCGGATGCACGACGGATACCGAGACATGCGACTGCAACCCCTTCAGCCGGCGAAAGATCAGGGTCCGGTGGGCCCAAGGGCAGGCCATGGACACATACAGGTGATAGCGACCGGATTCCGCCAGGAATCCACCCTTCCCTGCCGGCCCCGGGGAACCGTCTGCCGTTACCCAGTTACGGAAGCGGGCCGCTTCCCGCTCAAACTTGCCACCGGTCTTACCGGTGTCGTACCACTGATCCTTCCAGACTCCATCAACCAATAGCCCCATGGGGAACCTCCCGGCGTTGTTGACGCCATGATGAGTGAACTGGCGACAGGCTACCCAGCAACCTGCTACTCTCACAAGCAATCAATTCTGGCCATCACCTTCAGATTATTCGAACATGCATACCACCATCACCATTGACGCCCTGAAAGTGCTTGATGCCATTGACCGCAAGGGCAGCTTTGCCGGGGCCGCCAGTGAACTTTTCCGGGTACCTTCGGCCATCAGTTACACCGTCCAGAAGCTGGAAGAAGACCTGGACGTGGAAATTTTTGACCGTAGCGGCCATCGCGCCACCCTGACGCCGGCGGGGCGATACCTGCTTAATGAGGGCCGGTCCCTGCTGGAGGCCACCGAGGCCCTGGCCCATACCACCCGCCAGGTGGCCCAGGGATGGGAAACCCGACTCAGGATCGGCTTCAATTCGCTGTTGCCCGCGGAGGTCACCTTCCCGGTCATCCGGGAGTTCTACGGATTGGGCATTCCGGTGGAGGTGCAACTGGTTGAGGAAGTATTCACGGGGACCTGGGACGCCCTACAGAGCCGGCGGGTGGACCTGGCCATCGGTGCCGACCAGATGAGTCGCCCGGCCGGAGCCTTTGCCACCCGCAGCCTCGGTCGGATTCCCTGGGTATTCGCGGTGGCTGCCAACCATCCGTTGGCGAACGCGGAGTCACCACTAACCGAGGACCAGATCACCCACTACCCGGCAGCGGTGGCCGCAGACAGCTCCCGCTCCCTGCCCCCCGGAAGTGCCGGCATCTTCAGGCGCCAGCAGACCATCACCGCGACCAATGTGGACCAGAAGATTGCCCTGCAGGAAGCAGGGCTTGGGGTGGGCTGGCTGCCACGGTACCGGATTCGCCGGCAACTGGCGGAAGGGACGCTGGTGGAAAAAGCGGTGGACGCCCCCAGGGAACCGATCCCGGTGCACATTGCCCGTCGCAACGAAGAGCAGGGCAAGGCATCAACGTGGTTCTGGGAGCGGCTCAGCCAGCCCGAACTCTATCGGGACTGGCTGGATATCGACTAGTCAGTCAAAAGCCCAGCGCAGGAATTCACGCTTCTCGTCGCCACTGGCACGCTCCCACAGGACCTTGAGGGCATCCAGGGTATTTACGCTATTGCTCCCCTGCCCCGGGGTGGTCGGCACCGGCACACCGCTGGGCTGACCGGTTACCACGGTTGCCTGTCCTGAGCCACCGGCATTCTGCTGACCGGCCACCTGCTGTTGCGGATAGCCCTCGAACGGCTCGGAACGGGCAACCACGGAGCCATCCTCGGTCATCAGTTCGGCACTGAAGTTGGCCGCAAACTGCTCGGCTTCACGTCGGTTGGTCACCTCTGGAATATCGAAGGTATACACCTCGCCCGGGCGGGTATCGATGACAAACTGCTGGGGCGCGCTTTCCACCACATGAACGTTGGACTCACCGTCTTCCGTGGATTTGCTCTTGGCCCAAATGGTCTTGTGGGTGAAAACCACGGTGTTGGTGCCCGGCAGCAGTTCGTAGTCGATGGCCATATCATCCATCAGGAAGTTACCGACCTTCTTGCCGTTGACCTCGCGAAGCTTTACGTCGGAAGGTGCCTTCAACACGGCCACCTCACCAGACGCTTCCCCGTCCCAGGTCTGGACCCTGGACATACCCGTGCTGCAGCCCGAAACCACGACAATTGCCAGTGCCGTCACCAGCAGTTTCAGCCAGGTGAGCCCGGTCTGCGGAACCTTTACATACCTTGCACGCATTCAGTGTTTCTCCATGGGTCGCTATCAGTCGGTGTGAGGCCGCCAGGTGGCCCCATTGATCAATGGGGCATTCTGACCACAGACCCAATCTCACGCAAGTCCGTGATCCAGAAGCCCCCATTATAGAATTGTAAAAAAGTGTTGAATTTGGCAGAAATTGGTTTAGTTTTATGCAATGCGCCCTGAAACTTTCAGGTTTGCGACCGTTCTCGATAAATCAGGACTGAGGCCCAGGCGCAGAGCCAGTCCACAGGTCAGGTAGTAGGAGGCTACGATGGATACCAATATCCGAGCAGGCGAGGCCGGTCCAACGCCATTTCGCAGCAGCCGTTTCTTCTGTGTGGGTGGGAAGTGGTACTTCACAACCCGGGAAGGTTTCGACAGCGGGCCCTTCGCCACCAAAGAGCGGGCGGAAATCGGCCTCAGGCGGTTCCTCCACGTCATCAATATGCTGCCACAGGAAGCCCGGGAAATGCGGGTTCATTAGTGTCCCGCCTGGTTAATTCGCTGATCTGCTTCGCGACACTAGTACCGAGCCAGATGGATCAGATCAATCGCAGGGATGCGCCCGGCAGCATCAGAGCAGCCCGGGCATCAACCACAACTCCGCCGCCCATATCACACCCAGCGCCATCACCGCCGCCAGCACGTCGTCGATCATGATGCCCAGACCACCGGGTGTCCGTTCGTCTATCCAGTCAATAGGCCAGGGTTTCCAGACGTCAAACAGGCGGAAGGCCACGAAACAGAGCAACACTCCGTAGTACGTCTCGGGGAAGAAGCCCAGCACAATCCACATGCCCACAAATTCATCCCAGACGATACCGCCATGGTCGTGGACCTTGAGAGCCCGGGCGGTCTGGCCACACAACCAGATACCCACAACGAACGCGACCAGGACCACCAGCCAGTAGGCCAGTTCCGGCAGTAGTGAGATGGGGTACCACAGGGGAATGGCCGCCAGGCTGCCCCAGGTTCCCGGCGCCCTTGGTACAGCACCACTGCCAAACCCGAATGCCAGCAGATGGACCGGGTGGCGAAGGAATCGTGGTGGCAGTATCAATACCGGCTCTTCATCCGGTTCCTGCGGATAGTCGGTCATGCAAAAGCCTGTTTACTGTTCCTTGAAATGGTCATAGCCCGCCGGTACGGAGATTTCCTCTATCACACCATTGGCCGTGAGGAGCTGAATCCCCGATCCGGCACAAATCTCGCCAATCACCGAAAGTCCTTCCACCACATCCGCGGGAAGACGGTCCATCGCCGGGCGCGGCAGGGTGACGCAGAGTTCGTAGTCATCGCCCCCGTACAGGGCCTGCTCCAGGGTTGACTGGGTCCCGCCAAAGGTGCGCGGTATCCGGTCCGGCTCAAGCCTCGCCCCGACACCGGAGGCTTCCAGGATATGCCCCAGATCCGCCACCAACCCATCGGAGATATCAATGGCGGCTGTCGCCACCCCCCGCAACTGGCGCCCCAACGCACACCGGGGCCAAGGGTGGTGATAACAGGCGAGGAACCCTTCCGCCGAGGCCGGCGGTTTGTCCGCCTCCAGCCACGCCAGGGCTGCGGCGGCGCCACCCAGGGGGCCACTCACCGCCACCAGGTCACCTGGCCGGGCACCGTTGCGGGCGATGGCCCGCCCTTCCGGTACCGTGCCATGGACCTGCAGACTCAGAGTCAGCGGACCCCGTGTAATATCGCCGCCGGCCAGGGCAATACCGGCATCAATGGATGCTTCCCGGAGCCCTTCGGACAGCGACCGCACCCAGGCTTCATCCGCTTCCGGAAGGGTCAGGGCCAGGGTATAGCAGACCGGGTCCGCCCCCATGGCCGCAAGGTCGCTGACGGCGACCGCAAGGGCACGCCATCCCAGGCGCCGGGGATCGTAGCCAACGGGAAAGTGAACCCCGGCCACCAGGGTATCGATGGAAAACACCAGTTCATGGCCGGGAGGAATTCGCTGGATGGCGCAGTCGTCCCCCGGCCCCACGCGGACGCCGTCTCTCCAGGTAGCGTCCGCCAGGGGCCGGAACAGGGTGCGTATCAGTTCGAACTCACCCATGACAATACGTTACGACTGCCGGGGACGGGTTTCTGCCAGGCGCAGGCGCTGGCTCAGCTTGTCCAGCAGGCTGTTAACGAACCTGTGGCCCTCGGTGCCGCCAAACCGCTTGGCCAGCTCAATGCCCTCATTGATCACCACCCGGTAAGGGACATCAATCCGGTTCTTCAGTTCGTATGCGCCCAGACGGACAATCGACAGTTCGATGGGGTCCACTTCCGCCAGGGAACGATCCAGCAGCGGCTCGATCAGCCGGTCCAGCTCGGCCTGTTCCCGGTGGACACCACGGATCAGGTCGCGGAAGAAGGCGGAATCCACCTTGCTCATGTCGTTGTCGACCATGAACTCGGCCTCGATATCATTGATCGGGCTCTTACTGAAATGACGATGGTAGAGGGCCTGCAGGGCCAGGGCCCGGGCACGGCGACGATCCCCGGCTTTGGGCTGCCCCGGGCTGGCAGCTCCCGGTACTGCGCTATCCTGTTCGCTCATCACTCACCCAGCTTATTGAACAGGCTGACCATCTCCAGCGCGGTGATGGCGGCTTCCGCGCCCTTGTTGCCGGCCTTGGTGCCGGAACGCTCAATGGCCTGTTCGATGGAGTCCACGGTCAATACGCCAAAGGTGACCGGCACGTCGGTATCCAGGCTGACGGCGCCCAGGCCGCTGGAGGCCTCACCGGCCACGTATTCGAAGTGCGGGGTACCACCACGGATAACCGCCCCCAGGGCGATAATGGCGTCGAACTTGCCGGTTTCCGCCACACGCTTGACGGCCAGGGGCATCTCGTAGGCACCTGGCACCCGTACAATCGTGATGTCGTCATCGGCAATGCCGTGGCGCCGCAGGGTGTCGATCGCCCCCTCAACCAGGCTTTCCACGACAAATCCGTTGAACCGACCCACCACCAGCGCATAGCGCCCGGTGCACTGTCGGAAATCCCCTTCAATTACCTTGATATCTGCCATTGTCATTCCTGTTCCGGCCTGGGACCGGGCTATCCGTTGAGTTCGTTAACCGGCGGTCTCAACTACCGGTATAGGGTACATATTCCACCACTTCCAGATCGAAACCGGAAATCGCGGAGAACTTGATGGGCGCGCTGAGCAGTCGCATCTGGCCGACACCGCAATCCCGCAGGATCTGGGAGCCGGTACCGACGGTGAAGTAGACACCGGAGCTGCCACCCTTGCCCGCCTTCGCCGGCCCTTCCCCGAAGAACTCGTGGATCCGGTCCTCCAGGTTGTAGCTGTCCTCGGCACTGTTCAACAGCACCACAACGCCCTTGCCATCTTCCGCGACCTTTTCCAGCGCATGGTGCAACGGCCAGCTATGGGAGCCCTTGCGGCGGGCACCGAGGAGGTCACGGAGGGTGTCGGTGACATGCACCCGCACCAGGGTCGGGGAACTCGCCTGGACATCCCCCATCACCAGGGCAAGGTGCGTGCCCCCCTGGATATTGTCCCGATAGGTACGCAAGTTGAACACACCGTACTCGGTGTCCAGGTCGTACTGCTCGACACACTCGATGGTACGCTCGTTCAGGGTGCGGTAGTGAATAAGGTCAGCGATGGTACCGATCTTCAGGCCATGCTGTTCGGCGAACTGCTCCAGATCCTCACGACGGGCCATGGAGCCGTCGTCGTTCATGATCTCGCAGATTACACCCGCCGGCTCACAGCCCGCCAGGGAGGCCAGATCACAGGAGGCTTCGGTATGGCCGGCCCGGCTGAGCACACCGCCCGGGTCCGACATCAGCGGGAAGATATGCCCCGGCTGCACCAGGTCGGCCGCCTTGGCGTTGCGAGCCACCGCAGCCTGCACGGTGCGTGCCCGATCCGCTGCGGAAATACCGGTGGTGACGCCTTCCGCCGCCTCGATGGAATGGGTGAACTTGGTGCCGAACCCGGAATGGTTACTCTGCACCATCAGCGACAGGCCCAGCTGCTCACAACGCCCCTGCGTCATGGGCATGCAGATCAGGCCTCGCCCAAAGCGGGCCATGAAGTTGATGGACTCCGCCGTGCAGTGTTCAGCGGCCATGACCAGATCGCCCTCGTTCTCGCGATCCTCGTCGTCCATGAGAATCACCATCTTGCCCTGACGGATGTCTTCGATGATCTCTTCAACGGTGTTCAATGCCATAATATTCCACACTCTCCCGGCCAGCTCAGGGCCGCCGTGGTATTAATGCAATGGGTCGCCAGGCTGAATCAGCGACCCGCAGATAG
Source organism: Marinobacter shunpengi (assembly GCF_045449715.1). Lineage (NCBI taxonomy): Bacteria > Pseudomonadati > Pseudomonadota > Gammaproteobacteria > Pseudomonadales > Marinobacteraceae > Marinobacter > Marinobacter shunpengi. The sequence goes on along the minus strand of NZ_JBJJLA010000006.1, from coordinate 82,895 downwards.
GTTGGGCGCCTGCACCCTGGGTGTCAGAATCACCCGCGTGTCCACCCCAAACTGGCGCCGGTCGGTGACCAGCCACTCGATTTTTTCACACATGTCGCTGAACGGAAGCCGGGCCGTTGGCCGGCCCTCGCTGCCCAGGAATACGGGAGCCTGATAGAGCCACAGCTCGTCCACCAGCCCCTCGACGATAAAACCACCCGCCAGGGTAGGCCCTGCCTCCACCAGCAACTCGTTGACGCCAAGCTCACCCAGTTTGTCCAGTAACTGACCCAGGTTAACGCCGCTGTCCTGCCAGCCAATGCCGTTAAGGGTCACCCCCAGGGCGGACAAGTCCTGGGCCGCCGCCGTCGACAGTGCCTCGGAGGAACAGAACAGGTGAACGTCCCCCCCCTGCAGTATCTTTGCCGTGGCCGGCGTCCGGGCATCCCGGTCGGCAATCAGCCGCAGGGGCTGACGGGACGGCTCGGTGGCGTCACCGATATCCCCCAGTTCATTCCGCCTGACAGTCAGGGACGGATCGTCCACCAGCACCGTGTTCACACCGGTCAGGATGGCATCGCTCATGGCCCGCAGGCGTTGCACGTCACTGCGGGACTCCGGCCCGGTAATCCACTTGCTCTCACCGGAGGCCATCGCCGTGCGACCATCCAGGCTGGCGGCAATCTTGATGCGCACCCAGGGCCGCCCGGTCTTCATCCGCTTCAGGAAGCCGGGGTTGAGCTGCGCGGCTTCCGCCCTGAGCACCCCTTCCTTCACACGAATCCCGGCGTCTCGCAGTTGTTGCAGGCCACGGCCGGACACGCTGGGATTGGGGTCCTCACTGGCGACCACCACTCGTGCTACACCGGCGTCAATCAGGGCCCGGGAACAGGGCGGCGTACGGCCGAAGTGACTGCAGGGTTCCAGAGTGACGTATGCCGTGGCACCCCTGGCGTCAGCGCCGGCCTGGCTGAGGGCGCGAACCTCGGCGTGAGCCTCGCCGGCCCGTTCATGCCAGCCCTCCCCCAGCACCAGGTCGCCCCGGGCAATGACACACCCCACCCGGGGATTGGGGTGGGTGGAATAACGCCCACGCCAGGCCAACTGGATGGCGCGGGCCATCATGGCGATATCCTGGGAACTGGTCATGACGTGCCTTTGGTTGAATCCCGGTCCGCCAGCACCCGGGCCACATCCGCCGGGTCGGCGCCGTCCGACAGCCGTTCGATTTCCTCCTTGAACTCGTTGATATCCTGGAAGCTGCGGTAGACCGAGGCAAACCGCACATAGGCCACCTTGTCCAGCTGACGCAGTTCGGTCATGACTTCCTCGCCCAGGGTCATGGACTTGACCTCCCGCTCGCCAGTGGCCCGGAGACGATACTTGATGCGATTCAGGGCCGCATCAATCTGTTCGATGCTCACCGGGCGCTTCTCCAGGGCCTTCATCAGCCCCGCCCGCAGCTTCTCCTCGTCAAAGGGCTGCCGGGTGCCATCCTGCTTCACCACCCGGGGCATGACCAGTTCGGCGCTCTCGAAGGTGGTGAAACGCTCATGGCAGGACAGGCACTCCCTGCGGCGGCGCACCTGATCGCCCTCGGCCACCAGCCGGGAGTCAATCACCTTGGTATCGGCTTCACCACAGAACGGACAGTGCATAGTCGGATGCTCCGGTAAGAACAGACTGCCCCGCTACCGGGGCAATCGGTCGGTTAGTGGCCTGGCCTCAGCCGGCATAGACCGGGAAACGCGCACACAGGGCTTCCACCTGTTCGCGAACCCGGTTGATGACGCTCTCGTTGTCCAGGTCATCCAGGATGTCACACATCCAGCCCGCCAGCTCACGGCACTCGGACTCACCGAAACCACGGGTGGTCACGGCCGGGGTGCCGATGCGCAGACCGGAGGTGACAAAGGGAGAACGTGGGTCGTTGGGTACCGCATTCTTGTTCACGGTGATGTGGGCGCGACCCAGGGCGGCGTCCGCATCTTTCCCGGTGATGTCCTGCTTGATCAGGCTCAGCAGGAACAGGTGGTTTTTGGTGCCACCGGAGACCACATCGAAGCCACGCTCGATGAAGACCTCGGCCATGGCGACAGCATTCTTGACCACCTGCTGCTGATACGCCTTGAACTCGTCGCTCATAGCTTCCTTGAAACACACGGCCTTGGCGGCGATCACATGCATCAACGGACCACCCTGGCCACCAGGAAATACCGAGGAGTTCAGTTTCTTCTGCAGGCCCTCGTCATCACAGGCCAGGATCAGACCGCCGCGGGGCCCCCGCAGGGTCTTGTGGGTAGTGGTGGCAATCACATGGGCATGGGGCACCGGGTCCGGATAGACACCGGCCGCCACCAGACCGGCGACGTGGGCCATATCCACAAACAGGTAGGCACCCACCTTGTCGGCGATCTCACGGAAACGGGCGAAATCCAGCTCCTGGGAATAGGCAGAGAAGCCGGCGATGATCATCTTCGGCTTGTGCTCAATGGCCATCGCCTCAACCTCATCGTAGTCGATGAGACCGGTATCATTGTCGATACCATACTGGACGGCGTTGTAGATCTTGCCGGAGAAGTTGACGGTAGCGCCATGAGTCAGGTGACCGCCATGGGCCAGGCTCATGCCCAGCACGGTGTCGCCCGGCTTGAGCAGGGCCATGAAGACAGCGGCGTTGGCCTGGGAGCCGGAGTGGGGCTGCACATTGGCATAGGCAGCGCCAAACAGTTCCTTGGCGCGGTCGATGGCCAGTTCCTCGGCAATATCCACGAACTCACAGCCACCGTAGTAACGCTTGCCCGGATAGCCTTCGGCGTACTTGTTGGTCAGCACACTGCCCTGGGCTTCCATCACCCGCGGGCTGGTGTAGTTTTCCGACGCGATCAACTCGATGTGCGCCTCCTGGCGCTTCTCTTCCGCCTGCATGGCGTTCCAGAGTTCATCATCGAAACCGGCAATTTTCATATCACGATTGAACATGGATGTGCTGCCCCTGTCTGTATGGCTGGCCCGGACAAGACCCGAAGGCTCCGGAACCCCTGGAAAATTGGGCCGCTATTCTATCTCGAAAGCGGGTAAAAAATCATCCTTTATACCGTGCGGGGATACCGACACACCGCCGGTTACATTGCTATCCCCGGGCGGTTTAGATACCTTAGCCGGTCAATACTTGATTGCTTCAGCTGAAGGAGTCACGGCCCTTTGCCGGACACTTTCCGTGCCTTCAGCGATGAATTTCCTGATCCAGAAGAAGGACTCTGCCAACATGGCCCAATACGTCTATACCATGAACCGCGTGGGCAAGGTGGTTCCGCCCAAGCGCGAGATCCTCAAAGACATTTCCCTGAGTTTCTTCCCCGGCGCCAAGATCGGCGTCCTCGGCCTCAACGGGGCCGGTAAGTCCACCCTGCTCCGCATTATGGCCGGAGTGGACCAGGATTACATCGGCGAAGCCCGCCCCCAGCCTGGCATCAACGTGGGCTACCTGCCCCAGGAACCGGAACTGGACGACGCCAAGACAGTGAAAGAGATCGTCGACGAAGCCGTCTCCGGCGTTCACGATGCCCTGGCGGCGCTGGACCAGGTGTATGCGGACTACGCCGAGCCCGATGCGGACTTCGATGCCCTGGCGAAGCGTCAGGGTGAGCTGGAAGCGTATATCCAGGCCACCGACGGCCATGACATTGAACGCAAGATGGAAGTGGCCGCCGACGCCCTGCGCCTGCCGCCATGGGACCAGAATGTCGCCAACCTCTCCGGGGGTGAGCGTCGCCGGGTCGCCCTGTGCCGCCTGCTGCTGTCCAGCCCGGACATGCTGTTGCTGGACGAGCCCACCAACCACCTGGACGCGGAATCCGTGGCCTGGCTGGAACGCTTCCTCCACGACTACAGCGGCACCGTGGTGGCCATCACCCACGACCGTTACTTCCTGGATAACGTCGCCGGCTGGATCCTGGAACTGGACCGGGGCCACGGCATCCCCTTCGAGGGCAACTACAGTCAATGGCTGGAGAACAAGGAAAAACGCCTGGAAATGGAAGCCAAGCAGGAAGCTTCCCACCAGAAAGCCGTCAAGCAGGAACTGGAGTGGGTGCGCAGTAACGCCAAGGGCCGCCAGTCCAAGAGCAAGGCCCGCCTGGCCCGCTTCGAGGAAATGAGCTCCCAGGAATTCCAGAAGCGCAACGAGACCAACGAACTCTATATCCCACCCGGCCCGCGCCTGGGCGACAAGGTGATCGAGGTGGACGGCATCAGCAAGTCCTTCGATGATCGCCTGCTGTACGAAGACGTGTCATTCCGCGTACCGCCGGGAGCGATTGTCGGCATCATCGGTGGCAACGGGGCGGGTAAGTCCACCCTGTTCAAGATGATCGCCGGCTACGACAAGCCGGATTCCGGCGAGATCGTGGTGGGTGAAACCGTGGAACTGGCCTACGTGGACCAGATGCGCGACCTGGATGGCAGCAAGACCGTCTGGGAAGAGCTGTCCGATGGCAACGACATCATCAAGATCGGCAACTACGAGACACCTTCCCGCGCCTACGTGGGCCGCTTCAACTTCAAGGGCAGCGACCAGCAGAAGCGGGTTGGCGACCTGTCCGGCGGCGAACGCAACCGCCTGCACCTGGCCAAGCTGCTCAAGCAGGGCGGCAACGTGCTGTTGCTGGATGAGCCCACCAACGACCTGGACGTGGAAACCCTCCGCGCCCTGGAGGAAGCCCTGCTCAACTTCCCGGGCTCCGCCCTGGTGATCTCCCACGACCGCTGGTTCCTGGACCGGGTGGCCACCCACATCCTGGCGTTCGAGGACGACGGCGAGGTGGTCTACTTCGAGGGCAACTTCAGCGAGTACGACGAGGATCACAAGAAGCGCAAGGGTGATTCCGCCATGGTGCCCCAGCGGATGAAGTACAAGAAGCTGGCGTAAGGCTGTCCGGGCCGGCTCCGCATGGACCCGGCCCTTTTTGTCTCTTCCCTTCCGATAGAATCCAAAACCTATGGCCAAAGCAAAAACCGCTTTTGTCTGCACCGAATGCGGCGCCGACTACTCCAAATGGCAGGGCCAATGCACTGCCTGCCAGGCCTGGAACACCATCAGCGAGGTTCGCGGTGTCGGTGGCGGCAATAGGGGTGCCCGCGGCGCCCGCTTTGAGGGTTTTGCCGGCAGCCTGTCCGCCGTACAGAGCCTGGATGAGGTCAGCCTGGCTGAGCAGCCTCGCATCAGCACGGGGATGCAGGAATTCGACCGGGTCCTGGGCGGGGGGCTGGTGGAAGGCTCTGCGGTCCTGATGGGCGGCCATCCCGGCGCGGGCAAGAGTACCCTGCTGCTACAGGCAGTGTGCCACCTGGCAGAGAAGACACCGGCGCTCTATGTCACCGGCGAGGAATCCCTGCAACAAGTCGCCATGCGGGCCAAGCGCCTGGGCGTGCCCACCAAGGATCTCAAGATGCTGTCGGAAACCAGTGTCGAACGACTCATGCAGGTGGCAGAAGCGGAGAAACCAAAGATCCTGGTGGTGGACAGTATCCAGGTGATGCACGTAGCGGACATCGAATCCGCCCCTGGCTCCGTGTCCCAGGTACGGGAAAGCGCCGCCTATCTGACCCGCTTTGCCAAGCAGACCGGCACCATCCTGTTCCTGGTGGGCCATGTCACCAAGGACGGCAGCCTGGCCGGCCCCAAGGTGCTGGAGCATATGATCGACTGCTCGATCCTGCTGGAAGGCTCCAGCGACAGCCGTTACCGCACGCTACGGGGCATCAAGAACCGCTTCGGCGCGGTTAACGAGCTGGGCGTCTTTGCCATGCTGGAACAGGGCCTGAAGGAAGTGAAAAACCCCAGCGCCATCTTCCTGAACCGGGGCGAAGATGCTGCGCCCGGTAGCGTGGTGATGGTGGTCTGGGAGGGCACCCGTCCCATGCTGGTGGAGATCCAGGCCCTGGTGGACATGGCCCAGGGCAGCTATCCCCGCCGGGTCGCCGTGGGACTCGACCAGAACCGGCTGGCCATGCTGCTGGCAGTACTCCACCGCCATGGCGGCATGCATGTGGCGGATCAGGATGTGTTCGTCAACGTCGTCGGCGGCGTCAAGGTGGCCGAGACCAGCGCCGACCTGGCCCTGCTGGCGGCCATTGTGTCGTCCTTCCGCGACCGCGCCCTGCCCCAGGATCTGGTCATCTTCGGAGAAGTCGGCCTGTCCGGCGAGATCCGTCCCGTCCCCTCAGGTCAGGAACGGATTTACGAGGCGGCCAAGCACGGTTTTACCCGGGCATTGGTGCCCAAGACCAATGCGCCGAGGAAGGCCATTGAGGGGATGAAGGTGATTCCGGTGACCAAATTGAGTGATGCTTTGACGGCGCTTGAGGAGCTTTGAAGAATCAGATCGGACGCTGGTTACGTAGCCTGCGAATATTGAGTCTGGCCGCCAGGTCGGTGCCTCTTTCCCGGACACGCCGTGAATACATCCCTGTAGGCTCTTCGAAAACGTCCATGTTTTCGAAGGTCCGGGAAAGAGGCACCAACCTGTCAGCATCATACTTTGCAGTTATCGCCGAGTGGCTACTCAATGAGATGGGAAAGCTCGCGCTCCAGAAGCTCAGCGTCCCCAAGGTTCAATTCCACCAGCCGTTTTAGATGGGACGCGCTTTCCAGGTCGATATATTCAATCTTGAACCCCAACCGGTCCGGTTCCAGGTGACGCAGGGTAACCGCCATGACGATGGCACTTTCATGGTCGTTCAGATGGATGGTCAACTCGCAGGGCTCACCCTCGGACGCGGCCCAGCCGGCGGGGCGACTGACTAAAGCGCCTTTCAGGGAAATATCCAGCACTTCAGCCGTTTGCATATCGTCCTGCCAGTAAATCTCGCAGGGCGCATCAAACTGGATTCGCTGAAAACGACGTTTTTCGGGGGTGTTATCGTCCAATTCCTTTCTCCCACGTCCATTTTCTTGCCTTTTCCCTGACTATAGACCTGTCTATCCCCGGGTTCCACTAGTCATTTGCCCCTGAGTCAATCGCAAGAATGGCATTACGGATGGGAGTTATCTGGGAAGTCAGTAGAGGGAGCAGGTTGAGAACCTTTTCCCGGACCGTCGAGCGCCAGGGACGGCGCTCGTCGAGCCCTACAGGGATGTACTTGTGGGGCGTGTCCGGGAAAAGGTTATCGACCTGATCCCGACCGGCACCCAACTATCAGTCCTACATATATCCACAAGTCTAGCGGTGATACTCCCCACTCAATTCGACAACCGCCTCAATAAACGCCCCCGCATGCTCCGGATCCACATCCGGCGTAATCCCGTGTCCCAGATTGAAGATATGACCGGTGCCGGACCCATAACGCTTCAGGATATCCGCCACCTCCTCACGGATGCGCTCCTTGGGCGCATACAGCATAGCCGGATCCATATTGCCCTGCAGGGCCACCTGATCCCCGACCCGGGCCCGGGCACGGCCAATATCCGTGGTCCAGTCCAGCCCCAGGGCATCCGCGCCAGACTCCGCCATCGACTCCAGCCACTGGCCGCCATTCTTGGTGAAGATAATCAATGGCACCCGGCGACCATCGTTCTCACGAATCAGGCCATCCGCAATCTTCTTCATATAGGCCAGGGAGAACTCCTGATAGGCCCAGCTACTCAGCACCCCTCCCCAGGTATCGAAAATCTGCACCGCCTGGGCACCGGCCCGGATCTGACCATTGAGGTAGTCGATCACCGAGTCCGCCAGATGATCCAGCAGACGGTGCATTACCTCCGGCTGGCCGTACATCAGCTTCTTGGCCTCCCGGAAATCCTTGGAGGAACCACCCTCGATCATGTAAGTGGCCAGGGTCCAGGGGCTTCCGGAGAACCCAATCAGCGGTACACGGCCGTTGAGGGCGCCACGGATGGTCGACACCGCATTCATCACATAATCCAGATCCACCTCGGCTTTGAGGGACGGCAACGCCGCCACATCCGCCTCCGAACGAATCACGTTCCGGAACTTGGGCCCCTCACCGGTCTCGAAGTACAGCCCCAGCCCCAACGCATCGGGAATGGTCAGGATATCTGAGAACAGGATCGCCGCATCCAGGGGGAAACGCTCCAGTGGCTGCAGGGTCACCTCGCAGGCCAGGGGCGTATTCTTGCAGAGGCTCAGGAAATCACCGGCCTGCGCACGGGTGGCCCGGTATTCCGGCAGGTAACGGCCCGCCTGGCGCATCATCCACACCGGGGTGCGGTCGACAGGCTGGCGCATGAGGGCGCGGAGGAAACGGTCGTTCTTCAGTTCGCTCATAATGATTCCTGATTGGGCAAGTGTCTGGCCGGGTAAGCGATCCCGTAAGCTGGATAATGTTCAGGCAGGCAGCAATGATAACGTGTTTGCCACAATAAAAAAGGGCGGCCCGTTGAACGGTGCCGCCCTCTTGATACGAATCAGATGACGATTCGATCAGACATCCAGATAGTCGAGGATGCCCTCGGCGGCCTCCCGGCCTTCCCAGATAGCCGTCACCACCAGGTCGGAACCGCGCACCATGTCGCCACCGGCGAAGATCTTCGGGTTGGTGGTCTGGAAGGCGAACTCCGCTTCTTCAGGCGCGCTTACACGGCCGGAGTCATCGGTGTTCACTTTCAGCTCGTCAAACCAGTCCGCGGGGCTGGGACGGAAACCAAAGGCGACCAGCACCGCATCGGCCGGAATGACTTCCTCACTGCCCGGAACCACTTCAGGGCGACGGCGGCCATTTTCGTCCGGCTCACCAAGCTTGGTCTGTACCACCTTGACACCTTCAACCCGGTCTTCGCCGATGATGGCGATGGGCTGACGGTTAAAGAGGAACTTCACACCCTCTTCCTTGGCATTCGCCACCTCACGGCGGGAACCCGGCATGTTCTCCTCATCCCGGCGGTAGGCACAGGTGACGCTGGCCGCCTGCTGACGGATGGAGGTGCGGTTGCAGTCCATGGCGGTGTCACCACCACCGAGCACCACAACACGCTTGCCCTTCATGTCGATGAACTCGCCCGGATCGCTCTCGAATCCGAGACGACGATTCACATTGGATACCAGGAACGGCAGTGCGTCATGGACGCCATCCAGCTCCTCACCGGGGAAACCGCCCTTCATGTAGGTGTAGGTACCCATGCCCATGAAAACGGCATCATAGTCATTGATGATGTCCTGCAACTGGACGTCCTTACCCACCTCGGTCTCCAGGCGGAACTCCACGCCCATCTCCTCGAATACCTGGCGCCGGCGGGTCATGACGGTCTTCTCCAGCTTGAACTCGGGGATACCGAAGGTCAGCAGGCCGCCAATTTCCGGATACCGGTCGAATACCACCGGCTTGACGCCATTGCGCACCAGAATATCCGCGCAGCCCAGGCCCGCAGGCCCAGCGCCAATGACCGCCACCTTCTTGTCGGTCCATTTGACACCGGACATGTCCGGCTTCCAGCCCAGGGCAAAGGCGGTATCGGTGATGTACTTCTCCACCGAGCCAATAGTCACAGCCCCGTAGCCATCATTCAAGGTACAGGCACCTTCGCAGAGACGATCCTGGGGGCACACACGACCACAGACTTCCGGCAGGGAGTTGGTCTGGTGGCACAGCTCCACGGCCCGCATGATATTGCCTTCGGAGACCAGCTTCAGCCAGTTGGGAATGTAGTTGTGAACCGGGCACTTCCACTCGCAATAGGGATTGCCGCACTCCAGGCACCGGTGCGCCTGACTGCCGGCATCCACCGGCTCGAACTGGTAGTAGATCTCGCCGAAGTTCTTGCGACGTTTGCTGGCGGGCACCTTCTTCGGGTCGATACGGCCTACCTGCACAAACTGGAAATCGTTGTTCAGTCGTTCTTTCATCGTGACGCTCTCATCATCGTGATCTCGACGGGCTCACCCCTGCCTGGCAGGGGTGGCCACTGACTACGGTCATTCGGGCGAACCTCTTACTCCGGTCGCGCCCGGGTGCTGGCCAACAGGCTCTTGAGGCTGGCAGCCTTGGGCTTCACCAGCCAGAAACGGCCAACGTAGTCGTCGAAATTTTCAAGGATATGGCGGGCCCACTCACTGCCGGTTTCATCCACATGCTCGGTGATCACGCCACGCAGGTGATTCCGGTAGGGCTCCATGTCCTCGCTGGATATCCGCTGGATCTCCACCAGTTCATGGTTGTACTTGTCCACGAAGGTGTTGTCCTGGTCCAGCACATAGGCAAAACCGCCCGTCATGCCGGCCCCGAAGTTGTACCCGGTACTGCCGAGTACGGCCACCAGGCCGCCGGTCATGTATTCACAACAGTGATCACCGGCCCCCTCAACCACGGCGTGGGCCCCGGAGTTGCGGACGCCAAAGCGCTCACCGGCGGTTCCGGCGGCGAACAGCTTGCCGCCGGTGGCACCGTACAGGCAGGTGTTGCCGACGATGGCGGTCTCCTGGGACTTGAAGGTGCTTGCCCGGGGCGGGCGGACCACCAGCTTGCCGCCGGTCATGCCTTTGCCCACGTAGTCATTGGCATCCCCTTCCAGATGCATGTTCAGGCCACCCACGTTCCAGACACCAAAGCTCTGGCCAGCGGTACCGGTCAGGTTGAGTACGATGGGGCTGTCCATCATGCCCTGGTTACCGTGGACCTGGGCAATCTCGCCGGACAGGCGGGCACCAATGGAGCGGTCACAGTTGGTCACCGTGAACTCCCAGGTGCCGCCTTTTTTGTTCGCGATGGCGTCGGCGGTTTCCGACACCATACGCTCTGCCAGGGCCCCTTCGTCAAACGGGTGGTTGCGCTCCACCTGGCAGGTCTGGGGCTTGTTCGCCGGAATATGGTCGTTCTGCAGCAGGTGGCTCAGATCCAGCCGCTTCTGACGCTCGGTGTCGCCGGGCAGGCGCTCCAGAAGGTCGACGCGACCCACCAGTTCCTCCAGGTTGCGAACACCCAGTTTCGCCATCCATTCCCGGGTTTCCTCCGCCACGAAGCGGAAGAAGTTCATGGCCATCTCCACCGTGCCCTTAAAGTGCTCTTCCCGCAGGTGATCGTCCTGGGTGGCCACGCCGGTGGCGCAATTGTTCAGGTGGCAGATCCGCAGGTACTTACAGCCCAGGGCGACCATCGGCGTGGTACCGAAGCCGAAGCTCTCGGCCCCCAGGATGGCGGCCTTGACCACATCCAGGCCGGTCTTGATGCCACCATCGGTCTGCAGGCGGATCTTGCCCCGCAGGTCGTTGGCCCGCAGGGCCTGCTGGGTCTCGCTCAGGCCAAGCTCCCAGGGGGAACCGGCGTAGCGGATGGAGGTCAGCGGGCTGGCGGCGGTGCCACCGTCATAGCCTGACACGGTGATGAGGTCGGCGTAGGCCTTGGCGACACCGGCGGCAATGGTGCCAACACCCGGCTCGGACACCAGCTTCACGGATACCAGCGCCTTCGGATTGACCTGCTTGAGATCAAAGATCAGCTGCGCCAGGTCCTCGATGGAGTAGATGTCATGGTGCGGCGGCGGTGAAATCAGGGTGACACCGGGCACCGAGTAGCGCAGGCGCGCGATCAGGGCATTGACTTTGCCCCCCGGCAACTGGCCGCCCTCGCCGGGCTTGGCGCCCTGTGCCACCTTGATCTGCATGACATCGGCGCTACGCAGGTACTCTGCGGTGACACCAAAGCGACCGGAGGCCACCTGCTTGATCTTGGAACGTTTCTCGGTGCCATAGCGGGCCGGATCTTCGCCCCCCTCACCGGAGTTGGAACGACCTCCGAGGGTGTTCATGGCAACCGCCAGGGCTTCGTGGGCCTCCGGCGACAGGGCGCCGAGGGACATGGCCGCCGAGTCAAAGCGCGGGAAGATGTTCTCCACCGGCTCCACCTCGGTGATGTCCACCGGGTCGATGTCGTTGCGGAAGGCCAGCAGGTCACGGAGGGTGGACACCGGACGGCTGTTCACCAGGCCAGCGTATTCCTGGTATTGCCCGTAGTCGCCACTGGTGACCGCATCCTGCAGCGTGCTTACCACATCCGGGTTGAAGGCATGGTATTCCTGACCATGGACATACTTGAGCAGACCGCCCTGGGTGATGGACTTGCGACGCTTCCAGGCCGTGGCCGCCAGTTGCTCCTGGTCCTGCTGGAAATCAAAAAAGGTCGCCCCCTGGATACGGCTGGGCACGCCCCTGAAGCACAGGTCCACAACGTCATCGGCAACACCCACTGCCTCGAACAGCTGGGCACCCCGGTAGGAGGTAATGGTGGAGATCCCCATCTTGGACAGGATCTTCAGCAGGCCCTTGTTGATGCCCTTGCGGTAGTTGTTCTTGGCGTCGATGGGGTCCATCAGCATTTCGCCGGTACGGATCAGGTCGTTAATGACCTGGTAGGCCAGGTACGGATAGACCGCGGTGGCGCCAAAGCCGAACAGCACCGCGAAATGGTGTGGATCACGGGCCCAGCCGGTTTCCACAATGATATTGGAGTCGCAACGCAGCCCCTTATCCACCAGGTAATGGTGGACCGCGCCGGTGGCCATCAGGCTGTTGACGGGCAGTTCGCCTTCCTTGAGGTCCTTGTCCGACAGGATCAACAGCACCTTGCCGTCACAAACGGCCTTTTCGGCAGCCTCGCAAATGTCACGAACGCCGTTTTCAAGCCCCCGCTCCGGGGTGTAGCTCAGACGGATCTTGGCGACCTCGAAGCCCGGGCGATCATTGCCCTCGATGCGCAGGAACTTGGCCGGCGACAGCACCGGCGTGGTCAGGATAATCCGGTTGGCGTGGCCGGCGGTCTCCTCGAAGACGTTCTGTTCGGCACCAAGGCAGGTCTCCAGGGACATGACCACCGCCTCACGCAGTGGGTCGATGGCCGGGTTGGTGACCTGGGCGAACTTCTGGCGGAAATAATCGGCAACGTGGCGAACCTTGCTGGACAGTACCGCCATGGGAGTGTCGTCACCCATGGAACCGACGGCCTCCTGACCATTTTCCGCCAGTGGACGCAGCACCTGGTCACGCTCTTCATAGGTGACCATGTACATCTTCTGATGCACCTGGAGTTCGTCATTGTCCATCAGCCTGAATTCCGGCGTGGCGGTATTCAGGGTGGACTCCACCCGCAGGCCGTTTTCACGCAGCCATTTCTTGTAGGGCTGGGCACTCTTCAGGCGCTGGTCGATATCCCGGGTGTGCAGCACCTCGCCGCTCTCGGTGTCCACCGCCAGCATCTGGCCCGGGCCGACACGGCCCTTGGCCACGACATCTTCGGGCTTGTAGCTGTATGTGCCGATCTCGGACGCCAGGGTGATGAAGTCGTCCTTGGTGATCACCCAGCGCGCCGGACGCAGACCATTACGGTCCAGCATACAGACGGCATGGCGGCCATCGGACAGCACCAGCCCCGCAGGGCCATCCCAGGGCTCCATGTGCATGGAGTTGTATTCGTAGAACGCCCGCAGTTCCGAATCCATTGTGTCCACGTTCTGCCACGCCGGCGGGATCATCATCCGCGCTGCCCGGAACAGGTCCACACCGCCAGCCAGCAACACTTCCAGCATATTGTCCATGCTGGACGAGTCGGAGCCGGTGAGGTTCACCAGGGGCTGCAGGGTCTGCAGGTCAGGCAGATCGGGGGCTTCGAACTTGGCGGCACGGGCCAGCGCCCAGTTACGGTTACCGGAGATGGTGTTGATCTCACCGTTATGGGCCAGGTAACGGAACGGCTGGGCCAGTGGCCACTTGGGCATGGTATTGGTGGAGAAGCGCTGGTGGAACACACAGATCGCCGTCTCCAGATCCGGATCACCAAGATCCGGATAGAACCGGGTCAGGTCCGCCGGCATCATCAGACCCTTATAGGACAGGGTCTTGTGGGACAGGCTGCAGATGTAGAACTCCTCATCCTCCGCCATGTCACGTTCGGCCAGACGACGGCCGACAAACAGGTCGATGGCAAACTGCCGCTCGTTCTGCTCCTTACCCGGCACCACGAATACCTGTTCGATCCACGGCAGGCAGTCCTGGGCCATGGGACCCAGGCAGGACGGATCTGTGGGTACCTTACGCCAGCCCAGGATTTCCAGGCCACGGGCGGTCAACCGCTGTTCAATGGCCTTACGACCGGCCTCAGCCCTGGCCTCTTCCGGACTGAGAAAGATCTGGCCCACCGCAAAGAGATTGCCGGGCTGTTTGCCAAAGGCGGCCTGTGCCGCCTTGCGAAGGAAACCATCGGGGCTCTGGATGAGAAGGCCACATCCATCACCGGTCTTGCCGTCTGCTGCGATGCCACCACGGTGGGTCATGCAGGTCAGCGACTCGATGGCAGTTTGCAACAACTTGTGGCTGGCCTCGCCCTTCATGTGCGCGATCAGACCAAAGCCGCAGTTGTCCCTGAATTCATCGGGATGATACAAACCTGTCATCATAAGCGTTCTCTCGCATAAAATGCTTTTCTGTCAGCGATTTAGGTTCTCATTCGACCTACCCTTTCGCTGACACTGAAAAAAAGGGCTGGCTATTTTACACTCGTGGAAATACCTATACAAACAAATATAGTGCCAACCTCGCGCCCTCTACGGGAAATTCACGAGGTAAGTCAGACAGCTACCGCTGGCGCACCATTAACCACCCTGTATTTCACGTCATAAAAAAAGGCGCTCGCGGCGCCTTTCAGATCTCTTCCCGTACCCTGATCCAGGGCTGCTGGGAGCGTATCGATGACGGCAGATCCGCGATGGAAGCGCGCGCTGCCTCCCGACTGTCGAACTGGCCGAGATAGACAACAAACCAGTTTCGCCCGTTTCTCTGACTTCGAGTGTAACGCAGCCCCGGAAGTTCCGGATACCGGCGAATGAATGTCATGGCCGTCTGCTCTTCGTAACCCGCCACCAGTTGGGCGGTATAGCCCGTTGTGGCATGAACCTCTTCCCTGGGCACAAACCGTTCCGGCATGGACGCTACAAAAGGCTGAACCTGTTCGGCACTGGGCTCTGGCTCTGGCTCTGGCTCTGGCTCTGGCTCTGGCTCTGGCTCTGGCTCTGGCTCTGGCTCTGGCTCTGGCTCTGGCTCTGGCTCTGGCTCTGGCTCTGGCTCTGGCTCTGGCTCTGGAGCAGGCAAGGTTTCCGGGGCACTTTCGTCAAGTGTATCAGGCACTGTAGCCGGATCTGCGGCTGTCGCAACCGACGGTGCGGAATCGCCCCCATCGGTCGCCTGCGGTACTGTCGCGTTACGATCATTACCACTGGCGTTTTCCGGCCCCACGGTCACGATAGCGCGGGTCGGTTCAGGTTTTGGCTCGTTACCGGACATGTCGACATCAACCGCCTCATCGTACCGGTTGGCCATAAACCACCAGGACCCTACCAGCAACACAAGCGCCAGGGCCACCCAGCGCCCGGCCCCGGCAAGACGTCCAAGTCCCGAACCCGGGCCCCGACGCGGCATCGAGGCGATATCCAGCCAGACCCCATGGGCCACACGCTGCAACCGACCGGGACTCCCCTGCGACAGGGCCGTCAACTGCTCCAGCCGGTGTGCCGACAGCAGTTCCGATGGCTTGCCTCCCGCCTTTACAATCCTCGGTTCCAGATACTGGCGGATATCGTCCCGCTCAAACCAGGGCAGGCCGATGCTGTGGACGCTGGCCGCCAGTCCCTCGTTGTCGTCCAGTCCGATTTGCTCCCGCAGCGCGCCGGAACCGGCCAACACCGGAACGGCGGCAAGCGACCGATCTGCTCCCCGGAAAGCATCCAGCAGGGCACGCAATACTCCCGGAGACGCCTGGTCAGCGTCATCCAGCAGTAACACCTGACGCCGACCCTTGCAGGTTGCTTCCTCCGACAGGGTGAAGAACCCCGCCAGGGCCTCCCGAGCAGACTCGTCGTCTGGTGGACGACGGCCAATACTCCGGTACAGGTCCCGGACCAGGGACTCAAGGGAATCCAGCTTGCCCGCATGGAGCCGGAAAAACTCCAGGCGCCCCCCTTCACTGCGTACCAGCTCGCCCAGGAGCCGGGTCTTGCCCGCCCCCCTGGCTCCGGTAAGCAGCAGGGCCAGGTCCCCGAAGCCGCAAAGGTGCCTCAGGGTCTCCAGGGCGTGCTGCCGCTGGGCTCCGGCATAGAAAGGCACCTCCATGGCCAGCGGATCTTCCCGCAATCCGTACCGCTCCTGCAGCCTGGGGAACAGGCCACCGGCTTCCAGCCCGGTCAGTCCTTCGCTCATGGGTGTACTCGCCTCCTATACCCGATGATTCAATGGCAGAAAGCGGAGAAAGTATCGGTCAGGGCCTCGAAGGAAAAATCATCGACCACTTCCGCCTCACCCAGGCTGCGCAGGAGTATCAGGCGCAGGCGGCCGTCGACATTCTTCTTGTCCACCGCCATCAGATCCATGAAATGATCCGCGGTCATCCCCCCGGGAATCCCGGTGGGCAGTCCGGCAGAGGCGACAATGGCTTCCACCCGACGCCTGTCGCTGTCGGAAATGCTGCCCAGCCGGGCCGAGAGGTCCGCCGCCATCACCATGCCGGCACCCACCGCTTCCCCGTGAAGCCAGTTGCCGTACCCGGCATGGGTTTCGATGGCATGACCAAAGGTATGACCAAGGTTCAGTATGGCCCGCAAACCGCCTTCCCGCTCATCCTGTGCCACCACATCCGCCTTGCACTCGCATGACCGGTAGATGGCTTCGGTCAGCGCCTCGGCATCCAGGCCCATGAGCTCAGGCATGGCGCCCTCAAGCCAGTTCAGGAAGCCGGGCTCCCGAATCAGGCCATACTTGATCACTTCGGCCAGACCCGCGGAGATCTCCCGGGGCGGCAGCGTTTTCAGGGTATCGGTGTCCACCAGCACACACTTTGGCTGATGGAAGGCCCCGACCATATTCTTGCCCAGCGGATGGTTGATTCCGGTTTTTCCACCCACCGAGGAGTCCACCTGGGCGAGCAGCGTCGTCGGCACCTGGATGAAATCCACGCCCCGCTGGTAGCAGGCCGCCGCAAAACCCGCCATATCACCGACAACGCCGCCGCCCAGGGCCACTACCGTGGTCTTGCGGGAATGCCGCTTCTCCAGCAAGGCATCAAAGATCAGGTTGAGCGTCTCCCAGTTCTTGTGGGCCTCACCATCCGGCAGGATTACTTCATCCACCTGGCAGCCCGGGAAACTGTTACGGGCCTGCTCCAGATACAGGGGCGCGACGGTGGCGTTGGTCACGATCATCACCGTGCTTCCGGCCACATAGGGCGTCAGGTCCTGCTGCCCCAGCAGCCCTTTACCGATAACAATGGGGTAGCTTCGGTCACCCAGTTCCACCCGAAGTTCCCGGGACGATTCAGGCATGGTTCCTGTCCTCTTTCCTGACCTTGCGCCGTTGACGCGGTGTCCTTGGATTCAGTCGATTGATAATCTGCCGCACCACCAGCCTGGGACTCTTGCCGTCCGTCAACATGACAATATCGGCCAGATGGGAGTATATCGGGTCCCGTAGCTCAAACAGCTTCCTGAGCACGGCCTCGGGGTCATCGTTCTGCAGCAGCGGGCGGTTACGGTCCTTACGCGTGCGTTCAAACTGTTGCTCGAGAGACGCCTTGAGGTAGACGACAACCGCATCCCGCTTGAGCCATTGGTGGTTGTCCTCTTTCATCACGGCACCACCACCAGTGGCCAGTACCGATGCACCGGTGTCGGACAGTTCCTTTAATATGGCCGTCTCCCGCTGACGAAACCCCGCCTCCCCTTCCACATCAAATATCCAGGGAATATCAGCCCCGCACCGCTCTTCAATCACGCGGTCCGAGTCCAGGAAGTGATACCCGAGCTCCCGGGCCAGTTGGCGACCGATCGTGCTTTTGCCCGCTCCCATGGGGCCGACCAGCACGATTCGTCTTGGTAACGGCATTGCTTCAACTCCCGATTGAACAGGCCCGAGAGAATACCACAAACACAAAAAAGCCGCCGGTATGACCCGGCGGCTTTCCGGTGACGCAACCGTCTAGTCGATCAGGTTACCTTCCATGATCTTGGGTGTGATGAATATCAACAGTTCGCTGCGTTCATTGACATTCTCCGTCCGACGGAACAGGGCACCGACAAAGGGAATATCACCCAGCAACGGTGTCTTGGTCACGGTGGTAGCGACCTCAGACTGGAAGATGCCGCCAAGCACCACGGTTTCGCCGTTGCCGACCAGGACCTGCGTCGTTACCTCATTGGTATTGATACTCGGGATACCCGCCGTTTCCTGACCCCGGGAATCCTGGTTGACGCGAAGATCCATAATGATCTTGTTGTCCGGCGTAATCTGCGGCGTCACTTCCAGGGACAGGGCCGCTTCCTTGAAGGATACGGATGTCGCACCGCTGGAAGAGGCCTCCTGATATGGGATCTCTTCACCGGACTTGATCACGGCTGTCTGACGGTCCGCGGTAACCACTCGGGGCTGGGATACCAGCTCGGCCTTGCCGTCACTTTCCAGGGCTGAGATCTCCAGGTCCACCAGGAAGTTGTCGCCACCCAGACCAATGGCGAAGGACGAGGCGCCGGCATCGGTAACACCCAGATCAACCACCAGGGCATCCGGATAGACCACTTCCTGGTCGTTCCAGACACTTTCATTCCCTTCAAGGGAACCACTGCCGAACCAGGTGTTGTCACCATCGTCTTCAAGGAAACCACCACCCCAGCGGACCCCCAGGCTTTCAGCCACATTGGTCTGGGCACGAACGATACGGGCTTCGATGGACACCTGACGCACCGGAATATCCCAGGTGTTGATCAGGCGACGGATCTCTTCCAATTTTTCAGCAGTCTCTCGCACACTGATGGTGTTGGTACGGACATCCGAGGAGATAAAGCCGCGACCAGAAATCAGTTCCTCGTCCTCCTGAATGAGCCCAACAATGTCCCCGGCCTTTGCGTAGTTGACCTGGATGATCTCCAGACGAACCGGTGCCAGTTCGGCAATCTGCTTGTTGGTCTCCAGTTCCAGACGCTCGCGGGCAGCGATTTCTTCCGCTGGCGCCACCAGCAGCACGTTGCCAATCTGACGCTTGTCCAGGCCCTTGGTTTTCAGGATCAGCTCCAGGGCCTGGTCCCAGGGCACATTCTGCAGACGCAGGGTGATGCTGCCGGATACGGTATCACTCGCCACCAGGTTCAGGCCGGTAAAGTCGGCAATCAGCTGCAGCACCGAGCGTACTTCGATGTCCTGGAAGTTCAGGGACAGCTTGTCACCGGTGTAGGGGAACTTCTCTTCCTGACGACGCTCAGCCTCTTCCTCGGTCAGTTTTTCCACACTGACGGTGAAACGGGAACCTGACTGGTACGCCAGGTAGTCATAGGCACCCTGGGGGCGGATCTCGATAACCGCATCACCGCCCTCAGTGAAAGTGTCCACCCGGGTGACCGGCGTGGCGAAGTCGGTGACGTCCAGACGACGACGCAGTTTGGTCGGCACTGTCGCACCATCCATGACCAGGCGGATTCGACCGCCCTGTTCATTGAGCGCAACCGGAACGCTGCTGTTCGACAGATCGATAATGACTCGACCTTCACCATCGGCTCCCCGACGGAAGTCCACGCCAGTAATGGCGTCGCCGGAAACCGGTTCAGATGCCGATGCACTGGCGCCGCCGGAGGAAGAGGGCATAGCCGAATCCGACGCCATCGAACCGGTAACGCCACCCCCGTCACCGATGGTCACAATCAGCGTATTGCCGGATACTTCGGTCTCGTAGGGCGTAAGTTCCAACAGGTTAAAAATCAGGCGGGTACGGTCCTGGGTTTCAACCACCGTCATGCTCTGGGTATTGCCATCCCCGAGAGACATACTCCGGCTGTCCAGACCGCTGACGGTATCGTTGAGGTCAATGGCGATCCGGGCCGGACGCTCAATGGTATACCCCCTGGGTTCCGGTGGTGTCTCGTCAAAACTCAGCACCACCTCGGTGCGGTCGCCAGAGAGCGAGGAGAACTCCACGTCCTGAAGCGTTGCCGCATTGGCAAGTCCGGCTGCCATCGCCAGAGTTGCCGCGCTCATCAATACCGTGAATTTTCTGAACATCGCTAGCCTCGACCCCAAAACTTGTGTTACTTGCCTGTTTCTTTGTGTATTCATCTTCGCGCCGCTCCCTAGCCTTCGTCTTCCAGCGACAGGGATCGGGGCCTCTCAACCCAGCCCCCCTGGCCGTTGGGCACGATTTCCAGCAACTCAACCCGGGTCTCGCTGATGCCGACAATGCGGCCATAGTTGGCCCCCATGTAGTTGCCGTTGCGAACCCGGTGAATGCCCCCATCTGCGTCCTCAATCAACGCAAACAGGTTGCCGTTTGCACTGGTCAATGTGCCGACCATTTCCAGCTCGGTGAGCCCGTAGTTCTCCAGGACTTCCTTGGGCCTGTCCAGGTCCGGCTCCACAGTGCTTTCCGGCGTGTCGTCCAGCATGGTCAGTTGGACATCCACCGGTGGCTCGAAGGGCGCCCGGCGATCCGCGGCCGAATAGGTAAAGGCCTCATAGGCCTGGAACTCCGGCAGGGGCTCCACATGGCCCCGCGGCTTGGCCCGGGTTTCTTCCATGTATCGATCAAGATCCGAAAAATCGCCTCCCTGGGTACATCCGGCAAGCAGGGTTGCCAGACAGACGCCCAGCCAGGCTTTCATTGCATGCTGTCTTGCCATGCTCACTCTCCAGCCCGGTAGCGGTAGGTTCTGGCGACAACCTGCATATCAAGCTGATCCGCGTTACCGCCTCGTGGTGAAATGGTGAAGTCGTGCAGCGTGACGATCCGGGGCAGACCCGCGATACTGCTCACGAAGGACGCCAGCTCGTGATAGGAACCACTGACCTGGATATTGATCGGCAGCTCAATATAGAAATCACGCTGCTTTTCGCTCTGAAGCTGAATTTCCTGCAGGGACAGACCACTGCCAAGGGCTGTGTTGGTAATATCCTCCAACAGCCCGGGAACTTCGGTATCACTGGGAAGCTGACGTACCAGAGCGCCGAAGGTTTCTTCCATTTCCGCCATCTGCTGCTTGAAGACCTCCAGGTTGGCCACCTGATAGGCCTTGCGCTCGTATTCCTGGCGCAGCTCCGCCTCCTTGCGCTCGACCTTCTCCAGTTGCGCATACTGGTCCTTGATAAAGAACCAGTAACCACCGCCGACAATCAGGCCGACGATGATCAGGACCACAATGAACTTGATGGGTGCGGGCCAGATGCCGGCGTTATTGATATCAAGATCATTGATATCAAAGTCGTTCATACTCTTGAGGGAGTCCGAAAGGCTCACTGCTCACTCTCCTCTTCCGGTTCTGGCGTAGTCTGGCTGACAAACAGATCGAAGGCACTATATCCGTCCCGACGACTGTCCGCTGCGGCAACGTTGCTCAGATTGGGGTTGGCAAACCACTCCGAGCGCTCGAAATTCCGCATCAGTGTCGCAATACGGCTGTTGGATTCAGCCATACCGATAATGGTCAGACGATCGTCATTCTTGCTCAGGTCGGTGTAAAAGAGACCTTCCGGCAAGGTGCGCACCAGCTCGTCAAACACCCGTACAATCACCGGACGCTTGCCCTGAAGATCCTGGATCACTTCCATCCGCGCCAGGAGCTCTTCACGCCGCTTGCGAAGCTCCTCTATCTCCTTGATCTGGCTGTCCAGTTTGCGGGAAGCCGCTTCAATGTAGTCATTGCGGGATTCCTGATAGGCAATCCGGTTATCCATGTCCGTCTTCCACAGGAAAGCCAGGCCGGCGGCCACAATGGCGGCCCCCAGCAACATGGTAACGAACTGTTTCTGTTTCTCCGCCCTGAGCTCCTCTCGCCAGGGCCTGAGGTTAATCTTGGCCATCAGTCAAAGCTCCTCATCGCCAGTCCGCAGGCAATCATCAGCGAGGGGGCGTCATTGGTCAGTGCCGACGCGTTCACCCGGGAGCCTACTGCCATGTCCGAGAAGGGGTTTGCCACAATCGTGGACGTCGCGGTCTTCTCCTCCACCATTTCGGCCAGCCCCTGTATGGATGCCGTGCCGCCGGCAAGGAGAACGTAATCCACCGCGTTGTACTGGCTGGCCCCGAAGAAGAACTGCAGGGCCCTTGCCACCTGCTGGACCACGGCTTCCCGGAAGGGCTCAAGCACTTCCGTCTCGTAGTCGTCGGGCAGGCCGCCCTGTTTCTTCGCCAGGCCGGCTTCCTCTACCGAAAGCCCGTAACGGCGCTGGATTTCCTCAGTCAGCTGCTTGCCCCCGAAAATCTGCTCACGGGTGTAAACCGTCTGGCCGCCGGCCAGTACACTGAGGGTGGTCATGGTGGCGCCGATATCCACGATGGCAACCACCAGCTCCTCACCATGGGAGTCCAGTTGGGGCTCAATCAGGGAGTAAGCCCGCTCCAGAGCATAGGCTTCCACATCAACGATCTTTGCCGTCAGGCCGGCAATATCCAGGGCATCCTCACGGATGTCGACGTTCTCCTTGCGGCACGCCGCCAATAGCACGTCGACCTGATCGGGATTGGACTCGGAAGGCCCCTGGACCTCAAAGTCAATGGCGACCTCATCCAGGGGATAGGGGATATACTGATCAGCCTCAAGGGCAATCTGGTCTTCCAGCTCGAACTCATTGAGCCCGGCATTCATCTGGATGACCTTGGTGATGACAGCCGACCCCGACACCGCAACCGCAGCCTGTTTGACTCCGGTACGGGCCTTGCTGACGACCCGCTTGATGGCGTCGCCCACCGCCTCGACATCGGTAATGTTCTTCTCAACGACAGCGTTTACGGGTAGCGGCTCGACAGCATGGCTCTCCACCTTGTAACGACTGCCCTGCTTTGATAGCTCCAGCAACTTGACCGAGCTGGAGCTGACGTCCACACCCAGTACGGTACTGGATTTTTTACCTGGTAATCCGAACACGCGCTCACCTTATACCTGGACAACCTTGCGCCTGGCATTGTGCCAGACTCCGGCCGTAAAACCCTGGCCTGACTGCTTTTTACGCTCTGATTCTTGTAATTCTGCGCAGCAGTTCCCTTTATATGTTTTTTGTGTAAGAGAATTTCTTCTGTTTTAGGTCTACAATGCAGCCTCGTTGTTTTGAGAGGTTGCAGGAGTATTGACTCCTTTTAACACCTAAAGCAATTTCTCAAATGATAGACTTATATCCAACAGTTGTCAGAAAAAAATGTCCCGACTGATTACAGCATCACGCTTCTTAATCTGGCTGACCATTCTTGGGGCCAGTTCCGCCATGCTCATCGCTGCCGGATTCTATCTTCATCTCCGCCCTGGCCTGCCGGCGGTACACCAGTTACTGGATACCCGCCTTCAGACGCCACTCAGGATCTATTCATCAGATGACAGATTAATAGCAGAATTCGGGGAAAAGAGAAGGACGCCTGTCACAATCGACCAAATCCCCGAGAAACAGCTACAGGCCTTCCTCGCCGCGGAGGACTCACGCTTCTACGAACACTTCGGCGTGGATGTGATTGGCCTGGGCCGTGCAGCGGTTGAACTCGCCTCCACCGGGGAGATCCAATCAGGCGGCAGCACCATCACCATGCAGGTGGCGCGCAACTACTTCCTGACCAGGGATCGGACGTTTGCCAGGAAATTCAATGAGATACTGTTATCTTTCCAGATTGAGAAGGAACTGGACAAGGAAACCATCCTTGAGCTGTACCTGAACAAGATCTATCTGGGCAACCGGGCCTACGGCCTGGCGGCGGCAGCCCAGGTTTACTACGGAAAGCCTGTCGAAGAGCTTGACCTGGCCCAGATGGCCATGCTGGCCGGCCTGCCCAAGGCGCCCTCTGCCTACAACCCCCTGGCCAATCCGGAGCGGGCCAAGGTGCGCAGGGACTGGATCCTCGGGCGCATGAGCGAGCTCGGCTACATCACGGGCAGCGAATTCCAGGACGCCCTGAGCCAACCCCTGACAGCCAAGTATAACGCCACACAGACCGAAGTAAGCGCTGACTACGCCGCCGAAATGGCCCGAGCCGAAATGGTCGCACGCTATGGCGAATCCGCCTATAACGACGGCTTCCAGGTCACCCTGACAGTAAACGGTGATGACCAGGCGGCAGCCACGACCGCCCTCCAGCGGGGACTGGAAGCCTATGATCAACGTCATGGCTACCGGGGACCGGTGGATACCACCGATCAGGTTCCGGCGGACGAAGCCACCTATCAAAGCATCCTGGAAACCTACCCCCGGGTTGAAGACCTCTACCCGGTCCTGATTACCGACATCAGCAACGAGGACGGCCAGGCAACGGCGTGGTCCCGGCACCTGGGCGAGGGCTTCATCCCCTTTGACACCATGGCCTGGGCACGCCGGTTCCGGAGCACCAACGCCATGGGCCCCAAACCCTCCAGGGTGTCAGACGTGCTCTCCGTCGGCGATATCGTATACGTCCGCCGCCAGCCACCGGAAACAGCTAACCCAGCCGCCACAGAGGCGGCCAGCAACGACGATGCCCCCACTATAGAGGAAGGCACACTGGAGAACGGCACCGCCCCGGTCGTCGGCCCGGTACCGATGGCACTGTCACAGATACCGGATGTCCAGGGGGCGCTGGTATCGCTGGAAGCCAGAACCGGAGCCATCCAGGCCCTGTCCGGCGGCTACAGCTTCAACCAGAACAAGTACAACCGGGCCATCCAGGCCCAGCGACAGCCCGGGTCAACCTTCAAGCCCTTCATTTATCTAAGGGCCCTGGAACAGGGCATGACCCCGGCAACCATCTACAACGACTCCCCCATCGTCCACCGGGGGGATGACATGGAACCAGGCTGGCGCCCAGAGAATGCCGGCGGCGAGTTCGGCGGACCAACACGACTGCGGGAAGCCCTCTACCGCTCCCGCAACCTGGTCTCCATCCGCCTGCTACAGGATCTGGGTGTGGACGACACGGTGGCATTCCTGGATCGCCTGAAGCTGCCCACCGACCACCTCCACCGGGACCTGTCCCTGGCTCTGGGAAGCGGCTCAATGACCCCCATGGACATGGCCCGGGCCTTTGCCGTCATCGCCAATGGCGGCTATGACGTACAGCCATACCTGATCCAGACCATCCGCGACAGCGAAGGAAAGGTACTTTACGAAGCGCCTCCGGCCATACTCTGTGATCGCAACTGCGACCAGCTCAGAGAGAACAGCCCCACACCGGTGGTGGGTTTCCCCGCCATCCGCGTGGCGGAAAGGCTGGCGGATGAGCGAGCCGTGTATATTCTCCACTCCATGCTCAAGGATGTTATCAAGCGGGGCACCGGAACCGGTGCCCGGGTCCTGGAAAGGGACGACCTGGGCGGCAAGACCGGCACCACCAACGAGCAGAAGGATGCCTGGTTCTCCGGCTTCAACCACGAGATTGCCACTACCACCTGGGTAGGCTTCGATCAGCCCGCAACCCTCGGCTATCGTGAGTTCGGCGGCACCGCCGCACTCCCCATCTGGGTAGACTACATGCGCGAAGCGCTGGAAGGCATACCCTCGAAGAACATGAAGAGGCCCCGCGGCATTGTCCGTGTCCGGATAGACCCCGAGTCCGGTGACCGCGCCGCCCAGGGACAGGACAACGCCATCACCGAGATCTTCCGCGCCGAAAACGTGCCGGAACAGACCGCCGGCAATGGCTTGAGCGGTAACAGCGACGACGCCAACCTGCCTCGCAACCTGTTCTGACCGGTTTTGTAAAGACCCGATCGGGACCTTCCCGATCGGGCAATCCGGCCCTCAATCCTGCCAGCTACAACCCTTCTCGACTTTCCTGCAGGCACAAAAAAACCGACGGCCTTCACCGTCGGCTTTTCATTCGTTCGCCGCTGATCAGCGAATATCTTCCATGGACTTCAGCGGATAGTGTTCCGGATATCCCTTGCGGGCAACCCCGGAATCCACGGCCGCGCGGGCTACCGCCGCGGGCACTACATCCAGCAAACGCACATCCATCGGCTTGGGAATGATGTACTCCCTGCCAAACTCAAAGCTGTCCACACCGTAGGCCTGACAGATTTCAGCCGGCACCGGCTCCTTCGCCAGTTCACGGATAGCGTGAACCGCAGCCACCTTCATTTCCTCGTTGATGGCGGTGGCACGTACGTCCAGCGCTCCACGGAAAATGAACGGGAAGCCCAATACGTTGTTCACCTGATTCGGATAGTCGGAACGACCGGTCGCCATGATCAGGTCGCTGCGGGCCTCCAGGGCCAGCTCAGGCTTGATCT
Source organism: Marinobacter shunpengi (assembly GCF_045449715.1). Classification (NCBI taxonomy): domain Bacteria; kingdom Pseudomonadati; phylum Pseudomonadota; class Gammaproteobacteria; order Pseudomonadales; family Marinobacteraceae; genus Marinobacter; species Marinobacter shunpengi. The sequence goes on along the minus strand of NZ_JBJJLA010000006.1, from coordinate 56,707 downwards.
CGGGATCCGGGTTGGAGCAGGCAAATACGATCGGGTTCGGCGCCATCTTCTGCAACTGCTCGACAGAAAACAGGTCCGGACCGGACAGCCCCAGGAAAACATCCGCGCCGTCGATGGCATCATCCAGGGTGCGCTTGTCGGTGTCGTTGGCGAACATCGCCTTGTACTGGTTCAGGTCGTCACGACCAGAGTGGATAACACCCTTGCGATCCAGCATGTAGATGTTCTCGGAGCGAACACCACAGCTCACCAGCAACTTCATGCAGGCAATGGCAGCCGCACCGGCGCCCAGGCAAACCACCTTGGCCTCGTCGATCTTCTTGCCCTGCAGTTCGAGAGCGTTGATCATGCCGGCGGCGGTGACGATGGCGGTGCCATGCTGATCGTCATGGAAAATGGGGACACTGCACTTTTCGATCAGTGCACGCTCGATCTCAAAGCACTCTGGCGCCTTGATGTCCTCAAGGTTGATACCACCGAAGGTGTCGGCAATCCGCTCCACCGTTTCGATGAACGCCTGCGGGCTTTCCGAGTCCACTTCGATGTCAAACACGTCAATACCGGCAAAACGCTTGAACAGAACGCCCTTGCCTTCCATTACCGGCTTGCTGGCCAGCGGGCCGAGATTACCAAGACCCAGAATGGCGGAGCCGTCGGATATGACCGCCACCAGATTGCCCTTGGCAGTGTACTTATATGCATTCTCGGGGTCCTTCGCGATCTCGCGGACCGGTTCGGCAACCCCGGGGCTGTACGCCAGAGACAGGTCGCGGGATGTCTGGGTCGGCTTGGTGATTTCAACACTCAGCTTACCCGGCCGCGGCTGGGCGTGATATTCAAGGGCTGCTTCTTTCAGATCTTGAGACATTGCCACTGTTCCGTTTGTCACGTTTAAATAAGGGACACTCTTCGACCATTCGCGTATTGACGCCGAAACACCGGGCGTCACCACAAATGTGAGCGCGCCATTATGGACTGAAGCCTGTCACCAAACAAGGCCTGGTATCCGTAATATCCACTACAGGCTCACAGAACACCAGCCATAAAAAAAGCACCCCGGAGGGTGCTTTTCTGGCGCTGCCAACGGCGCCGCCAGCTGCAGGCACTTGGCCTTTCTTACTTCTTGCCACCGATACGGCCGCCGAAGCGCTTCTGGAACCGGTCAATACGGCCAGCGGTATCCATAACCTTCTGCTTGCCGGTATAGAACGGATGGCACTGGGAGCAGACATCCAGCTGCAGATCCTGGCCAAAAGTGGACCGGGTCTTGAAGACATTGCCGCAGCTGCAGCTGGCAGTAATGTCGTGATACTTGGGATGAATACCTTCTTTCATGGCGAACCTCTCCGGTCATGCCGCCACCCGGTCATCGCATTGATGAATCGATTTTTCAAGATTATCAATACCTTGATGCCGAGCACCGCATGTTTGAATCCAGTGGAAAGACAGGGCACAATCAACCCCGTCTGAATCAGACCGCGCATCTTACGTGCAAATGCCCGTTGACGCAAGATACGCGACGCCCGAAACAACCGCCATGTGCGCCCGGAGTCGTAGTGCCCCAGACCGTACGCGTTGCCCTCAATCGCCCCATCCGGCGCCTCTTTGACTACATCGTCCCCGAGCAGATGGCCCTTACCCCCGGACAACGGGTGCAGGTGCCCTTCGGGCAGCGTCATGCCATCGGCCTGGTCGTGGAAACCGACGTCACCCCGCCGCCGGGCATTGACCTCAAGCCGGTCGGTAAGCCCCTGGAATCCTGGCCTGCACTGCCCACCGAGACCCTGAACCTGCTTACCTGGGCATCCGGTTACTATCAGCACCCCCTGGGGGAGTGCCTGTTCATGGCCCTGCCCCCCGCCCTCCGCAAGGGGCGTCCCGCGGAGCCGGCTGGGGAGGAAACCTGGTGGACGACAACCGACGACGCCTCTTCCGAGATCCTGCCAGGTAACGCCCGCAAGCAGAAGCAGCTATTGTCACTCCTCCTGGAGTGCCCACATCCCATGGCCTGGAGCCAGCTCCGAGACCAGGGCTACACCCTCCCGCAACTGAAGAGCCTTGTTGAAAAAGGGCTTCTCCGGCAGGTCGAACCACCGGAAACTGCACCGGCACCTGCCACACCTACCGAAACGCTCCCCACCCTGACCGATGCTCAACAGGTCGCCGCCGATGCCCTGCCGGATGGAACGGGTTTCTCCGCAACGCTGCTCTACGGCATTACCGGCAGCGGCAAGACAGAACTCTACCTGGACTACCTGCAACGCATCCTGGATAACAGGGGCCAGGCCCTTGTACTGGTCCCGGAGATCAACCTGACACCGCAGACCGTGGCCCGGTTCCGCCGATACTTCGGCGACCGCATCGTGGTCTGGCATTCAGCCCTTAACGACCGGCAGCGCCTGCAGACCTGGCTCCGGGTCCGGGAGGGGGAGCCGGTCATCCTGATCGGCACCCGCTCCGCGGTATTGCTGCCCTTTACCCGGTTGCGGGCCATGGTGGTGGATGAGGAACATGACAGTTCCTACAAGCAGGGTGAGGGTTTCCGCTATTCGGCCAGGGATCTGGCGGTCTTCCGGGCCCGGGAGAACCATTGCCCGATCATCCTTGGGTCCGCCACCCCGTCCCTGGAATCGCTGCAGAATGCGGCCACCGGAAAATACCTGCAGGTGGACCTTACCGAACGCGCCGGGATGGCACGCCCACCTCGGCTCAGGCTGCTGGATATCCGCAGCCGGCCACTGAACGGGGGCTTGTCCCGACCGGCCATGGACGATATCCGGGCCACCCTGGCAGCTGGTGAGCAGGTGCTGGTGTACATCAACCGGCGTGGCTTTGCGCCCGTCTTGATGTGTTTCGACTGTGGTCACATCGCTGAATGCCCCCATTGCGACACCCATCTTACCTACCATCGCCGGGATCGCGCCCTGCGCTGCCACCACTGTGACTACCAGCAGCCAGCCTTCAGCCAGTGCCCCAAATGCGCCGGGGAAGCCTGCCAGCCGGTGGGCCAGGGCACCGAACAGACCGAAGAGGTGCTGGCCACCAGCTTTCCGGATGTCCCGGTACTGCGCATCGACCGGGACAGCACCCAGCGCAAGGGCAGCATCCAGGCCATCCTGAAGCAGGTCAACTCCGGCGAACCCTGCATCCTGGTGGGTACCCAGATGGTGGCCAAGGGCCATGATTTTCCCAATGTCACGCTGGTGGTGGTGGTCAACGCCGATGGCGGCCTGTTCAGCGTGGATTTCCGTGCGCCGGAACAAATGGTCCAGACACTGCTGCAGGTCAGCGGCCGGGCCGGTCGCGGGGAGAAACCCGGCCAGGTACTGATACAGACCTGCCACAGCGATCATCCACTGTTGACCACCATCGCCCAGGGCGACTACCTGGCCATGGCCCGCCAACTGCTGGCCGAACGGGAGCAGATCAACCTGCCCCCCTTTCGCGCCATGGCTGTCCTGCGGGCGGAAGCCCCCTCCATGGAAGCCGCGCTGACCTTCCTGGACCAGGCCCGCAACGACCTGCCCTCGGACACCCTGGATATCTGGGGCCCCCTGCCCGCGACAATGGCCCGCAAGGCCGGTCGGCATCGGGCACAACTGGTGCTGCAATCGTCTGGCCGGGGTAGCCTGAACCGCATCCTGGCCCGGCTCTGTGCCCATCTGGACCAGCAACGCCTGCCCAACAGTCTGCGCTGGATGGTGGACGTGGACCCCCTGGAAACGGGATAGTCCCCTACGAACACCTGCGGATTTTGCTAAGCCCCGCCCTTTCCGGGATAATACCGGCCCTCAAACCAGTAAGGCATCCAGGCCAATCACACCACATTCCCGAAGCAAGGGTCACCGGATAGCATGAAAGACACCGTCACCGAACTTCTCGGCGCAGCACTGGCCGCCCTTCAGTCAGAAGGCACCCTGCCCGCGGATCAGACCTTCACACCACAGGTTGGCAATACGAAGGACAAGGCCCACGGCGACTATGCCTGCAATATCGCGCTGGCCGCCGCCAAGGCTGCCGGTTGCCCGCCGCGACAACTGGCAGAGGCACTGGTGGCTCGCCTGCCCGAGAGTCCGGCGGTGGCCAAGGTGGAGATAGCCGGACCCGGTTTCATCAATTTCTTCATGACCGCCGAGAGCGCCGTCAGCATTGCCGGCGACATCCTCGAACAGGGGGTACGGTTCGGCCGTAACAACAGCGGCCAGGGACAGAAGGTGCAGGTGGAGTTCGTCTCCGCCAACCCCACCGGCCCCCTCCATGTGGGCCATGGCCGGGGCGCGGCCATCGGTGACAGCCTCTCCCGCCTGCTGGAAGCCAACGGCTACGACGTCACCCGTGAGTTCTATTACAACGATGCGGGCGCCCAGATCGACAATCTGGCGAAATCCGTCCAGGCCCGGGTCAGAGGCCTGGGACCGGACGACGCCTCCTGGCCCGAAGACGGCTATCGGGGCGACTACATCAAGGATGTGGCCGAGGCCTACCTGAAGGGCGAAACCGTGACCGCCGATGACCGGGAAGTCACCGGTAAGGCGGATCCGGAGGACACCCAGGCAATCCGCGAATTTGCCGTGGCCTACCTGCGCCGGGAGCAGGACCTGGACCTGAAGGCGTTCGGTGTGGAATTTGACGTCTACTTCCTGGAGTCTTCCCTGTATCAGGACGGCAAGGTGGAAGAGACCGTAAAGTGTCTGCAGGAGAACGGCTATACCTACGAGCACGACGGCGCCATGTGGCTCAGAACCACCGAGTTCGGCGACGACAAGGACCGGGTCATGCGCAAGAAGGACGGTGGTTACACCTACTTCCTGCCGGATGTGGCCTATCACCTGAACAAGTGGCAGCGCGGCTTCACCACAGTCATCAATGAACAGGGTGCTGACCATCACTCTACCGTCACCCGGGTTCGCGCCGGCCTGCAGGCACTGAAGGCCGGCATCCCCCAGGGCTGGCCGGACTATGTACTGCACCAGATGGTGATGGTGACCCGCTCCGGCCAGGAGGTGAAAATCTCCAAGCGGGCCGGCAGCTATGTCACCGTGCGGGACCTGATCGACGAGGTCGGCCGGGATGCCACCCGCTTCTTCCTGGCGGCCCGTCGTGTGGACTCTCAGCTCACCTTCGACATCGACCTGGCCCGGTCCCAGACCAACGAGAACCCGGTGTACTACATTCAGTACGCCCATGCACGGATCTGTAGCGTGCTGCGCAAGCTGACAGAAGAGCACGGCGTGGAACGGGGCTTCAATGACGTGGCCGGGGACCTGGGTCTGCTGACCCTGGACGAGGAAAAGGAGCTCGCCAATCAGCTGGCGAAATACCCGGAGCTGATCCGCAGCGCCGCCGATACCCGGGAGCCGCACCACCTGACCCATTACCTGCGGGAGCTGGCGGGCCAGTTCCACACCTACTACAACGCCCACAAGGCACTGGTGGACGATACCGCCCTGCGCGACGCCCGCCTGACCCTGTACCTGGCCGTGCGACAGGTGATCGCCAACGGGCTGGACCTGCTGGGTATCAGCGCCCCGGAAGAAATGTAGCCGGCAGGAGATACCCCATTGGCCAGGGATTACGCCCGCAAGCAGTCGTCCGGCAGGGGAGCGGTCAACAGTGCACCGCCCCCCCGGAAGACCCGCGCCCGGGCAAACACACCCAAGAGCACCCCGCGCCGTCGCCTGGTCGGGGCCGGAAAGCAAAGCGGAGGACTGTCTGTGCGCTGGATCCTGTCACTGGCGGCGGTCGGTGGATTTATCGGCTTCATCTTCTACCTGAACACCCTGGAACCCGACGGCGGCACGCCAGCCGGGGGCGACACCAGCCCACCGGTGAGCCAGCCCGTCGAGCCAGCCCCGGAAACCAATAACGATACCGCCCGGGAGCAGCCCAGGTTCAAGTTCTACGACATGCTGCCGGAGTCGGAGGTGGTGCCACCCAATGTGGACGAATACACCCCCAGCCCGGACACCCAGGACTTCCGCTACCTGGTGCAGGCCGGCTCCTTCCGCAGCTCAGAGGACGCCGAACGCCAGCGCGCGCAGATCGCCTTCCAGGGCCTCCGCGCCAAGGTGTCCCGGATTGATATCGAGGAAGGTAACACCTGGTACCGGGTAAACGTGGGCCCGTTCGACAGCCGCAGCCAGATGAATTCCGCCGTGGACAAGCTGGTGGCCATCAGTATCCAGCCGCTGGTACGGAAAATCCCCAAAGAGTGAGTCCCCGGCTTTCACACCGTGCCTTGAAATCCCGCAGGCCGGCTCCATATCTCGGAAATCACTTCGATTTCAGGATATGGAGCCCCGATGACAACGATACTTTCAGTACGCCGTGACGACGAGGTAGCCATGGGCGGCGATGGCCAGGTCTCCCTGGGCAATACCGTCATGAAAGGCAATGCCCGCAAGGTACGCCGACTTTACAACGGCAAGGTACTGGCCGGATTTGCCGGTGGCACCGCCGATGCCTTCACCCTGTTCGAGCGTTTCGAGGCCCAGCTGGAAAAGCATCAGGGCAACCTCACCCGGGCGGCGGTGGAGCTGGCCAAGGACTGGCGTACGGACCGGGCCCTGCGACGACTGGAAGCCCTGCTGGCCGTGGCCGACAAGACCGCTTCCCTGATCATTACCGGCAACGGTGACGTCATCGAACCCGAGCACGGCCTGATTGCCATTGGCTCCGGTGGCCCCTTCGCACAGGCATCCGCCACGGCCCTGCTGGAGAATACCAAACTGAGTGCCCACGAGATCGTCGAGAAGGGCCTGGATATCGCCGCCGATATCTGCATCTATACCAATCACAACCGCACCCTTGAAGTGCTCTCAGCCAACGACTGAACCGGAGCTACCATGTCTGCAATGACTCCCCGCGAGATTGTCCACGAGCTGAACAAACACATCGTTGGCCAGGAAGAAGCCAAGCGCTCCGTTGCCATCGCACTACGTAACCGGTGGCGCCGGATGCAGCTCGACAGCACCCTGCGGGACGAAATCACCCCCAAGAACATCCTGATGATCGGCCCCACCGGTGTGGGCAAGACCGAGATTGCCCGGCGCCTGGCCAAGCTGGCAGACGCCCCCTTCCTCAAGGTAGAAGCCACCAAGTTCACCGAGGTGGGCTACGTGGGCCGAGATGTGGAGTCCATCATCCGCGACCTGGCGGATATGGCCATCAAGATGCTCCGCGAGAAGGAAATGAAGCGCCACGAGAACCAGGCCCTGGATGCCGCCGAGGAACGCATCCTCGATGCCCTGCTGCCGCCGCCCCGAGACTTCAAGGAGGACAGCCAGCCGCGGGAGGATTCCTCCACCCGTCAGTTATTCCGCAAGAAGCTCCGGGAAGGCCAGCTGGACGACAAGGAAATCGAGATCGACCTGCGCAATTCCGCCGCCGGCGTGGAAATTATGGCACCCCCGGGTATGGAAGAGATGACCAACCAGTTGCAGAACATGTTCTCCAATCTCTCCCAGGACCGCCGCAAAACCCGCAAGATGAAAGTGGCGGATGCCATGCGCCAGGTGAAGGACGAGGAAGCCGCCAAGCTGGTGAACGAAGAGGAGATCAAGCAAAAGGCCATTGAATCCGTCGAGCAGAACGGCATCGTGTTCGTGGACGAGATCGACAAGGTGGCCAAGCGTTCGGAGAACACCTCCGCCGACGTCTCCCGGGAAGGCGTGCAGAGGGACCTGTTGCCGCTGATCGAAGGCAGCACCGTCAGCACCAAGTATGGCTCCGTGCGCACCGATCACATCCTGTTTATCGCTTCCGGTGCCTTCCACCTTTCCAAGCCATCCGACCTGATCCCGGAGCTGCAGGGCCGCCTGCCCATCCGGGTGGAACTGCAGGCCCTGTCGCCGGAAGACTTCCGTCGCATACTGACGGAGCCGGACGCGTCACTGATCCAGCAGTACGAGGCCCTGATGGGTACGGAAGGGGTCAAGCTCACCTTCAGCGACGACGCCATCACCCGGCTGGCCGAGGTGGCCTGGAAGGTCAACGAGAGTACGGAGAACATCGGCGCCCGTCGCCTGCACACGGTGCTGGAACGGCTGCTGGAAAGCCTGTCGTTTGACGCCGGAGACAAGGTAACCAACGAGTTCGAGGTGACCGCGGAGTACGTGGACGAAAAGCTCGGCGACCTGTCCGAGGACGAAGACCTCAGCCGCTACATCCTGTAAACCGGCAGCGGGCGTGGCCATCAGGCTTCGCCCACCCTGTCAGGAGCACACATCAATGAGCACGCGACCCACCGATATCCGCATCCGCAAACAAAGCAGGCTGCTACAACTGGTGTATGCCGACGGTCAGGTGTGGGAGCTGCCTTTCGAGCTGCTCCGGGTCTGGTCGCCGTCGGCGGAGGTCCGGGGGCACGGCGCCGGGCCGGGGACCCTGCAGACCGGCAAGAAGGAAGTGCTGGTTACCGGCGCGGAAATGATCGGCAACTATGCCCTCAAGCTCACCTTCAGCGACGGCCATGACTCCGGTCTGTACAGCTGGGAGTACCTGTGGGATCTGGGCGAACATCAGGACGACTACTGGCAGCGCTACCTGCACCGGCTGGAACAGGAAGGTGGTCGGCGGGAAGCCGGCCCCCAGGAGCACTCCTGAGGCCAGGTATCAGACCGGCCTGGCTTATTGGGCTTTCTGGAACACCTGGCTGACACTGCCCAGCACGCCCTTTTTCTGTCTCTGTTTCCGCTTCCTGGCCACATAGAGTGGCAGGGTTTCCCCATAGAGGGCGGTACTGATGGTCCGCTCACTGTCCTCCAGTACCTTCCGGTTCAGCCGGATACCGTGTTTGGCCAGCACCGGCTCCAGCTCATCAGCCCGTCGCAACAGGTCACGGCGGGTCATCTGGTAGGCGTGCTCACAGACCTGGCGACGGGAACGGAAACTGAACACGCTGGAGAAGAACAGCGTGGCGTCGTCCCGGGTGGGCTCAAACAGCATTACTTCCTTGCCCGGGTAGTCCCTGGCGTACTGGGCCAGGCCCTTCTGGATACGGGAATGCACCATGGTACGGAACATCTGCGCCAGCAGGTTGGGCATGCCGGAACCGGTCAGCTCATTCGCCGCCATGGTGCCCGCCGCCTCCGCGGCCCTGGCATCAACGGGTACCTGGGGGTTGATGGCCAGCACCAGGTCGGCGCCATGGTCAAGGGCCACGGACGCATGCAGCCCCTTGCGCAGGGTGCCATCCACACAATAACGCCCCTCCACCTGCACCGGCGTGTACAGGCCCGGCGACGCCATACTGGCCTGTATGGCCCTGGATACGGGGATATGATCCAGCCCTTCGTCCCCGAAGCACACGGTTTCCGTTGTCTCCACATCCGCCGCAATCACGAACAGACGCCGCCGCAGTTTGCGGAAATCATTGGTCCGCCCGGAGGTGGTAAACGCCCGGGCCAGGTATTCCTCCAGCGCGGAGTTGTCGAAGAGACCGGACGGCGCCGCCTGGGCCAGTATGGTCATGGCTTCCAGGAAACTCTGGTCATGGGGATTACGGAGGAAACGGGATACGGCGCTGGTCACCAGCCCCGGCACCGCCCGCAGGCGACGCCCCATCTCCCGCAGGGCGGGGCGATAGAACACTTCCGGGTGGAACGGATGCACCTCCGCCTCATGCCGGACAAAGATGCGACACAATTGCGCGGTGGTCAGCTGGTTGGCAAGATTGGCGGCGACGAACCCACCGGCATTGACCCCGACGTAGACATCAAGGTCATTGAAATCCAGACCATCCAGGGCCTCGTCCAGGGCCCTGAGCGCACCGATCTCGTAGATGCCACCCAGGGGGCCGCCGCCCCCGAGGGCCAGACCGATCCGGGGTGCCGGTCTCAGTTGGGTTGGTTCAGCGGTCATCTTGCCCTCCCCTGATATTCTCAAGTGCCACGATGCACCGTGTACCCGGCCAATACGGCCAGTTACGCGGGCATCAGGTCCAGTTACCCAACAAATTACCAATCGGAATTAGAATACTCACCCCAAAAAATTCCGGGCATACCGACCAAACCATGTGTCGGGTCAGCGGGCACCCTCATAGGTGGTCACCGGCACCGATGTTCGGCTGGGCCTCAGGTAGCGCGCAAAACCGGCGCTGCGCAAGGCAAGGTCCACACAGCTCTTGATAACATGGGGTGAATCCAGCAGGAGCACATCCTCAAGCAACTGGGCGGCCCACTCGCGGCTGATGCTGCGGATCACCGACTTGACCTTGGGCAGGCTGGCGGCGTTCATGGACAGGGCGTCATACCCCATGGCCATCAACAGCAGGGCACCGCCCGGATCGCCGGCAAGCTCACCACAAATGGTCACCGGCTTGCCCACCGAATGGGCGTCCTGGGCAATCCGCACCAGGGCCTGCAGCACGGCGGGATGGTAGGAATGGTAAAGCTGGGCCACGCGGGGATTGTTGCGATCCACCGCCAGCAGGTACTGGGTGAGGTCATTGGAGCCCACGGACAGGAAATCCACCCGTTCGGCCAGCTCCCGCACCTGGTACACCGCCGCCGGCACCTCAATCATGACACCCACCCTGGGCATATGGATCTGGTAGCCTTCCTCCCGGACCTCATGGTAGACCCGGTAGATCAGGTGGAGCGACTCCTCCACCTCGGAAATATTGCTGATCATGGGGAGCATGATCTGCAGGTTGTTGAACCCCTCACTGGCCTTGAGCATGGCCCGCACCTGCACCAGGAAAATCTCCGGGTGGTCCAGGCTGATCCGGATGCCCCGCCAGCCCAGGAACGGGTTCTCCTCGTTGATGGGGAAGTAGCTCAACGCCTTGTCGCCGCCGATATCCAGGGTGCGCATGGTGACCGGATTGGGGGCGAAGGCTTCAAGCTGTTCCCGGTAGTATTCCCGCTGCTCCTGCTCGGACGGGAAGCGCTCCTTGATCATGAAGGGCACTTCCGTCCGGTACAGGCCGATACCTTCCGCGCCATGGCTCAGGGAACGGACCACATCGGTCATCAGACCCGTGTTTACCAGCAACGAAACACGGTGGCCATCGGTGGTGACGCAGGGCTTGTCCCGCAGGGCCTCAAGCCCCCGGAAAAGCTCGTCTTCCTCGTCGCAGATTTCCTGGTAGTAGTTGCGTAGCTCGGTGGATGGCGAGGCAAATATCTGCCCCTCAAACCCGTCGACGATCAGTTCCTTGCCGTCAAGCTGGTTCACCGGGATATCCACCAGCCCCATGACCGTGGGCACCCCCATCGCGCGGGCCAGGATCGCCACATGGGAGTTGCTGGAGCCACGCACCGACACCAGCCCCACCAGGCGCCCCCTGGGCACTTCCCCCAGCATGGCGGGGGTCAGTTCCTCGCTGACCAGCACCGTGCGTTCGGGGTAGTCCACCTCGCGGCTGTCGCCTTCCTGCAGGTGAGACAGGATCCGGCGCCCCAGGTCCCGGATATCCACCGCCCGCTCCCGCAGGTAGTGGTCGTCCATCATCTCGAAGTGACGGACGTACTGGTTGACCACCTGTTTCAGGGCGCCCTGGGACCAGAGGCCGTCGTTGCGGATCCGGTTGGCCACCTCACCCGGCAGGGCATTCTCACCCAGCATCCGCAGGTAGACGTCGAACAGGGCCTGCTCCTCCGGGCGCAGCTTGTCGGACAGTCGCTCGGACACCTTCTGGATGTCCTCCTGGACGGCCTTTACCGCGTCCTGGAACACCACCAGCTCGCCATCAGGGTCGTTGGTGGTTTTCTCCGGCACGGCGTCCAGATCCGCCGGCGGGTACACCACCACGCCAGCGCCGATAGCAACGCCCGGGGCCCCCGGCACACCGTTGAAGGACACATCCCGGGCTTCCTCGCCGGTCAGTGACAAACCACTGATGGCACCGGTGGCTTCGCTGTGGGCAATCACACCGGCCAGCTGTGCCGACACGGTCACCAGGAAGGCTTCCTCACCCTCATCGAAATTCCGGGACGCTTCCCGCTGCTGGACCACCAGAACGCCCAATACCCGACGGTGGTGGATAATCGGAACACCCAGGAATGACCGGAAGCGTTCCTCGCCGGTTTCCGGGAAATAGCGGTAACGGGGATGGGAGGGGGCATCCTCCAGGTTGATGGGCTCCTCCCGGGAGCCCACCAGGCCCACCAGACCCTCGGAATGGCCCAGGCTGACCTTGCCCACGGCCTTCTTGTGAAGCCCCTCGGTGGCCATCAGGATGTAGCGGTTGGACGCCGGGTCCAGCAGATAGACGGAACATACCTCGGTGTTCATGGCAGCCTGTACCCGCGAAACGATAATGTCCAGCGACTCCTGCAGATCACGGGCGCCGTTTACTTCCTGAACAATACTTCGCAAGGTACCGAGCATAGTGGGCGTCAATCCATCATCGTTGTGGGTCCTGCCGGCGCGGCGCTTCTTCGGCCCGCTGCCATTGGTCGACAATACTGAAAAGCCGGGGAGCCAGTTCCCTCAGGGCCCGCCGGTATACTTCCCGCTTGAACGACACCACCTGGCCCAGCGGGTACCAGTAGCTGACCCATTGCCAGCCATCGAATTCCGGCGAATCCGTGTGGTCAACCCGCACGGAGGCATCCGGGGAAAGCATCCTCAGAAGGAACCATTTCTGTTTCTGACCAACGCAAACGGGTCGTGAATTCTGCCTCACCATCCGGCGCGGCAGGCGATAACGCAGCCAGCCGCGGGTGCAACTGATGATCTCCACATCATCCGCACTCAGACCGATTTCCTCGGCCAGCTCCCGGTAGAGAGCCTGTTCCGGTGATTCATCGTGCTTGATGCCACCTTGTGGAAACTGCCAGGAGTCCTGTCCGATTCTCCTTGCCCACAGCACTTCGCCCTTATGGTTGGCCAGAATGATTCCGACGTTGGGTCTGAAACCGTCTGAATCAATCACGGCACAGTCCTGTATCAAAGTTTGTTACGTGAAATCCGCATCGTCACTGTTGTGCGGACTCCCAGCCCCGATGTTCAGGGACTTTTATTCCAGATTGGCTCCATTCTTACAGAAAGCCTACTGGTCGGCAAACGAAGCCGGCACTCTTTTCAGCATGTTAGAATCGCTCCTGAAAAAAACTTCTGAGGAGACAACCCTTGACCCTGGCCATCTTTGACCTGGACAACACGCTGCTGGCGGGCGACAGCGACCACGCCTGGGGGGAATTCCTGGTGGACGCCGAGCTTGTCGACCCCGAACACCACCGGCAACAGAACGATCAGTTCTACCAGGACTACCTGAACGGTGAACTGGATATCCAGCGCTACCAGCGTTTCGCCCTGTCACCCATCGCGAATCGCGACCCCGAGGAAGTGACGGCCTGGCGCAAGGCCTTCATGGACAGCCGGGTCAGGCCCCTCTACCAGGCAAAGGCGGACGAACTGCTGGAACACCACCGCAGCCAGGGGCATACCCTGATGATCATTACCGCCACCAACCGCTTCGTCACCGGCCCCATCGCCGAAGCCATGGGCATCGAGCACCTGATTGCCACGGAACCGGAGATCCGCGACGGTCGCTACACCGGCGACATCACCGGGATACCCAGCTTCCAGGACGGCAAGGTGCTGCGGCTGCAGCAATGGCTGAAGGATAACGATGCCACCCTGGACGGTGCCTGGTTCTACAGCGACAGCCATAACGACCTGCCGCTTCTGCGACTGGTGGACAACCCGGTGGCGGTGGATCCGGACCCGACGCTGGAGCAGTATGCGAGGGAGCAGGGTTGGATGGTGATGTCGTTAAGGGATTAGTGGCTGAGCCACAAGGCTGCGGTAGACATCCCCTCTCCCCAACGAGGGAGAGGGAGTTACTCTACAAAAACTCCGTCAGCGACCGCACAAAGCAGGCCTTGAGATAGTCGGTTTCCGGAATGCCCGGCACCATGGGGTGATCCGGTCCCTGGTAGCCCTGCTCCAGCAGTTGAACGAAGCGGTCCACCTTGCGGGCACTGCCCCGGATAATGTCCACCAGCTTGTCCCTGGACAGGTGCATGGAACAGGAGGCGGATACCAGTAGCCCGTCTCGCTCCAGCAGGCGCAACGCCAACTGGTTGAGGCGGGCGTAGGCCTGTTCACCCGCCTTCTGGTCACGGCGACGGGGAATCAGCGCCGGCGGGTCCAGCACCACGATATCGAATTTCCGTTTCTCGTCGCACAGCTCCTTGAGTACGCCAAAGGCATCGCCTTCCAGGGTTTCCACGGCCCCGAAACCGTTCAGGGCGGCGTTATGGCGGACCGCATCCAGGGCCTGTCGGGAGCTGTCCACACAGGTCACCGATTCAGCACCACCCGCAGCCGCCTGCAGGCCCCAGCCGCCGGCATAGCTGAACACATCCAGCACCCGGCAACCGGGGCTATACTGTTGCAGCCGTGCCCGGCTCATGCGGTGGTCGTAGAACCATCCGGTCTTCTGGCCGCCGGTGAGTGGCACCTCGAAACGAACGCCGTTTTCCCGTACCTGCAGGACCTCCACCGGGTCGCCGTCCACCTGCTCCACATAGGATGGCAGTCCCTCCACCGACCGCATTTTGCCATCGTTCTTGAGAATGATGGCCTTGGGGTGCGCCAGCCGCTGGACGGCCCGCACGATAGAGTCCTTCATGGTCTCCATGCCGGCGGTGGATATCTGCACCACGACGACATCATCGAACCGGTCGATCACCAGTCCCGACAGGCCATCCCCGTCACCGTACACCCAGCGGTACCAGGGTTCGGGAAATACCCTTTCACGCAGCCTGAGGGCAGCCTCCAGGCGATCCGCCAGACGCTTCGGCGTCATGCCGCTGTTGGCGTTGCGACTGATCAGACGGCCGCAGATAAGCGCATGGGGATTCACAAACAGCGTGCCCAAGGGCTTGTCGTTGGCCGCTCGCAATTGCGCCTGGTCGCCGGCCTCGAAGTCGGCCAGGGGCGAGCGGCGGGTGTCCACCTCATTGCTGTAGACCCAGAGGTGCCCCGCCCTGAGCCGGCGTTCAGCGCCCTTGCGCAGATAAAGTACGGGAAAGTCCATCAGGCGCCGACCTTACGCATCGGCCAACAGATCGCCGTAGGCGGCCGCATCCATCAGGCCATCAAGTTCGCCCTTATCGGCAAGCTTGACCCGGTAAAGCCAACCTTCGCCATAAGGGTCTTCGTTGACCTTTTCCGGCTCGTCTTCCAGGGTGTCGTTGATTTCGGTCACCTCACCCGTTACCGGACTGAAGACGTCAGAGGCGGACTTGACCGACTCGGCCACGCCGGCCTCCTCGCCGCCGGTCACGGTGTCACCCACTTCCGGCAGACCGATGTAGACCACGTCACCAAGCTGCTCCTGGGCAAAATCGGTGATGCCGACGGTCGCCGTGCCATCATCCGTCACCCTGACCCACTGGTGAGTCTCGATGTACTTGAGATCGGCAGGTATTTCACTCATATCACTTGTCCATGGCTGGAGAATTTGCCGCAGTTTACCGGAAACCGCGCTGGAACAGGAACGCCAGAATCGCCGGCACCACCCTTTCGAACCGCTGGAAACGGTGATCGCCACCAGGCTGGATCCAGGTCCTGGCCCCCGGATGCTTGGCCAGGACTTCCCGGTAGTCGAGGGTCTCGTCGGCGGTCTGCACAAGGATGAACAGCTTGTCGCCATCCACACGCTCACCGGGTTCCATCGCTTCAAGGGTAGACGTATGGTCGGCGGTCAGCTCGTAGTGCTCACCGGTATAGGGGTTGTGCTGTGGTCCCAGGTGCTCCTGCAGCAACCGGTGGGGCCAGGCTGCTGGATTGATCAGGGCAGCCCTGATGCCCATACGGGCAGACAGCACAGAGGCAAAGAACCCTCCCATGGAACTGCCGATAATCCCGACAGGCCGGTCACCCGCCGATGCCACAGCCTCAACGGCCCGCTCCAGCGCCCGCTGCGGGTCGAACCCCAGTTCCGGCACCACCAGCTCCACCTCCGGCGCCAGCTCCGGCAAAAGGGTGCGAAGCTCCGAGACCTTCTGGGATTGCGGGGAACTGTTAAAGCCGTGGAGATAGACCACTACGGGGCCGTTTCCTGGAGAGGTCATGGGATATGCCTGATGTATTGACTGCAAGGATGGTCAGTCTACCCGGAGCCGCCAGCGTTGTGGAGGGCCCTGGAGAGCCGGCGAGATCAGACGTGAACCCGTTCAATAGCCGGTACTGTCGGTGTCCAGTTCGTAGCGGAAATCCGTGGCGCGCTCCACGCCGGTCCTGATGGTGCCATCGCTGCGCAGATCCAGCCAGCGGAACCCGGGCGCCAGCCGTTCTACCGAGAAATCGGTGGACCCAGCCTCAAACTGGATGCAGGTGGATGGCGTGGCCAGCAGCCGGACATCGCCACGGTAAAGATCCAGATCCTGGTGGATATGCCCCCAGAGTACCGCCCGGACGTTGTCGAAGCGGTCGATGACCCGCCAGAATTCATCACGATTGGTCAGACCGATGGCGTTCATCCACTGGGTCCCGATCTCGATCGGGTGATGGTGAAGACTGACCAGTGCCGGGCGCCCGGGATACGCTGCCAGCGCCTCTTCCAGGAACGCCAGCTCCTCCGGCTCCAGGTAGCCGTGAACCTGCCCTTTCACCGATGAGTCCAGCATGATTACCTGCCACTGACCGATCAGCAGATGGCGCCCGGCGGCGTTATGGCGCTCGGCAACCCGGGTCAGCAGGTCACTGTCATCATGGTTCCCGGCCACCCAGCTCTCCGGGCAGCCAAACACGGACACCTGGCGGGCAAATTCCTGGTAGGCGGTCTCGGAGGCGTCCTGGGCCAGGTCACCGGTCGCCAGCAACAGGTCCGGATGGCCATACCGGGTCCGTGCGCACTGCACCACGGCGTCCAGGCTCTCACGGGTACGAACCCCCAGCAGGGTGCCGTCCGTATCAGCCATCAGATGCGGGTCGGTAATCTGAAGTACCCGCGCGGCCCGGCCATTGGCGGGACTGACCGTCACGGGTGACCTGTGCTCAAGTGCTGGCATTGCATTATTCATCCGTCTACCAATGGTCTAGATACTAGACGGATTTTACGCACACAACTTAAACATCAGTCACAAGTCGGAGGGAATATGGAGGGACCTTTTACAATAGTTTACCGAAAGGATGAGATTATCAGCCTTCTACGCCGTCAGAGTGGCGCCATTGGCTACGCTCAGGGGTGACATGACCAAATCGCAGGCAGTAATCCAGCCAGTCCGCCACGAAGCCGTTGAGCTGGACCTTCTCGTCCGGGTGGTGCATAAAGCGATTGGGGTAATCATTCACGGCGGCAATCTGGCGATTACCGTAGAAACTGATCACCTCGGCCATGCTGGCATCGTGGTAAACCCTGACCGTCAGTTCCGGGTTGTTCAGCCAGCGGCCACTGTTATGAACCTGCTCAAGCAGCAGGGTTTCCGTGTAGCGGGTCTGTTGGAGCACGGAGATGCTGACCCGCCCCAGGTAATGGGACTCCCGGTGCAGGTCAAACTGGAGCACGTCACTGTCGTTGGTCTCCAGGTTGCGCAGGCGGCGCAGGCGCTGGTAATTACCCTCGCACAGCGCCCCCAGGCGCTGTAGATCGGGCACATACCGGTTCCGGCGAAGCGTGGTGACAGTCATGCACGACTCCATTCGTTGCGCAGGCGATCACGGTTCAGTTGCAACCACTGGATGGCCATGATGGCAGCCGCGTTGTTCACCCGGCCATCACGGATCATGTCGAAGGTTTCCGTGGCGCTGAAGACGTGGGCACGGATGTCTTCGTGTTCGTGGTCCAGGCCAAACAGGCCGCCAGCGTTTTCGGTGCTCACCTGGCCGGCATACAGGTAGACCATTTCCGTCGTGCCCCCCGGAGACACCAGGTATTCACAGATTTTCTCGAGACGGGCGAAGGACAGTCCTGCTTCTTCTTCCGCTTCCCGTTGCGCGACCTCTTCGGGCTTTTCGCCCTCTTCGTTCATACCCGCCACCAATTCCAGCAGCCAAGGGGACTGGTCCCGGCCAATAGCACCCAGGCGGAACTGCTCCAGCAGCACGACTTCGTCCCGCACCGGGTCATAGGGCAGCACGCAGGTGGCATCACCACGCACGAACAGCTCACGGGTAAACTCCGACATCGTGCCGCCATCAAAGCGGGGGTGGCTGAGCAGGAGTTTGTCCATGCGGAAGAAGCCCTGGAATACGGTTTCCCGCTTATGGACCTGCACGTCGCTGGCCTTGAACTGGAATGGTTCTGGCGTCTTCTCGGTCATGGTGTTTCCGGGCTGTCTGAGTCGTTAGGCGTGATGAGGAACGATAGCCGGATGGTGCGCTGCTTTGCAAGTTGGTTTGTGGTGGTTTGGACCTGGGAGCACAGGAAGTCAGGGCGATGAAGCTTTTCCGGACACGCCGTGAATACATCCCTGTAGGCTCTTCAAAAACGTCCCTGTTTTTGAAGGTCCGGAAAAACTCCCTCACCCTGCCTTCCTCCATACCTCTTACGGGGATTCAACAGGAGGAGGCAAGAGAGCCCGCGTCAACTCGCGGCTTAACGGAGACAGGTTGAGAACACTTTTCCGGACCGTCGAGCGCCAGGGAAGGCGCTCGTCGAGCCCTACAGGGACGTACTTGCCGGGCGTGTCCGGAAAAGTGTTATCGACCTGTCGCCCAGGCACCAAACCAACCAGTCTGGGAACGATCTAAACGCGGTCGTAAATTTTGGCCCCGGAAGCCACAAACTCCTCGGCTTTCTCCTTCATGCCGGCATCCACAGCCTCCACATCATCGAGACCATGCTCCCTGGCATATTCCCGAACCTCCTGGGAAATCTGCATGGAGCAAAACTTGGGACCGCACATGGAACAGAAGTGAGCCACCTTGGCGGACTCCTTGGGCAAAGTCTCATCGTGGAACGCCCGGGCCGTGTCCGGATCCAGGCCCAGGTTGAACTGATCCTCCCAGCGGAACTCGAACCGCGCCTTGGACAGGGCATTGTCCCGGATCTGCGCGCCCGGATGGCCCTTGGCCAGGTCCGCCGCATGGGCCGCGATCTTGTAGGTGATGATGCCCGTCTTCACGTCATCCTTGTTTGGCAGCCCCAGGTGCTCCTTGGGTGTGACGTAGCACAGCATGGCGCAGCCATACCAGCCGATCATCGCCGCCCCGATACCGGAGGTGATGTGATCGTAGCCAGGGGCAATGTCGGTGGTCAGCGGTCCGAGGGTATAGAACGGCGCCTCGTCGCAGCACTCAAGCTGTTTGTCCATATTCTCCTTGATCAGGTGCATGGGCACATGGCCCGGACCTTCGATCATGCACTGGACATCATGCTTCCAGGCGATCTTCGTCAGCTCGCCCAGGGTTTCCAGCTCGCCGAACTGGGCCGCATCATTGGCGTCGGCGATGGAGCCCGGACGCAGGCCGTCCCCGAGACTGAAGGACACATCGTAAGCCTTCATGATCTCGCAGATATCCTCGAAGTGCTCGTACAGGAAGCTCTCCCGGTGATGGGCCAGGCACCACTTGGCCATGATCGAACCGCCGCGGGACACGATACCGGTGGTCCGGCTGGCGGTCAGGGGCACATGGTGGAGCCGCACACCGGCATGGATAGTGAAGTAATCCACCCCCTGCTCGGCCTGTTCAATCAGCGTGTCCCGGAAGATCTCCCAGGTCAGGTCCTCGGCGACACCGCCCACCTTCTCCAGGGCCTGATAGATGGGCACGGTGCCGATGGGGACCGGCGAGTTGCGGATGATCCATTCCCGGGTCTCGTGGATGTTCTTGCCGGTGGACAGGTCCATGACGGTGTCGGAACCCCAGCGGATGCCCCAGGTCAGCTTTTCCACCTCCTCTTCGATGGACGAACTGACGGCGGAGTTGCCGATATTTCCGTTGATCTTCACCAGGAAGTTGCGACCGATGATCATCGGCTCGGTTTCCGGGTGGTTGATATTGGCGGGGATGATCGCCCGGCCTTTAGCCACTTCCTCCCGAACGAATTCCGGCGTGATCTCCGGAGGCAGGTTGGCGCCGAAGGATTGCCCCGGATGCTGCTGGTCCGCCAGGCCATTTTCCCGGGCCTCCTGTAACTTCATGTTCTCCCGGATCGCGATATATTCCATTTCCGGGGTGATGATCCCCTGACGGGCGTAATGCATCTGGGAGACATTGCGGCCCGGCTTTGCCCGCAACGGCTTGCGCTCATCCATGAATCTGAGCGGATCCAGTTGCGGATCTTTCATTCGACGGCGGGTGAACTCCGATGAATAGTCCGCCAGTTGCTCGGTATCGCCACGCTCGGCAATCCAGCCGGCTCGGAGCGGCTGAAGGCCTTTGCGCAGGTCAATCCGCGCCTCCGGGTCCGTATAGGGGCCGGAGGTGTCATAAAGCACTACCGGTGGATTCTTCTCGCCCCCCATATCGGTCGGGGTATCGGTTAGCTTGACTTCCCGCATGGGTACTCTGAGGTCCGGGCGGGAGCCCTGGACGTAGACCTTGCGGGACGCAGGCAATGGCTGGATGGCCGCCCCGTCAACACGGGCGGATTCACTGAGAAAGGTTGGAACGTTTGACATGATGCGGACCCTTATTTGTTCATCCTGTGACACGGGCCGCGTATGACGCTGGTGCTGCACAACAGCCACCATGAACCTGAGCAATGGAGACTCGGGCAATGGCTGTTCAGAGCTGTCCTGGATCCCTACGCCGGTTCTAGCCGGATCAGGTTAGCGGGTTCTGCGCTGCAATCTCAGCCGGTCAGCATTGTTTGCTGAACCAGCACCCCGTCAAGACGCGATTCTGTGGGCCTGCAGGATTATACGGACGTCGGATATCGAACAACCGGGCAACCTGTCAGACCTCTAATGGCACACCTGAAAAACAGTGCACGGACCAAGTCTAGAGATCCGTTGATTTATTGTCCATAATGAACCACCGCTGTTATTAATAAGCTTGGTAACTGAAGAAGTTACAGTCACATGAATCGCCGGCCCCGTCAGGGCAGAGGGGGCGACACTTTGGGAGAACACATGAAAAAGCAACTGCTATGCGGCCTGATCGGTCTTTTCACGGCCCGGGCCGCACTTGGCCTTGATCTGGTGGAGAGCTACGAAAAGGCCCTCTCCTACGACTCCGGCATCGCCGCCGCGGAAGCCTCCCTGGAAGCCCAGGAGGCCGGCTCGGATGTGACTCGCAGCGCGCTGCTGCCACAGATCGGCGCCTACGGAAACGCCAACCACTATGACATCGACGGCCCCAGCCAGGACAACTCCTACAAAAGCTTCAGCTACGGGGTCCAGCTGTCCCAGCCCCTGTTCCAGGCCGACGCCTGGTTCGCCTACGACGCCGCCAAGTTCCAGACCGAGGCCGCACGGGCCGAGTACAACCTGGCCCAACAGCAACTGATACTGGATGTGGCCGAGGCCTACTTTAACGTACTCCGCGCGGCCGACACCCTCACCGCCACGGAAGCCGCTGAGAACGCTATCGAGCGTCAGTATGAACAGGCCCAGGAGCGCTTTGATGTAGGCCTGATCGCCATCACCGATGTCTACGAATCCCGTGCCAGCTTCGACGACGCCACCAGTCGCCGCATTGCCGCCGAGAACGACCTGGATATCGCCCGGGAGCGGCTCTCACGCCTGACCGGCGAGTACGCTGAAGACATCGAGAACCTGGAACAGGAATTCCCGCTGATGCAGCCCACTCCGGCGGACCCGCAGAAGTGGGAGACCACGGCCCTGGAACAGAATTGGCAGATCCAGACCGCCATCCGGGAGCTCCAGGCCAGTAAGGCCAACCTCGACGAGGCCAAGGCCGGCCACTACCCAACCGTGGAGCTGACCGCCTCCCTGGGCCGACAACGGCTGGACAACGTGGAACTGAGCACGCCAACCCCGGGTGGCCAGCAGGACGGCACCACCACCGAAGGCGTTATCGGCCTGAGCCTCAATGTGCCCCTTTACGCCGGTGGCGGCATCCAGGCCGGAGTCCGTCAACAGCGTGCCGCCGTGGATGTGCGGGACAACAATCTGGCGACCACGCGCCGGGACGTACGGGTCAACACCCGCAGCCTCTACCGCACGATCAACACCAATATCGAAACGGCCTCCGCCCTGAAGCAGACCATTGTCTCACGCCGCAGCGCACTGGACGCCACTCTGGCCGGCTATGATGTTGGCACCCGGAATATCGTGGAAGTGCTGGACGCGGAACAGGCCTACTATGTAGCGCTCAGGGATTACGCCAATGCCCGTTACGACTACGTGGTCAACTCTCTGCGCCTGAAACAGGCGGCGGGCACCCTCAGCCCCCAGGACATCATTGAGCTGAACAAATGGCTCAGCGAGACGGCCCCGGGCATTGAGGCACTGGCCACCGAGGACGAAACCCTGGACGATCCTACCCAGTAAAGACGGGTTCTGGCGTGCGCGGTGGAAAGGCGCGCAAGCGCTTCAGGCAGTTTTGTCGAGCCGATCGAGGATGCCCCCGACCACCCGGTCCAGGGCGCCTCGGTTGGCGTTCACCACGTCCAGGGCTGCCTTCCCCAGGGTTGCGGCACGTTCTCCGTCGGCCAGCAGCTCACCCACCTGTCCGGCGAGATCCGCCTCGCCCTGTATCCGGACCAGTCCCTGGCCGGCCTCCAACTGACGATAGACCGTCTCGAAGTTGAACACATGGGGGCCGGTGACCACCGGCATGCCCCAGGCCGCCGGCTCCAGCGGATTGTGCCCGCCCCGCTCGATCAGCGAGCCGCCCACGAAGGCCACATCCGCCGCCCCGTACAGCACCATCAGTTCACCCATGGTATCGCCCAGGTAGACCTGCGCCTCTCCGACCGCCCCCCCCGACGACCGCCGTACCTGTGAGAAACCACGACTGTCGGTCAGTGCCGCCACCGAATCGAAACGGTCCGGGTGCCGGGGCACCAGTACCAGCAGGGTATCCGGGAGCTTTTCCAGAATCCGGGCATGGGCGTCGAGGAGCTGCTCATCCTCCCCCTCGTGGGTACTGGCGGCAATCCATACCGGTCGCGCGCCAATACCTTGTCTCAGGTCATTGGCGCGCGCCCGCACCTGGTCGGTGATGTTTACATCAAACTTGATACTACCGGTGACAGATACAGAATCCGGTCGGGCACCAATGTCCACAAACCGCGCGGCATCGTCCTCGGCCTGGGCCGCGATCCAGTCGAGGCGCTCAAGAAGGGATCTGACCCAACCACCGATACGCTGGTAGCCGCGGGCGGAACGTTCCGACAAGCGGGCATTGATCAGGAACACCGGACACTGATGACGACTGGTCTCCACGATAAGGTTGGGCCAGAGTTCGGTTTCCATGATCACCAGGGCCCGGGGCCTGACCCGGCGGACAAAGCGGCGTACGGCACCAGGGGTATCAAACGGGGCATAGGCATAGAGCGCCCGGTCACCAAACAGGGACCGGGCCTGGGCAGCGCCGGTCGCAGTCATGGCGGTTACCAGCACCGGCACATCCGGGCGGCGATCCAGAATCGCCTTGACCAGAGGCGCCGAGGCAATGGTTTCACCCACGGAAACCGCATGCACCCAGATCACCGGCTGTTCCGTGGGCGCCACGTGACCCAGCCGCTGCTGCCACCCTTTGTTACTGCCCCCATTGCGGCGGGTCTGCCACCACAGGTAAACCATGGCAAAAGGTAGCAGCAACCGATAGCACAGGGAGTAGACGACGTGCAGCATGGGGGCTCCGTGGTCAAGTGGGACGGCCATTCTAACCAATCATGCCATGAGTGCCACTGACAGCACCAAAGCCGCCCTGATAAACTGCCGGTCTTCAACCTCCGACATTGGCCGACAGGTAGTCCAACCATCGTGAAACGCAAACACCGTAAGCAGGAAAGGGACCTCAACTACAGCCACTATTGGCACCCCCGCTGGTGGCCCACCTGGATCGGCATCGCGATGATGTGGCTGATGTCGCGGCTGCCAATCCGTTGGCAATGGAGTGTGGGCAGGCTCCTGGGGAATCTGGCCTGGCGTTTCATTCCCAAACGCCGCCATATCACCGAGGTCAATATCCGGCGATGCTTCCCGGAGCTTTCCGAACAGGAGCAACAGGCCCTCGTTCGCAAGTCGTTCCAGGCCAATGGTATCGGCATGATGGAGATCGGGCTGGGCTGGTTCCGGGACATGGCCGACCTCAAGGACATTACCCGTGTCCACGGCCTTGAACACCTGGACCGCGCCCGGGAGGGCGGCAAGGGCGTCCTGCTGGTCGGTGGACACTACAGCACCCTGGAAATGGGCGGCAGCCTGGCCACGGAGGTCATGGATGCCGATGTCATGCAACGGGACCATAACAACCCCCTGATGAACGCCGTCATGACCCGGGCCAGGGCGAAACGCTACGGAACCGTACTCGATTCCAAGGACCTGCGTGGGCTGCTGAAACGGCTCAAGCAGAACCGCGCGGTCTGGTACGCCACGGACCAGGACTATGGGCGCAAGGGGATCGTCTTTGCACCTTTCTTCGATATCCCCACCGGCACCATCACCGCCACGTCCCGCATCGCCGAACGGAGCGGCTGTGCGGTGATGCCGTTCAGTCACTTCCGCCGGGAGGATGGTCCCGGCTATGACATCTACTTCCACCCGGCGCTGGAGGACTTCCCCTCTGGCGACGAGCTGGCTGATGCGACCCGCGTGAACGCCACCATCGAACGGGAAATCCGCCGCCAGCCGGACCAGTACCTGTGGATGCACCGCCGCTTCAAGACCCGGCCCAACCGAGACGATCCGGATTTCTACGGCAAGTCGTGACACTAGCGCAGGCGGCGGAACGGTACCGTAGCCCCTACTTGCCGCCCCCGGGCATTGGTGGTAGCTTCCCTTCAGCCGTTTCCGCCCAAGGATCTACCCTACGACTATGGCGATTACCAGAACCTCACTCGCCGTGTTTGCCCTGCGCCAGGCCGGCAAACTCTCGCTACGCATGGCCCAGCGCATTGGCCGTGTCATCGGCACAGTGAGCTGGTGGTTCCCGTCCCGTTCAAAAAAAGTAACCACCGCCAATATCGACCTGTGCTTCCCCGAACTGTCTGCAGAACAGCGTCACCGGCTGATCCGCTCCAGCCTGCGCCACACCGGGCAGACCTACCTGGAAATCCCCCTGATGTGGGAATGGCCGGTGGAAAAATGCATGGCCCTGATCCGGGACGTGGAAGGCCTGGAGTTGGTGGACCAGGCCCTGGAGAACGGCAAGGGCGTGGTCCTGCTGGCGCCCCATCTGGGCAACTGGGAACTGGCGGGCATCTACTTCTCCACCCGCTACCACATGGCCGCCCTGTACAGCCCGCCCCACCTGCCCGACTTCGAGGACTATATGATCCGCGTCCGCGAACGTGCGGGATCGGTACTGGTACGAGGCGACCGGAGGGGGCTGGCCCGCATGGTGGGCATTCTCAAGGGCGGCGGCATTGCCGGCATCCTGCCAGACCAGAGCCCCCACAAGAACAGCGGCTACGCCTATGGCCCCTTCTTCGGCATCGATGTGCGCACCATGACCCTGGCCTCCAAGATGATCGCCAAGTCCGGCGCCGCCGCCTTTACCACCTTTGCCGAGCGCCTGAAGGACGGTGAAGGCTTCCGCATCATCATCCGCCCAACCGAGCAGGGAATCGACAGCAGGGACCCGGTGGAAGCAGTCTCGGCCCTGAACCTGTCCGTGGAGAAATGCGTGCGGGAAATCCCCGAGCAGTACCAATGGGAGTACAAACGTTTTCGCCACCGCACGCCCGGGGAAATCAATCCTTACAACCCCGCCAAGCGATGCAAATAGCGCCCTGCTCCGCATTTTTCCGGACAGGCATGGGCGAGCGCCCGTGTGTATACTGTGTCACTGTTTCCGACCACTGAACGCATCCGGTTTCCATGACAGCGACTGATATGCCAGCTACCGACATTACGCCCCAGTCCATCGGTGTCGTCATCACCACCTACAATTCCCCGGCCTGGCTGGAGAAGGTGCTGATCGGCTACGAGAACCAGGCTGACCCGGATTTCCGGGTGATTGTCGCGGACGACGGCTCCACCGGGGACACCCGGGCGCTGATCGACCGGTTCCGCGATCGTGGCACCCTCACCATCGACCATGTGTGGCATGAGGACCAGGGGTTTCGCAAGTGCCAGATACTGAACAAGGCGATCCGGGAGACCGACTGTGACTACCTGATCTTCACGGACGGTGATTGCATCCCCGAGCCGGGCTTTATCGCAACCCACAGGCGCCTGGCACAACCCGGTTACTTCCTGTCCGGTGGATACATCAAGCTCACCATGCCGGTATCGGAGAAGATCAGCGAAGAGGATATCCGCTCGGCGGTCATCTTCAACCCGCAATGGCTGGTGGCCAACGGCCAGCCCAGAAACCATAAGCTGTGGAAGCTCTCCCCGTCACAGGGATTCAGGAAACTGCTCAATGCCGTCACGCCCGCCGCCGCGAGCTGGAATGGCATGAACAGCTCCACCTGGACCCGGGACCTGATGGCCGTCAATGGTTTTAACGAGGACATGCAGTACGGTGGACTGGACCGGGAGCTGGGTGAGCGCTTGTGGAACTACGGCCACAAGTCAAAGCAGATCCGCTACAGCACCGTGTGCCTGCACCTGGATCACGCCCGGGGCTACTCCAGGCCGGAGATCTGGGAGAAAAACCGGGCCATCCGCAAGGCCGTGAAGGAGAATCGCACCTTCTGGGCGGAAAACGGTATCGAGAAGTCGCGCCCCGATGCCTGATCATCAGACGTCCGCTCGCCCGATGCGAACCCTGGTTATCATCCACAGCCTGAAGATGGGGGGCATGGAGCGGGTTGCCGTCAACCTGGCGGATGCCTTTGCCGGCGAGGGCCATGACAGCCACCTGCTGACCTGCCGCAACCGTCCCAATGACCTGAAACCGGCCGACAACCGGGTAACCCTGCACCACTGGGACCAGTTCCAGCAACTGATGAAGTCGGTGGTCGGCATTCCGGTCTTTCTACTCTCACGACTGTTTCTTGGCGTGGTCCTGCCCCGCTCCCATTTCATGTGGGTGGGATGGCTTCAGGGCTGGTTGCTGAAACGCCATATCCACAAACTCGAACAACAGCATGGCCGGTTTGACCGGATCATTTTCCGGGGCCTGGGCACCTTCAAGTACTTCTGGTCGTTCCGGGATGACCGCTGCACCTACGTGCTGGAGAACGTTATCCACTATGACCGTCCCCTGTGGCAAAAGAAGTGGGAATGGCAGCTGGTGTTCCAGGGCCGGCACCTGGTGTGCGTATCCTCCGGCGTTGAGGATTCCGCCCGGGAAGCCTTCTCAAAAGGCTCTATCACGCCCAGAAGCCTTCGCGTCATCACCAACCCCTGCCCGGTAGAACAAATCCGAACCCAGGCCGAGCAGACGGACCCTGATATTCCAGACGCACCCTATATCGTCAATGTTGCCCGGCTGGTTCCCCAGAAGGGGCAGGCGCTGCTGCTGGAAGCCTTCGCCAGGACCCATATCCCACACAAACTGGTCATTGTCGGTGAGGGGCCATTGCGCCAGGAACTTGAACAGAAAGCCCGCAGTCTGGGTGTGGCCGATCGCGTGCTCTTCGCCGGCAAACGAGCCAATCCCTATCCCTGGATGAAGCGGGCCGACCTGTTCGTACTTGCCTCCGAGTATGAGGGGCTGGGCATCGTACTCACCGAGGCCCTGGCCTGTGGCACGCCGATTCTTTCCACGGACAGTCGGGGCGGAGTCCGTTTTGTGTTCCGGGGCGAGCTGGAGCAGTTCCTGACGCCCGCTACCGTGGACGGCCTGGCAGCGGGCCTGGAATCCACGGTGGCCCGACTGCCGATCACCGTACAGGACAAATGGCTGGCACCGTTCCGCAGCGATGTGGTGACCGACGCTTTCCTGTCAGAACCTGAAGCAGCAAGCCTATGAACAGACCCGCGCCTACCCCCCTGAACGTCCTTGTGGCCGGCATCTACTGGTCCGGGTCTGGTGCCGTGGTGGATTACCTGAAAGGGCACCCCGAGTGCCATGTGCCCAAGGGCGAGTTCACCGACTTCAAGCGTCAGGGGCGGCTTGGCACCATGCTGGAATCGGACACCGTGGCCCAGGCCCGGAAGCTGGCCCGCCGCACCTGGCTGGAGACGGCCCTCGGCAAGTTGCCGGCAGCCTGGTGGAAACAGCGGGGCAACCACAATCCCGTCAGCCTGTCCCTGAAGGACCAGGTATTCCATCAGCGACTGAAGCTGACGTACCTGAAAGAGTACCGCCAACACCTGGCCCGCTCCGGTCAGCCAGGTGATGTCACCGCCTGGAACCACTGGCTGCAGGCCGTGGGCCAGACAATCGCCGGAGACCGCAGGGCCGTCGTCTGGAACCAGCCCATCTGGGTGGGCAAGCACGAACACACCTGGCCAGGGGTGTTCGAACCCTACCGACTGGTGGTGGTTCACCGGGACCCGGAAGACCAGTTTGCGGAGGTGGTTCGGCAGGGAAAGATCGGCAAGCGGAAATCCGACCCGGCCTTCGACGACAGCGAAACCGACGACGTGGCCTATGTCCTCAAGGGCATTGCCAACAAGCTCGAAGCCCTGGCGGAGTTACAACGGATGCTGCCGGAAGGGCGACTGCTGAACGTAAGCTTCGAGGCCTTCGTGGAGGATCACGACCGCCAGGCCGCACGGGTGTGCCGGTTCCTGGGCATGGAGCCGGAACAGGTGCAGGGAGCTCCCTTCAAACCCCACGAATCGGCCCGCAATATCGGTATCGGCCAGACGGACGCCATCCAGCGGACCCTGGCCGGTTACCGCCCCATGGTGGACCGCCTGCGGGAACTGCGGGCAAACCTCCAGGAATAGCTGGTGTCCCGTTTGGTTGATTCGTTGACCTGCCGCGGGACACGAGGGGCATCACGGCCGGATCAGGATTTCTTCAGCCGGCAGTAGGCATCCAGGTCTCCGGAGGTTGCCATGGCTTCATAGGCCTCCAGTTCATCCGCCGTGTCCACTTCCAGCCAGCCGTTATCCACCAGGCAGGCCTTCACCGGCCAGCCGGCATCGATCATACCCTGGATCAGGCTGGTCATGTACATGTTGTCGAAGTCCTTGCCGTCATAGATGGCAGACCGGTCCAGTTCGTCGAAGAACGCCTTGAACCGCGCCACATGATCGCCCCGGATCCTGATCAGCCCCATGTACTGGGCCTGGACCTCATCATAGCTGCCAGGTTTGCGCCCCAGCTCCGTGACATAGCCCTGCTCCTCCATACGGAAGGTTTCCGCATCATCCAGGGGCTCATCCATGCGCAATTGCCAGAGCCGTGTCCATTCACGGTCAGCGGCCAGGCAGACCGGTGCATCACAGTCGAGGACGGCCTGCAGCACGCGGGGTTCGTAGACGATATCCCCATAGCTGATCAGCAGGTCCTCGCCATCAATCATCCGGTCGCGGGCGCAGAACAGGGTGAGCACCATATTGGTGGCATCGTACCGGGGGTTGAGTACCAGGCCAGCCTGCAAGGTGTCCAGGTCGTCAGCACGGTAACCGCCAATCACGGTAATGTTCTCGCGAACACCACAGGCGGCCATGGCGGCCATCTGGTGATGAAGCAACGGTTTGCCGGACAGGGGCACCATGCACTTGGGCCGGTCGTTGGTATAGGGGCGTAGACGGGTGCCCTGCCCCGCCGCCAGGATCAGTGTCTGCATAAAGGCTCTCTGAATACTTGCAGGAATAGTTGCTGGTCCGGGCCGGTGAATGGCGTTTCCCGCTCCGGGTGCCACATGATACCAACCCATGGCAGGGTGTCATGGGTACAGGCCTCTATCGTGCCATCCGGGGCCTGGCACCGGGCCGTCAGCCCACTGGCCAGACCATCCGGGTGAATAGCCCAGTCATGGAAACTGTTCACCTCCCGGAAGTCGATAAAATCGACCGCACCGGGCAAGAGTTTCAGGCCATGCCTCACCGCTGTATGGCCCTCCACGGGGTCCAGTTGCCCGCCCAGCCAGTGGTTGATCATCTGCATTCCCCGGCAGACCCCCAGCACCGGCATCTTCCGTTCCTTGGCCACGGAAAGCAACGACGCTTCCGTGTGATCACGCTCCGGTGCTGGCTTGCCAGCTCCCGGTAACGAGGACAAATCATTGCCCCCGGTCAGCAACAGGCCTTCTATGCCCAATGCGTCCATCCAGGCGGCAGGTCGCGCCAGTCTATTGGGAACCGGCACCGCCGTCAGCCCCAGACCTTCCAGGAACAGGCCCCATTGCTGGTCCAGGCAATCCCGGCGTTCACCATAGGACTCCACCACTTCCACCCGCTGGGTGATACCAATACGCATGTCAGCGAACCACCTCCAGGCGACGGTTGGATGGATCCAGTTCCAGCACGGAGGCCCCCGCCAGGCCCAGGTAGCGGGCTTCCCCGATGCCGATGGCGGCGGGCAGGCCAAATTCGGCGGCGCGGATCGCCATGTGGGAATTGGCGCCACCGTACATGGTGACCAGGCCCGCGATATCGTGACCGAACAGCCAGTCATAGCCGGGATCCGCCTGGGGTATCAGCGCAATACGGCCGCTCAGATCGACGGCGCGATCATCGCCGGTCAGTTGGCGCAGATCGACGCACTCCGCGAGCACCCGCTGACTGCCGATGAAGTTGGCGTGAGTGTCCGCATACAGGAACCCGCAAAAATCATCACGGGTCCTGACCAGCGGGGGCAGTTCGATCAGCGCCGTGGTTCGGGCCGCTTCAGAACCTTCCTGCGCGCGCTGCCGCAACCACCGCTGGGGGTCAGCCACGCCGGGGTCACCGGCACGACAGGCAAGCAGGTCCTCAAGCGGCACCTGCGCTATGTCATCCCTTGAGAGGCTATGGGTCCCGGCAAAACCGGCAATGCAGTCCAATGCCCGGGACAGGTAGCGGGTGAACTCGAACTTGGCCAGTTCCCGGCCCTCGATCGCCCCGTGCAGGAAGGTCTCCACCTCGTCCGGATCGGAAGGCAGGCCGGCCTCCGCCAGGGCCCCGAAGAAATCCTGCCGCTCCGCCGCCCAGGCGCCTGAGTCTCCGGAGTGAATCGTCTGTGAGGTCTGGGCACGATCAACCACGGGCCGCAGATAGCGCTCCGGATCGTCCGCGTAGCTGGCAGAGGTAATATCGTAGGTGCCCGGACGCAAATGGCCATAACCTGACACCAACTGTTCGAACGGCATCTCGCCACGGGCCACTCTCGCGGCGTCTTCGGTAAACCGGTGGGAGACTGTCCGGATGGTGTTCAGGAAATCATCGACGGCCGCCTGCGACAGTATTCCCATGGTTACTGCGGAGCGCAGCAGGGTTATCGCGACAAAGCCACTGCGGGCCAGGTGGGCGAAGGTCAGCGTCCCGACCCGACGGCAATCCTCCAGCAGGGCCGCCGCCATGTCCAGGTCCGTGAGCGGTCGGCTGCTGATCACCGAGAACCGTTCCTGCAGCGTATCGACAGCCGCCAGGTCAGCAGGGGTACGCTGGAATGCACCCCGGGTAATATCCTTGAGCCCCTCGGCCAATGCCGACAGTTCATCCGCCTCGAACCCACCATGCTTCTCCAGTCGGCGCCGCCAGTGGTCAAAATCCAGGGCATAGCAGGTGGGCACCACATCGAACTCCACCTTGTCATGCAGTTGGGGGCGCTGGGCCAGCCACTCCAGGTAGAAGGTGACCAGACGGGCGGCAAGACCGTCATCCAGGGACGCCGGAACAAAGGAGTTGAAGCTGGCCCGGATATCGATATAGGGGTGCC
The DNA here is from genome assembly GCF_045449715.1 of Marinobacter shunpengi. Classification (NCBI taxonomy): domain Bacteria; kingdom Pseudomonadati; phylum Pseudomonadota; class Gammaproteobacteria; order Pseudomonadales; family Marinobacteraceae; genus Marinobacter; species Marinobacter shunpengi. The sequence continues at coordinate 24,958 of NZ_JBJJLA010000006.1, read as the reverse complement.
CCGCAAACAGCGTCAGCAGTGGCTGGGGCCGGACATCCCGGTAGCCATATTCCGCCCGCTGCCTGGCCCAGACATCGTCCAGGATCAGGAACCGGTACAGGCTGGCGGCCAGCCGCCCGGGCCGGGTGCCGATAATCTCGGCCGGATTCCAGTCCGGCATGATCCCGAACATGGGGCTCTCACCCACCACAAAGGGACCAGGAGTCGACAACTGCTGAAAACGGGCCACCGCCTGGTCTATGGCGGCCCTGGCCGCATCGCTGGAATCCAGTTCGTGCTGAACCGCGATCGGACGTACCTGCAGGATGTGGATGCCCCCGTACTGGGTCATGGCGAATTCCACATCGAGGGAATCGAAATCCAGTAGTGCCTCCACCTCCCGTAGCGCCGGCAAAAGGCCCACCAGGTTGTCCGGTATGGCCGGATGGCCGTCCGGCGCGTCCCGGTGCAGGAACAGGGTCTTGTGTTCCCGGCTGGCGCCGCTGGTGATGGACTCAGTACTGGCGGTGGTATCGTCGTAGTTGATCACGTAGTAAGGCGCACCCGTGGCCAGCACCCGGGTGAAGGCGACACCACTGGCCGTCACGTCCCGCAGCATGGGCTGAACCAGCACCTGGTTGTCCGGGTGGCCGTCGGGATAGGACGCAATGACCTCAGCAATGGCGCCGCTCAGTGCATCGGCATCATGGCGGTCCACATTGAGGACACTGGTATAAGCGCCAGCATTGGACACCCCGAAGCCGTCCTCCGACAGGGCGCTGCTGCGAACCACCAGAGTGTCATCGTCAGCCAGTCGCTGGTGGATATCGGACAGGATCCCAACACGGGTCCGTTCCCATTCCGCAACGGTGAAGCTGACCTGGTCCTCGATGCGGCTGCGGTTCAGCATACCCTGCAGCCGATGCAGGGTCTGGGCCTTGGTTCCCAGGACAAACCGGCTCAGGTCATCCGGTTCGTTTAGCTCCGCCCAGTCACCGGCCACATCGGCGGCTTCCACCGAGAACCCCCGCATCCGCAGCAGCTCCACGAATTGTGACAGGCTGCCCTGCCGGACCGGAGCCGGGAAAACCTCACGGTTCTGGTCGATATACCCTGCCACCCGGGGGGACAGTCGCATCAGGCCCACGAATTCCGCGTCCGCCATTTCCGGCAACAGGTCGCGGCCCAGGCGGGTCACGCGCGGGCCATGCAGGTTGACCTTCTCGCAGCGATCCAGATCCGCAGCCGAGCGGCCCTCGAAGCGTGACCGCCAATGGCTGTCCACCAGAAGGGCGACATCGGACTCCACGCTATCCAGGGCACGGACTGCCGAAGCACGGTAAAGGACATCGGCAAACGATACGAAATGGACATCCCGATCGTTCAGGGGCGCTTCCAGAAGCGAGGCGGCGGCGCCGGTGGACGCCCAGTTGGGATTCACCGAGTAGTGCAGGTCCGGGTAGCACTCCGCCACTTCGTCCAGTTGGTAGCCGCCGACGAAGTGCACCTCCGGGGAAAACTCGGCCATCGCATTCAACAGCCAGTCCAGCACACGGCTTCGCCCCGTCGCGCCCCGCAACACACTGTGCTGCTCGCCCTGGAAAGGCTTGCCAGCGCCCAATATGATGAACCGTACGCTGTGTTTTACTTTACTGGGATTCAACGTCCGTCCCCTGAGTTTCAATGTGGTCGAGGCGACTGGCCAAGGTATTCGACGAGTGTATCGATGCCTTCAACGGTCAATGTGGATCCGCTGAAATCGTGGTCCGATTCGCTCCAGCGGGAGGCAAAAATGAAATCCAGCCCGGCCCGTGTGGCAGCCTCGATATCATAGCGACTGTCTCCAATGAACACCGCCGGCTGCAGGATGCCACCGGTTTCCCGTTCCCGGGCCAGTATTTCGTCCTTGGTGTCCGGACTGCCGAAAATGCCGCCATCGAACAGTTCCGCCAGCCCCCGGTCGGCGAAGACGCTGCGCAGTTCCTCCTGGTCGCCACCGGATACCACCAGCCAGCGCGCGCTCCCGGTCAACCGGCGCAGGGCCATCAACCCATCCGCCACGGCACATTGGCGCAGCCCCTCGCCGACCAGACCGGCGTAGCGGTCCAGCAACTGCTGCAACTCATCCGTGTCGACCCGGGACCGTCCGACAATATCGGACAGGAAGGTACTGAACTTCACATACCGGGAAATACCCCCATTGCGAACATGGTAGTCCACCAGTGCCTCGGCATGGTCACGACCATAGGGCTCCGCCGCCCGGTAGAAGGCTTCCGTCTTGACCCGGTTGGAATCCAGCAACACCCCGTCGCAGTCGAAGACCCAGGTCCTGTAGCGGGCCAGATCAGCCATTGATTTTCCCCTGTGAAACGGTCCTGCCATTTATCGAAGCCATACTTTACCCGGGTGAACGGAACCGTGACAGCTTTTCCAGGGCCGACGGATGCACGCAACCGATCTGCGCCGGGAACGGGGCATCCAGCAACATGGCCATGGCAAAGCGGTGGCAGCCGGCGCCGGAGAATACGGGCTCACCACCGGGCCCGATATGGACCAGGATACCGCCCACCTCACGGTAGTTGTCCGGATCAAGATCCTGACGGGTCGGGAAACGGCCCTGGGCCTTTACGTCGTCCCAGATCAGGTCGAGGGTGCGGTAGCGGTTCCAGACTTCCTCCGGAGTGCGGCACTGGTCGGTAATCCCGGTAGGCGATATGGCGATCTTCCCCAGCAGGAAATCGATGGCGCCGGCTTCCTGCCAGTCCTTGCCGTCGCACCAGTGGGCCCAGCAATAGGTAAGCTTGGGATGGTTTTCAAAGGGTTGTTCCAGGTCCCGAGGCCAGTCGGCGACGACTTTTCCGGACATCTGGCGGACTTTGCCTCCCAGGCGGTCGGTGAGGTCCCGGGCCTCGATGTATCGCCTGCACTCGGAGGGTCGAACCCATATCCGTTCGGCATAGCGGGGAGCTTCCGGACCGTATTTCAGGCGATTGTAGCCATCGATCCAGAAAGCCCTGAGTTGATATTTTAGCGCCAAAGCAAAGCCTTTAACTGGTCAGTCAGACGAACCCCGAGCCGGAAACCGGTCCTCTGGCTCATGTCATTGGTGTGTCAAAGAATAGTCGATTGGTTTCTTCCACCATCCGGTGCATACCAAACTCAGTGTCGATCCATTGCCGGAGCTCTCTCGCATCAAACCGCCTGTCTCCGGTCATCAGTGCACGAACACCTTCAGCCATGGCATCGACATCATCCACGTCCACCAGGACCCCGTATCGGCCCTGCCCCAACAGCTCCTCACTGCCCGGCACGCGGGTGGACACCACTGGCTTGCCATGGCTCATGGCCTCGTTGAGGACATTCGCCATGCCCTCATTCCGGGAACACAGCAGGAACAGGTCGATACCCGCGAAGAACCGCTCCATGTCCTGCCGGTAGCCGAGAAAGTGAATGCGGGAGGACTCCGGCCGGGCCTGGATGGCGGATTTGATTTCCTGCTCAAACTCGCCCTCGCCAGCGTGCACCACATGCACATTGTCCGGCAGACGGGCCAGCACGTCAGGCAACTGGTCGAAGCCCTTCATGGGGCTGAAACGACCGGCACATCCGACAATAACAGCGTCTTCCGGTAAGCCGAACATGGCCCGGAAATCCAGCCCTTCCGGTGCTTCCACAGGCTGGCTGAAACCGTTATAGACACGGACGACGTTGCTCTCGTCAAAAAACCGGGGGTGCTTCAGCATCTCCTGTTTCAGAGAGTCACTGTTAACCATCAGGATGGCGTTCATCCACCGGAATATGGCGAAGTACTTGAGCGGGCTTTTCACCCGGCGGGCAATGCCCAGGTACAGGATGACCCGCTCCACGCCAGCCAGCCTGGCGGACAGGGACACCAGCCACCAGTCCTTCTTCAGGGCCGCGAAGACCACATCGGGGCGAAGGCGACGGAGAATCCTCACGTAGTTGGCTACCACCGCGAGATTGAAATCGCCACCCCGGGAGGGCACCTCGATCACCGAGACGTTCTCAAGCCCTTCAAATCGCTCCGCAAAGAACCCCTTCAGCAGGATGACAGTGACCTGCACCCCGCCCTCCCCCAGGAACCGGGCCCGGAGGCGTACATTCTTCTCGATTCCGCCCCAGACCTTGGAGGGGCAGAACAGCACCGCCTTTTTCATGATTGACTCACACCCCTACTGTTTTCACCGGTCCTGCCCCGTCTTTCGCTGCTTTCTACGATCCCGGAACTGCCGCTTGAAGCGCCTGACCGCAAAGCCGGCGTCCTCCAGCCGGCTGGCCAGCCACAGCCACCGGGACGATGCCTCACCCGGTGTCAGGGAGGTCCGGGCTTCCGGACAACTGCGGATAAACCGGTCCAGTTCCCGGGCCTTCTGCAGGGCGGGCAGAAACCGGGGTTTCTTCAGCCGGAAATCGATAAAGACGATTTTGTTACCAGAGACCAGGAAGTTGGCGATCTGGGCGTCGGTACGGAGATAGCCCTTTTGGTGCAGATCCCTTAACGCCGCCAATACCTGCGGCGCATCGTCCGCTCCCGCCCGACGTCCCTCCACGAAGCGATAGCACAGGAAGGAATCCGTGACGAACCCGCCCTGGCGCCGCTCGCACGCCAGCACGGGCGCTGGCACTTCAAAGCCCATGCGGGCCATCAGCTCCAGATGACGAAAGGACCGTACCGCGTCACTGCCCCGGAACCAGGTCAGCAAACGCTCCCAACGACGACCATTACGGGCACGGGGCACCTTGAGCAGCAGCGACTGGTCATGAAAGCGGACCTGGGCACTGAGGGTCCGCCAGTTGTCGCGGAACACCTGCTCCCGCTCCACACCCCCGGCCAGGACCGCCTCCATCAACTCAATGCTGGCAGCCCTGTCCAGGGATGACAGCAGATACCACGGTTCTTGATGGTAAGACTCAGCCATTGTTCATGGCCATCCCCGGAGGAACCGCCGGCACGGCGTGGCATGACCACACATGATGCCCTCCCTTCCTTCAGAACAGTGCACAGGTGTCCGCTCCGTAGGCTTTCTGGAGTTCTTCAAGGTAGCCACTCAGGCCCATGGCCATGACTTCTTCAAACCGGTCATCCCCCTTAATGTAGCCGCAGCTCCACAACCGCCGCATGACCTGGTACTGGAGGATGGGGTCGTGGGTCTTGATGAAGGAGCGGGTGTAATCCGTTGGCTTGTCATTGGGCTGCCGATACCCGGCAAACCGGCCGGAGGACAGCATCATATCCGTGTTAAAGATTCGAATCTCCCCGGGCCCGAACCTGAGCATGTCGATCACGGCGTTGGGGCCTGCATTGAGATGGGTGTCAGGCAGGAACCACTGCAAAGAGGTCAGAAGTCGAAGGTTTGGCAAAGTGTCGGGAAAAAAGGACGAGCCCTTGCGGTTATTGCACACCCCCCAACGAAGTGTGGAGATGACGGCCTCATAATCGGATCTGGAAAGGGCCTTGGCCTGGGTGTTGTTGTAGTACGCAATGTCGATCCGCTCACCCTGTGTACGCGGATCGCGCCCCTGGTTTCCACCCCGATACCCGAACTTCACCACGACGTCGTGTTGGTCAATCTCACTACCGTGGATAACCTCGGTGGCAACGGGCCCCACCAGCGCCACGCGCTTGCCGGCGATGGTATCCCCGAAAGCCGGATCTGCGGAGGATGCCCAAACGCCTGTCGCGTCGGGATCGATCTTTCCACCGGACATCAGGGAAACAGTCCACCGGGCCTGTTCCAGCCGACGCGGGCCGCATCCAAGGGAGGCCATCCGCTCAAGCATTGATCGGGCCTCGTCGAACCGCTCTCGCTCCACCTCCGCATAACACGCCAGCGTCACCTGGCTGAGACCGGCGGTGGCGGCCCCGGCATCGACAAACGCCCGGTCGAGCCCTTTCTCCCTCAGAATCCGTGCGGTCTCGAAGAAACCGATTCCGATGCACAGCCGAAAAAGGTCAAGCCACCCCATGAAGGGTAGCTCCTCCGGGTCCAGTTCCCGGGCCCTGGACTGGAGGTCCTCCAGGTGTTCACGAGTCAGCTCGGGACACCGGGCAGCCCCTCTTGAGACCAGTACGGTCCAGAAGCTGGACAGCGAAGGTGGCACCGGATAGCCGAAGCGTTTGAACGCCCACGGTAAGCCACCATGCTGGCCAGAAGTCAGCACCGGCCCGTTTTCGTCCCGAATATAGGCATCCTTCAATACCAGAAAACGCCACCAGCGGTCGCGCCGTTTTCTGCGGTAGAGAAGTCGATGTAGCATGCGTCGTGAAACCCGTCGTTGCTCAGCCGTCAGGGCTGTCACATGGAGAAGATGGACCGGACCGGCAACTCGTGGCGGGTAGGCGTGACCGCCAGCAACTCCCGGGCCCCGGGGGTATTGGTGTACTGGGCCAGCAGCTCCCTCATTTCCTGGGTCCGGGGATCGTCCGCGCTGTAACCATCAAATCCGGCCATCAGCACCCGGGATGCATCACCACTGGCCGTGATGGCCAGGGCATAGGCGACCACGAGGGAGGTGGGCAATGTACACGACGTTTTGTCGAACTCGAAGGTGCCCTGCTCGACCCAGAGTCCGAAATCCAGGATATCCTTGCCCGACAGCGCCTGCCTGAGGTCATCCGTCAGTACCGACCAGGGCGTGATCAGGGGCTGGGGGAGCGCGGTATGGGCCTGGCAATCGGCCAGCAGGCGAACAGGGTGACAGGCGACCCTCAGGTCGATCAGTTCCGAGGAAACCTCGGCCTGGGTATTCAGCGCTATCACGACCGGCTGATACCGGCGGATATAACTCTCGATGGCATTCCGGTACCGGGCAACGCCGGGCCCCGTGCCCAGCAGCATCACTTCCCGGTCTTTCAGCCGTTCGCTGGGACTCCAGGTGCCACCGCGACTGCTGCCATAAAAGTGCCGGGCGGTATCCAGGGTGTCGAAACTGAACTTCTTGCCGCCATTGATACGCAGGTGCTCTATCACCGCCAGCACATCCTCTTCACTGTAGCGGGAATCCCCGAGCATTTCCTGGATATAGGTGGGGTGGATGCCGTACTTCCCCGCCAGGTAGTAGAAGGGGTTGGTGCCCCAGCCAAAGCGCTCCTGCATCGGCCGGAAGTCCTGCCGTACCACCTTCATCAACGGCACCAGGGAAACCGGTTCGCGCCGGCGATGGGCGACCTCAATGGCCAACTCCTCGGTCCTGGCGTTACCGGGCCCACGGCCCATCCCGGTCACCGTGGCATCGGCCCAGGTCACCCCGTTTTCCAGGGCTGCAAGCGTGTTCTGCAGCGCCATACCCAGGTTGTCATGGGTGTGGATGCCCAGCGCACCATGCCAGTGGTTGCGTAACCAGGTCACGATGCGGCCCGTCTGCTCCGGGTCCATACTGCCCATGCTGTCGGCAAAGTAGAGGACATCGAGGGGGTAGCTGGCGGCAGCCCGGGCCAGGGCTTCAACCTCGACCTGGCTGCGGTCAGCGATCTGCATCAGGTTAAAGCCTACACGGTAGCCCCGGTCCTTGAGCCAGTGACTGGCTTCGAGGGCCTCCTCAAATTCATGGACATGGCAGGCGATGCGGACAAGGTCCACGGGGGAATCCTGGCAGGCCGCCGGGAATAGTGGCGACAGGCGCTGGGCGATATTCCCGTGCCCCACCAGTTCTGAGGCGTTGACCATTACGCCAACGTTGACGGTCTCGGGAATCGGCAGCCCCGACAGGAATTCATCCGAGGTATAGGCATAGGCCCCCCGGAAACCCTCCTGGCGGAGGGTACGCAACCCCATTTCGATCACGTCGACACCCGCCGACGACATGGCATCCAGGTAGCGTTCCACCAGACCGGGCTCAAAGTCCCAGTCGTTGTAATACCCACCATCCCGGAGGGTACAGTCCAGGAATGTCAGCTTTTCGTTGCTCATGTCTCAATCCCGGTTTTTCCGACACCGGCCGCCAGCATCGCCTCAGCCATCAGGAAGTCGTCTTCCCAATCAATATCAAAACCCTGGATCTTGTCCAGCACGTACTTGTATGGCGTGGCGCCGATCCTGTCGTTACGGGTCCGGTAAATCTCCACGGGCGCCAGGAATACCGCACTGTTGATTTCATAGAGCGGCTCCAGCGTCTGGGTACGGGGCCACTTTTCCACACGACGGTCATAGTTGATAGGCCCGGCGTCATTCCAGAGGAATCCGCGCAGTTCGTTAACGGACATGAGGGAATCATAGCCCTCTTCACGCTTCGTCAGGTACGCCTCAATCATGTCATCGTAATGCCGGGCCGTCAGAAACGGGGAGGTAACGTGGGTCCACAGCAGATCGCCCTGCTCCACCTGGGTTCCGGCATATTCAATAAGCTGGTCGGTACTGGTGCTGCTTGACGCCAGTTCATCGGCCCGGGTACGGATCTCAAGCCTGGGGCTGTCGACGGAACGGGCGTAGGCAATCACATCCGGGTCGTTGGTGGACAGGATGATATGGTCAATCCGCCGGCTGGATAACAGCTGGTTCAGTTTGATCTCCAGCAGACCGTATTGGTAACCCGCAATCGGCCGGATATTCTTTTTGGGCACCCTCTCACTGCCTTTGCGACAGGGCAAAAAACATGTCATTGCCAAAACTCTAACTCCCGTTGGGTTCTGGTTGCCAGTGGCAGCTGAAAAATCAGTCCGCGACCGTCACCGGCGAATCGCTCTCATCCGCAATCCGTTCTTCCCGTTTCAACGCAGCCCAGAGGAACACCACAACAAACGCAAACATCATTACCCCGATATTACGCTCGAGCATGCTCTGGGTCAGATTAACAACACCGTGGAGGCCCACAAAAAGCACACCCGCCAGACCAAGAGCTCTGACCGAGGGGAGACTGGAACGGGTCTTTGCCAGAAACAGGGTGAAGGGTATCAGCAGCAACACCAGGTATCCCACCAGGCCAAAGAGGCCATACCGGGCCATATTGTCAATATACTGGTTATGCAGATGCCTGAACCTGTCCACTCTGGGATGAATATCCCCGGCTTGCACAAGTCCGTCGATTGTAACTTCCGTGCCCGTCGGTCCGATACCGACCAGAGGATTCTCACTGAATGCCGTCAGGCCTGCCTTGTACATGTCCAGACGCAGTCCTACGGAGGTACCACTGACCCCGTCCTCAAAATAACGGGTGAACTGTTCGCCGGCGGTCACCATACGCATTTCAACGACATCCACCTGGGCAAAGCAGGCCGGCAATAACACCGTTACCAGGACACACCAGGGCAACCACCGCCACCTTGACGAGAACCGGTCCCGGTACACAATAAACAGCAACACCACCAGCACTGGGAACGCCACCCAGCCACTACGAGTACCCGAGAGCAACGAAGCCACGACTCCACCGGCGAGCCCCACGGCCATCAACGCTACCCACAATGCTCCCCGTCGCTCTCTCAGCCCCCAGATCAGACCCGCCAGACACAGACAGGACAACGCCAGCGCACCATTGCCAAAGTGGATGGGGTTATCAAACGTCTGCAGACGCAAAGTATCCTGGACGCTGGCCGAGTATAGGGCATATGCCCCCGTCACCAGCCCACCAATGCCGACGAACAGAAAGAGCTGGGCTGCACTGATGGGATTTACCAGGAGAAACAGCAGTACCAGACCAGCAGCCAGGTAACGGAAGGACAGATCAAACTCCGAGAGATCTTCTCCATGGAACAGAAGAATCAGCACCTGGGAAACGAAATAGAATCCCAGTGCTCCAAGGAACCTCAGGCTTTCACCATCAAGCCGATCCCTGACCTGCCCCCACTGAAACCCCAGGCTCAGAAACGTGAGAGCCAACAGAAACGCCGGACCAAAATCATAGGCCCACGGCGTTACCACATAGCCAATAAAGAACGAACCAATTGCAAAGACCGCCATCCATGACAGGAATCGGTTACTCCTGCTTTCAACCTCCGGTAGTGCCATGGATTCCGGGTACCTCATCATAGAACGGTGTTTCCTGACTCAGGGCCTGATAGCGGATGTTTATGATACCCCGCCATCAGGCATTCCCACAGGCTATCACGTTGTGTTTCTGTAAACTTCGACATCCGCTTGACGACGGAACGCCACAGCCTCCGAAGATTTGCCCGCTGCCATTGTCCGCCTGCTGTTCCGGGCCTCAATCGACACCGATCCAGATCAATGAGATACACGTCATCCCCCGCCACCAGGATGTTGTCGCAGTTCAGGTCAACATGGTCCAGGCCGGCATCGTGAAAGCGGCGGATCATTCCACCGATTCGATGCCAGAGGCCCTCGTCATCCAGACGGACCACCTCCGGCCAGGGCTCGGCGCCATCAATACGACGGATGATGATGGAGGCTCGATAACAGACCCCGTTATGGGTCTTCGACCATGCGGCCACCGGTTCCGGTACCGGCAGGCCACGGTCGTACAAAGCCTTCAGCAAATGGAATTCCCGAAAGGACCGGGTACGATCGTGCCCAAGGTAGATATAGCTCTTCTCGGACAGACGGGCCACAAGACCGCCTCGACGGTAGTGCCGCAGAACCATGCCACCCTGATCGGAATCCACAAACCAGGCACTGCCCCGGCCTCCGGTCGATACCGGACGGGCATTCCACCCCCAGTACTCCGGATCAAACCAGTCTTCTGTAATGGCCTTGTAGGCAGGGTTCACGACAAGCATCTATCAAACCTGTAAACGGCCCTATCCGACGACCCGGAAAGACGCCGGGCGGCGGAGTGGGCTAGAATGGGCGCAAGTTTAGCAAGACCCGCGCCAGGCGCTCCAGCAAACCGACTCAGAAACATGCTCAGGACCGGCATTGATCAACTCTATCTGTATACTCCGCCTTTCCGCCATCGGGGATGTCACCCACGTCGTACCGGTGGTTCTCAGCCTTCAGGAACAGGTACCCGGCGTGAAGATCACCTGGGTCATTGGCAAGATTGAGGCCAAACTGGTGGGCGACCTGCCCGGCGTCGAATTCATTATCTTTGACAAAAAAGCCGGCTGGAAAGGCTACCGTGACCTGCACCAGAAGCTGAAGGGACGTCGGTTCGATGCCCTGCTCCATATGCAGGTCGCCTTCCGGGCCAACCTGGCCGCTGCCGTGATACCGGCAAAGCTGAGAATCGGCTATGACAAGGCCCGCAGCAAGGACCTGCACAGCCTGTTCATCAACCGTCGCATTGCCCCGGCGCCACAACAGCACGTCCGCGACTGCCTGGCCAGCTACCTGGAGCCGCTGGGCCTGGCAGCGGCTCCACCCCGCTGGGAGATACCGCTGGACGAGGGGAACTACGACTTTGCCCGAAACCACCTGGCCAACGACCGCCGCAACCTGGTGATCAGCCCCTGTGCCAGCCATATCCTGCGCAACTGGCCCGCTGAGCGCTATGCGCAACTGGCTGACCACGCCATCCGGGAACACGGCATGAAGGTCATCCTGGTGGGCAGCCCTGCCCCCTTCGAAGCGGAATACTGCACCGCCATTGAGCAGGCCATGAAGGAAAGTGCCCTCAATATCTGTGGCAAGGATACCCTCAAGCAGCTCACTGCCCTGCTCGCCGGTGCCGACCTGGTGGTCGCCCCCGATACCGGCCCTGCCCACATTGCCAGCGCCATGGGCACGGATGTGCTGGGGCTCTTCGCCGCCAGCAATCCTGACCGTTCCGGTCCCTACAATTCCCTGCAGTGGTGCGTGAACCGCTACCCGGAAGCCCTCCGGAAATTCACCGGCAAGACCGTGGATGAGGCCCGCTGGGGCGCCAAGGCGGAGTTCGAGGGTGCCATGGAACTGATTACCGTGGACGACGCCACGACCATGCTGGACCGATGGATGGCCGCCCGGAACGAAAAAAGCCCCTCGCCACAAGAGTGACCAGGGGCTTTCGGTTGCCTGCCGGGTGGCTTACTTGACCTTCGGGTCCAGCTCGCCAGCCTCATAACGCTCGAACATCCGCTCCAGGTTGATCGGCTTGATCTTGCTGGCATTGCCGGCGGTACCGAAGGCCTCATAACGCGCCACGCAGACTTCAGTCATGGCCTTCATGGTTTCCTTCAGGAACTTCCGGGGATCGAACTCGGCCGGGTTCTGGGCCAGGAAGCGACGCACCGCGCCGGTGCTGGCCAGACGAAGGTCGGTATCGATATTGACCTTGCGTACACCGTGCTTGATGCCTTCCACGATTTCCTCAACCGGTACACCGTAGGTTTCCGGAATCTCGCCGCCATACTGGTTGATGATCTCCAGCCAGTCCTGGGGCACAGAGCTGGAACCGTGCATGACCAGGTGGGTATCCGGGATACGGGCGTGGATCGCCTTGATCTGCTCGATGGCGAGGATGTCACCGGTGGGCGGGCGGGTGAACTTGTAAGCCCCGTGGCTGGTACCGATGGCGATGGCCAGGGCGTCCACGTGGGTCTTCTTGACGAAATCCGCCGCTTCTTCCGGATCGGTCAGCATCTGACTGTGATCCAGCGTGCCTTCGGCACCGATGCCGTCCTCTTCACCGGCCTGACCGGTTTCCAGGGATCCCAGGCAACCCAGCTCGCCTTCCACGGACACGCCGCAGGCGTGGGCCATGTCGACGGTACGGCGGGTAACATCCACGTTGTAGTCGTACTCGGTGGGCGTCTTGCCATCTTCACCCAGGGAGCCATCCATCATCACGGAGCTGAAGCCCAGCTGGATGGAGCGCTGGCACACGGCCGGGCTGGTGCCATGGTCCTGGTGCATCACCACCGGGATATGGGGAAACTCCTCTACCGCCGCCAGGATCAGGTGGCGCAGGAAGGGGGCACCGGCGTACTTGCGGGCACCGGCGGAGGCCTGGACGATCACCGGGGAATCGGTTTTGTCCGCCGCTTCCATGATGGCGCGCATCTGTTCCAGGTTGTTCACGTTAAAGGCGGGTACACCGTAACCATGCTCGGCGGCATGATCCAGAAGTTGCCGCATCGAAATCAGGGCCATGGGTTTGTTCTCCTTGCTCGAAATTTGGGTGAGGCAGACTTGGGAGTCTGCTTCGGCAGGCGGGTAGTGCTTTCCGGGACACGCCGTAAATACGTCCCTGTAGGCTCTTCAAAAACGTCCCTGTTTTTGAAGGTCCCGGAAAGCACTACCCGCCCACCTCGCGATCTGGCGACGGAGTTATGCTCCCCGCTCTTCCAATACAGCTACTGCTGGCAGCGTCTTGCCTTCCACAAACTCCAGGAAAGCACCACCGCCGGTGGAAATATACGAGATCTTGTCAGCCACACCATACTTGTCAACTGCGGCGACAGTATCACCACCGCCCGCCAGCGAGAAGGCGTCACTCTCTGCGATGGCGCTGGCCAGGGCCTTGGTGCCGTTACCGAACTGATCAAACTCGAAAACACCGACCGGACCATTCCAGAGGATGGTTCTGGCATTCTTCAGAAGCTGTGCAAATTCTCCAGCAGTTTCCGGGCCAACATCCAGGATCATGTCGTCGCCGGTCACATCGGAAATATTCTTCACCGTAGCGGTGGCGTTCTCGGCGAACTCCGGAGCCACTACAACGTCCACCGGCAGCGGAATCTCCACGCGGGAGGCAATCTCTTTCGCGGTATCGATCAGGTCATGCTCACACAGGGACTTACCCACCGGGTGACCGGCCGCCGCCAGGAAGGTATTGGCAATGCCGCCACCCACGATGATCTGGTCACAGACCTTTTCCAGGGCATTCAGCACATCCAGCTTGGTGGATACCTTGGAGCCGCCAACGATGGCCACTACCGGCTTCGCCGGGTTACCCAGGGCCTTGCCCAGGGCTTCCAGTTCCGCCGCCAGCAGCGGGCCGGCGCAGGCCTCGGGGGCGAACTTCGCGACCCCGTGGGTGGATGCCTGGGCCCGGTGTGCGGTACCGAAAGCGTCCATCACGTAAACATCACAAAGAGCCGCGTACTGCTTCGACAGCGCTTCGTTGTCCTTTTTCTCGCCCTTGTTGAAACGGACGTTCTCGAACAGCACCACCTCGCCGGCGGCCACGTCGACACCGTCCAGGTAGTCCTTGATCAGGCGAACCTCCTGGCCCAGCAGGCCGGACAGGTGCTCCGCCACCGGCTTCATGGAAGAGGCCTCGTCATAGACACCTTCCTCCGGCCGGCCCAGGTGGGACATCAGCATGACTTTGGCGCCGGCATCCCGTGCCGCCTTGATGGTGGGCAGGGAAGCACGGATGCGTGCGTCGCTGCTCACCTTGCCGTCCCTGACAGGTACGTTCAGGTCTTCCCGGATCAGCACCCGCTTACCGGCAAGATCCAGATCGGTCATTTTCTTGATGGCCATAGTCTGTTTCCGTTGTTTCAGGTTATGTCGCTAATTACTTAAAGGCTCAGCCAGCGCCGGCTCACGTCCAGCATGCGGTTGGCAAAGCCCCACTCGTTGTCGAACCAGCACAGCACCTTCACCATTCGACCCCCGGTCACCCGGGTCTGGCCGCCATCCACAATGCCGGAATGGGCATCGTGATTGAAATCGGAACTGGCCAGCAGCTCGTCGGTGTAACCCAGGATGCCCTTAAGCGACCCACGGGCCGCCCTGGCCAGTACATCGTTGACAGCTTCCACCGAGGTGGTTTCACGCACGTTAAGCACCATATCGATGGCGGACACGTTCATGGTGGGCACCCGCATGGCTACGGAGTTGAAGCGCCCCTCCAGGTGCGGCAGCAGGCGCTCGATACCCCGGGCCAGGCCGGTATTCACGGGCACGATGTTGTGCAGGGCGCTACGAGTACGGCGCAGGTCCTGATGGTGATAGGCGTCGATTACCGGCTGGTCATTCATCGCCGCATGGATCGTGGTGGTACTGCCCTGCTCCACCCCGAGCGCATCGTCCAGCACCTTGATCACCGGCACCAGGCAGTTCGTGGTACAGGACGCAGCCGAAACGATGCGGTCCTCCCGGGTCAGGTCTCTGTCGTTGACCCCATAGACCACTGTTCGGTCCACATCGGGCTCCGCTGGCTGGGAGAAGAGCAACCGCCTCGCGCCGGACACCAGGTGCTGTTCCGCCTTCAGCCGGTCACTGAACGAGCCGGAGCACTCCAGCACCAGGTCCACCCCCAACCGGTCCCATGGCAGGTCGACCGGATCCGCACTGCGGAGAACCTCCACACGGTCGCCATTGACCACCAGCGCATCACCGTCGGTTCGAACATCCCCCTGGAAGCGGCCATGGGTCGAATCGTAGCGGGTCAGGTGGGCGATGGTCGCCAGGTCCGCCAGTTCGTTGATGGCCACCACCTGGAACTGCTGGCGGTAGCCATTCTCATACAGGGCGCGCAGCACACACTGGCCGATACGGCCATAGCCATTGATCGCAATACGTGCAGGGGCGCCTTTTGTCATCAGTTATCCAGCAGATCGACAGCGGTGTCCACGATATTGTCGACGGTAAAGCCGAACTCGCGGAACAGGTCGCCCGCCGGAGCCGACTCACCGAAGGTGCTCATACCAATCACCCGGCCATCCAGACCCACGTACTTGTACCAGTAGTCCTCAATGGCTGCCTCGATGGCGATGCGGTTGGTGACGTCCAGGGGCAGCACCTTCTGCTTGTACTGGGCGCTCTGGGCATCGAACACATCGGTGGAGGGCATGGAGACCACGCGGACCTTGTGGCCCTGCTCCCGGAGCTTGCCCGCCGCATCCTGGGCCAGGCCGACCTCGGAGCCGGTGGCGATCAGGATCAGGTCGGGGGTGCCCTTGTCGTCGGACAAGATGTACCCACCCTTCGCGACATTCGCCAGTTGCTTGTCGTCCCGGTCCTGATGGGGCAGGCCCTGACGGGAGAATACCAGCGCCGTGGGGCCGTCGGTCCGCTCCAGCGCGGCCTTCCAGGCCACCGCAGTCTCCACGGTATCCGCCGGGCGCCAGGTGCTCATATTCGGTGTGGTGCGCAGGCTGGCGAGCTGTTCAATGGGCTGGTGCGTGGGGCCGTCCTCGCCCAGGCCAATGGAGTCGTGGGTGAACACCAGAATGGAACGCTGCTTCATCAGCGCCGCCATGCGCACGGCGTTACGGCAGTATTCCATGAAGATCAGGAAGGTGGCGCCATAGGGCACGAAACCACCGTGCAGGGCGATGCCGTTCATGATGGCGGCCATGCCGAATTCACGGACACCGTAATAGATGTAGTTGCCGTTGGCGTCGTCTTTCGTCAGAGGCTTGCTATCGTTCCAGATGGTCAGGTTGGACCCGGCCA
This sequence comes from Marinobacter shunpengi, assembly GCF_045449715.1. Lineage (NCBI taxonomy): Bacteria > Pseudomonadati > Pseudomonadota > Gammaproteobacteria > Pseudomonadales > Marinobacteraceae > Marinobacter > Marinobacter shunpengi. The sequence goes on along the minus strand of NZ_JBJJLA010000006.1, from coordinate 8,738 downwards.
GGTCGGCAGAACCTCCCAGCAGCTCCGGCAGTGCCGGACCGAAGGCGTTCAGGGTGTTCTGGGAAGCCTTGCGTGAGGCGATGGTCTCGCCCTTCTCCTGGCACTCACGGATATAGGCATCGGCCTTGTCCGCGAAGTCCGCTGGCAGGTCGCCGTTCATGCGGCGTTTCAGCTCGGCCGCCAGCTCCGGCTCGGCCTTTTCATAGGCGGCGAAGGCATCGTCCCAAGCCTTCTGGGCGGCAGCGCCTTTCTCCTTGGCATTCCAGGCCTGATAGATGTCGTCGGGTACCTCGAAAGCGCCGTGGTTCCAGCCCAGCTTCTCACGGGTCAGCTGGATTTCGTCCTCACCCAGCGCCGCACCGTGGCAGCTCTCGGTGCCCTGCTTATTGGGCGAGCCATAACCGATGATGGTCTTGCAGCAGATCATGGTGGGCTGCTCGGTGTTGGCGCGGGCACTTTCAATGGCTGCACGGATGGCGTCGGCATCGTGGCCGTCCACCGCCGGGATCACCTGCCAGCCATAGGACTCGAAACGCTTGGGAGTATCGTCGGTGAACCAGCCGTCCACCTCACCGTCGATGGAAATGCCATTGTCGTCGTAGAAGAAGATCAGTTTACCCAGACCCAGGGTGCCAGCCAGGGATGCCACCTCGTGGGAAATGCCCTCCATCAGGCAGCCGTCACCCAGGAAGGCGTAAGTGTAGTGATCCACGACGTTATGACCGGGGCGGTTGAACTGAGCCGCCAGGGCCTTCTCGGCCACCGCGAAGCCAACGGCATTGGCAATGCCCTGACCCAGCGGTCCGGTGGTGGTTTCAACGCCCGGCGTGTAGCCATATTCCGGGTGGCCCGGAGTCCTGGAGTGCAACTGACGGAAGTTCTTGATGTCGTCAATGGAAACGTCATACCCGCTCAGGTGCAGTAGCGAGTACTGCAGCATGGAGCCATGGCCGTTGGACAACACAAAGCGGTCACGGTTGGCCCACTGCGGGTTGGCCGGGTTGTGGCTGAGGTAATCGTTCCACAGCACCTCGGCGATATCCGCCATTCCCATGGGCGCACCCGGGTGGCCGGACTTGGCTTTCTGAACCGCATCCATGCTCAGCGCGCGAATGGCGTTGGCGAGATCTTTACGGGACGGCATTGACGTTTCTCCAGTATTGGGTCAGGAAACATTGAGGAAAAAGAAAGGCGCGTATTTTCGCCGATTAGTGGCCATGGGAGCAAATCAGCTTCGCGCTTCCGCCGGTGTGGATATCCGAAGCACAAGAAGCCGTATATCAATTTTTTTTGATATAGATATTGATCAAACGCTAAACACCCCCTAGACTTGCCACCATGAACAGCCTCAACACCCCACAGCCACTCCAGGACCTGAACGCCCTCGCCCCGCTCTACAAGGCCTGCGGCGATCCGCTGCGCCTGGAGATATTGCGGGTGCTGCGCCGGGATACCTTCGGAGTCATGGAACTGAGCCAGCTGTTCGAGGTACGCCAGTCCGGAATGAGCCATCATCTCAAAGTGCTCAACAAGGCCGGTTTGCTGGAACCCCAGCGGGAGGGTAATGCGATTTTCTACCGTCGCCCCCTCCACCTGGATGCCGGCAACACCAACCTTATCGATGACACGGTACGCCAGATTTTCCGGACTATTGATCAGATGCCGATAACCGGCCACCTGCAGGAGAAGATCGAAGCCATACGCGACCAGCGGGCGGATCAGTCCCAGGCGTTCTTTGCCCGCCATGCCGAACAGTTCCGGGAGCAGCAGGAACTGATCGCCGCCTTCGACCTGTACGCCGAGCCCACCGCCGAACTGATTCGCGGACGGGCGGCACGGCATCAATGGCAGTCGGCACTGGAAATCGGCCCCGGCGAAGGCGCCTTCCTGCCGGTCATTGCCGGTATATGCCCCCGCGTTGTGGCGGTGGACAATTCTGCGGACATGCTACGCAAGGCCAGGCAGACCTGTACCGACGAGAAGCTGGGGAACGTCGAGCTTGTCGAGGGCACCACCGCCACCCTGCTGCCCCGGGATGAGCGATTTGACCTGGTGGTCGCCAACATGGTGCTCCACCACGTCCCCAGCCCGGCGGATATTTTCCTTGAGGCCAGTGACCTGATGGCGGACGGCGGCTACCTGGTCATCAGCGACCTGCGCAGCCACGACCAGGACTGGGCCCGGGAGAACTGCGGTGACCTGTGGCTGGGCTTCGAACCCGAGGAACTGAACGCTTGGGCCAACGATGCCGGCCTTGAGACGGGTGAAGCCATGTTTATCGGCCTGCGCAACGGCTTCCAGGTGCAGGTGCGGGAGTACCGGAAACCCGGGCATGACGACCTGGCCCAATGAGACAATGAATATCAAAAAATTTTGATATAAAATCCGTTACCATTGCAGAACGTATCGGTTAACAACCGGAACCCAACATCGTCATTTGTGATAAAGGGCAGAACCTGCCCACCCAGCTCAAGAGGAGCCTGTGCTATGTCTGACTACAGCATCTTCACATCCGAGTCGGTCTCCGAGGGCCATCCGGACAAACTGGCCGACCAGATCTCCGATGCGGTACTGGACGCCATCCTGACCGACGACCCCCACGCCCGCGTCGCCTGCGAAACCATGGTGAAAACCGGCGTGGCCATCGTTGGCGGTGAGATCACCACCAGCGCCTGGGTGGACCTGGAAGACCTGGTCCGCGGCGTGATCAAGGACATCGGCTACACCTCCTCCGATGTGGGCTATGACGGCGATACCTGCGGCATTATCAACATCATCGGCAAACAGTCCGTGGACATTGCCCAGGGTGTGGACCGCCAGAAACCGGAAGACCAGGGCGCCGGCGACCAGGGCCTGATGTTCGGCTACGCCAGCAACGAAACCGAGGTACTGATGCCGGCCCCCATCACCTACGCCCATCGACTGGTGGAGCGCCAGGCGGAAGCCCGCAGGAGCGGTCTGCTGCCCTGGCTGCGCCCGGACGCCAAGAGCCAGGTCACCTGCCGCTACGAGAACGGCAAGGTCACCGGTATCGACGCTGTGGTGCTGTCCACCCAGCACGACGAGGATGTCACCCAGGCCGACCTCAGGGACGCCGTGATGGAACTGATCGTCAAGAACGTGCTGCCGGCGGAACTGCTGCACAGCGACACCCAGTTCCACATCAACCCCACCGGCAAGTTCGTGATCGGCGGCCCCGTGGGCGACTGTGGCCTGACCGGTCGCAAGATCATCGTCGACACCTACGGCGGCATGGCCCGCCACGGCGGCGGCGCCTTCTCCGGCAAGGACCCGTCCAAGGTGGACCGTTCCGCCGCCTACGCCGGCCGCTACGTGGCCAAAAACATCGTCGCCGCCGGCCTGGCCGACAAGTGCGAGATTCAGGTGTCCTACGCCATCGGCGTGGCGCAGCCCACCTCCATCTCCCTGAACACCTTCGGCACGGGCAAAATCAGCGACGACAAGATTGTCCAGCTGGTTCGGGAGCACTTCGACCTGCGCCCCTACGCCATCACCAACATGCTGGACCTGCTGCACCCGATGTATCAGCAGACCGCGGCCTACGGCCACTTCGGCCGCGAGCCGTTCGAGATGACCGTGGGTGGCAAGACCTTTACAGCATTTCCCTGGGAGAAGACAGACCGGGCGGCTGCACTGAAAGACGCAGCCGGAATCTGACGCCAAGCGTCTTTTACCCCCCCTCTCCCTTCAGGGGAGAGGGGGGCAGCCAGGAAAGCGGATGCGGGCCCGCTGACACACCCACAATCCGGAGGTGGCTCGGGGAGTCTTTTTTCAAGAGCATCGTCTGTCTGAGCGAAGCGAGTTTAAACGATGTTCTTGAAAAAAGGCTCCCCGGGCCGCCACCCCCAAATTCGAAAGGCAACGGCACTAAATCACGAAGTCGTAGCCAGACAGAACATTGAACAGGAGAACACCATGAGCACTCCGGCAGAAAAACTGAACACCACCAGCGACTACAAAGTCCGCGATATCTCCCTGGCCGGATGGGGCCGCAAGGAAATCAACATCGCCGAAGGCGAAATGCCGGCTCTGATGGCCCTGCGCCACAAGTACAAGGCCGAGCAGCCCCTCAAGGGCGCCAACATCATGGGCTGTATCCACATGACCATCCAGACGGCGGTGCTCATCGAAACCCTGGTGGAACTGGGCGCCAACGTGCGCTGGTCCTCCTGCAACATCTTCTCCACCCAGGACCAGGCCGCCGCAGCCATCGCCGAAAGCGGCGTGCCGGTCTTCGCCTGGAAGGGTGAAACCGAGGAAGAATACGAGTGGTGCCTGGAACGCACCGTCGGCGCCGATGTGGAAGGCTGGGAACCCAACCTGATCCTGGACGACGGCGGCGACCTCACCGCCCTGCTCCACGACAAGTACCCGGACATCCTGGCCAAGTGCCACGGCGTCACCGAGGAAACCACCACCGGCGTGCACCGCCTGCAGGAAATGCTGCGGGAGAAAACCCTGAAGGTGCCGGCCATCAACGTCAACGACGCCGTCACCAAGTCCAAGAACGACAACAAGTATGGTTGCCGCCACAGCCTGAACGACGCCATCAAGCGCGCCACCGACCACCTGATGGCTGGCAAGAAAGCCCTGGTGATCGGTTACGGCGACGTGGGCAAGGGCTCCGCCGCCTCCCTGCGCCAGGAAGGCATGATCGTCAAGGTGACCGAGGCCGACCCCATCTGCGCCATGCAGGCCTGCATGGATGGCTTCGAAGTCGTATCCCCGTACCTCAACGGCAAGAATACTGGCAGCGAAGACAGCATCGACAAGGCCCTGCTGGGCAACACCGACCTTCTGGTCACCACCACCGGTAACATGAACGTGTGTGATGCCAACATGCTTAAGGCCCTCAAGAGCGGCGCCGTGGTCTGCAACATCGGCCACTTCGACAACGAAATCGATACCGCCTACATGCGCAAGCACTGGGAGTGGGACGAGGTCAAACCCCAGGTCCACGTGGTCTACCGCGACAAGGCGGCCAACGACCACCTGATCCTGCTGTCGGAAGGCCGCCTGGTGAACCTGGGCAACGCCACCGGCCACCCGTCACGGATCATGGACGGCTCCTTCGCCAACCAGGTGCTGGCCCAGATGTATCTCTACGAGCGTCGCTTTGCCGAGCTGCCCACGGCAGAGAAGGCCAACGGCGTCTACGTCAAGGTGCTGCCCAAGAAGCTCGACGAGGAAGTGGCCCGGGCCATGGTGGAAGGCTTTGGTGGCGTGATCACCAGAATGACCCCGGAGCAGGCCAAATACATCGGTGTACCGGTCGAAGGCCCGTACAAGCCGGAAAGCTACAAATACTGATCGGACAGCAAGATGGAATCACAACAACAGTTCAAGCGCCGCTTCAGCTTTGAATTTTTCCCGCCCAAGACCGACCAGGGCAAGGAAAAGCTGCAGACGGTACGCAACCGGCTCGCCGAGGTGGACCCGGATTTCTTCTCGGTCACCTTCGGTGCCGGTGGCTCAACCCGGGACCGCACCATTGAAACCGTGCTGAACCTGCACAACCAGGGTATTTCCACGGCCCCCCACCTGTCCTGCGTGGGCGGTACCCGTGAAAAAATTGCCGAGCTGCTGGATATCTACAAGGAAAGCGGCGTCAACCGCATCGTCGCCCTGCGGGGCGATATGCCCTCGGGCATGGGTGCGGCGGGCGAACTACGCTACGCCAACGAGCTGGTGGAGTTCATCCGGGAGTACAGCGGCGACACCTTCAACCTGGAAGTGGCCGCCTACCCGGAATTCCACCCCCAGGCCCGCAATGCCGAGGAAGACCTGCAGAACTTCGCCCGCAAAGTGAAGGCCGGTGCCAACAGTGCCATCACGCAGTACTTCTTCAATGCGGACAGCTACTTCTACTTCATCGACCGGCTGGAAAAGATGGGCGTCACCATTCCGGTGGTGCCGGGCATCATGCCCATCGTCAACTTCTCCAGTCTGGTGCGCTTCTCGGATATGTGCGGCGCGGAGATCCCCCGCTGGATCCGCAAACAGCTGGAAGCCTACGGCGATGATTCGGAGAGCATCAAGCGGTTCGGCGAGGATGTGGTCACCGATATGTGCGAACAACTGCTGGCCGCCGGCGCCCCGGGACTGCACTTCTACACCCTGAACCAGGCGGACGCCAGCCTGAAGATCTGGAACAACCTTGGCCTGGCCAACCGGGACAAGATTTCGTTCTGATCACCTCTCTGCCCCCGGTCCGGTTAAACCGCCGGGGGCAATAGCACCTACCTGCCCCCCCCCTGTCACCAAAGCGCACAACGACCTGTTTCTCCTTCGACCAACCGCCACCTGCAAAACATCTGTAACTGGTCTATGCTCGTAGGCGTATGTTCCTAATCTGAAAGGAGATCCCATGAACACCAAATGGCTGAAACCCCTTGGCGTGGCTGCTGCGCTGTCCTTCACTGCCAATGTGGCCTCTGCGGAGACCCTGAAGGTGGTAACAGATCCGAGCTTCGTGCCCTTCGAAATGATGGATCAGGAAACCGGTGAGATGATCGGTTTCGACATGGAAATCATCGCGGAAGTGGCCAAACGTGCCGGGTTTGAGTATGACCTGCAGACCATGGACTTCAACGGCATTATTCCGGCACTGCAGACCGGCAATGTGGATATCGCTATTGCGGGCATCACGATCACTGAAGAGCGCGAAGAGATCGTCGACTTCTCCGATCCCTATTACGACTCCGGTCTTCGTATTCTGGTCCGTGAAGGGAATGACGACGTCGAGACGCTCGACGGCCTCGAAGGCAAGAAGGTCGGCACCAAGATCGGCAGCACCAGCTACGACTACCTGGTGCAGGAGCTTGAGGATGACGACGGTGTCACTCCGTACCCGGGCAGTTCCGATATGTACATGGCCCTGATGTCCCGCTCTGTTGATGCCGTCTTCTACGACGCGCCCAACGTTGGCTATTTCGCGAAGACCAAGGGCAAGGGTGAAGTCAAAACCGTTGGTCCGCTGTACGAAGGCCAGCAATACGGCATTGCGCTGGTCGATGGCAGTGAATGGGTTGATGAAGTCAATGAAGCCCTCGCCAGCATGAAAGAAGATGGTACCTACAAAGAGATCTACGAGAAGTGGTTCGGCCCCATGCCGGACGATATGTAACCTGTCCTGCCAGTAGCGACTGTCAAGCCGGGCCTTACGGGGCCCGGCTACTTCCATTGAACTGAACGGAGAACAACCACGTGGCGTTCGAGTTTGACTGGCAGGCAGCCATCGATTCGATCCCCTATCTCGTTGAGGGGATTCCCTACACCCTGTTGATTTCGTTCGGCGGCCTGCTCATCGGCTTTGTCCTGGGCATCATTTTCGGGCTGCTGAGCATCAACAAACACCTGGTGTTCCGATGGCCAGCCACAGCCTATATAGAAGTCTTCCGGGGCACTCCCATCCTGGTCCAGGTGCTATTCATCTTCTACGGTCTGCCTGATCTTGTCGGCTCCCCCATCAACCCGTTGGTGGCAGGCATCGCGGCTATCGCACTGAATTCCGGGGCCTATATTTCGGAAGTGGTCCGCGGGGGTGTGCAGTCCATCGACAAGGGGCAGACCGAAGCCGGGCTTTCACTGGGCCTGTCCCGCACCCAGACCTTCTGGTCCATCGTCTGGCCGCAGGCTTTCCGCCGCATGATTCCGCCCCTTGGTAACCAGGCCATCGTTTCCATCAAGGACACGTCGCTGTTCTCGGTCATCGGTGTCGGTGAACTGGTCCGTCAGGGTCAGATCTACATTGCCAATACGTTTACAGCCTTCGAGGTGTACTTCGTGGTCGCCATTCTCTACCTGATGATCACCCTGTCTCTCTCAATGATCCTGCGCTTTGTTGAGCGGCGCGGTCTGACGTCGGTTTAAGGAGCGGATGCAATGACCGAGATCGTAAAAATCCAGGACATGAACAAGTACTTCGGCAAGCTCCATGTCCTGAAAGATATCAACCTGACCGTCAGGACCGGCGAAGTGGTGGTGATTATTGGCGCCAGTGGTTCCGGCAAATCCACGCTGATTCGCTGTGTGAACGGACTGGAGGAGTATGAGTCCGGCAAGCTGGAAGTGGACGGACACCCTCTGGAGCCCAAGGGTGGCAACCAGAAATCCCTCCATGAGATCCGCAAGGAAGTGGGCATGGTGTTCCAGCAGTTCAACCTGTTCCCTCACCTGACGGTGAAGAAGAACATCATGCTGGCGCCGATGAAGGTGAAGAACGAGGCCCAGGTGGTGGCTAACGGCACCGCCGAGCGTCTGCTCCAGCGAGTGGGTATTGCCGACCAGGCCAACAAGTACCCCAGTCACCTGTCCGGTGGCCAGCAACAACGGGTAGCCATTGCCCGGGCCCTGGCCATGGAACCGCGGCTGATGCTGTTCGACGAGCCCACGTCGGCCCTGGACCCGGAGATGATCGGCGAGGTGCTGGATGTGATGCGGGAACTGGCGAAGGAAGGTATGACCATGATGGTGGTTACCCACGAGATGGGCTTCGCCCGCGAAGTGGCCGACCGGGTGATCTACATCCACCAGGGCCAGATTGTGGAGGAAGGCAAACCCCAGGATGTGTTTGATAATCCTCAGAATGCGAGGACTCAGTCTTTCCTTTCCAGGGTGCTCAAACACTGACCTTTTTGGCGGCTTGCCCTCAAGGTTTGGGGGCTGGACCGGGGGTGGATGGGGTGCTTTCTCCGCCGCAATTCAGGGGCCGTCCC
>NZ_JBJJLA010000005.1:0-28160 GCF_045449715.1 Marinobacter shunpengi | reverse complement strand
CCCTGGCGCTGCTGCGAAATCACCCCATCCACCCCCGGTCCGCTCTGACAGGTGAGTTACCTCCTTCCGTATGCTCATCCCGGCGTTTCATCAGTTCTTTCCCACTCGCCATCGCCGATTAACCAAACAAAGCAACACAACCTCGTCATGGCAGCTCTTTGGTCTTCGATGAGTCCTCCGAGAGGTCCGTCGGACGTGTGGTGTAGGGGAGGATTTCGTAACAGCGCCAGGGATGGCGCGGAGCAAGGTCGGTCCATAGATGGACCGTGAATTGCGGTGAAGAAAGCCTCCCCTACACCACACGTCCAGCCCGCCAAGCAACCAGTCAACATTCACACCTGCCACCTTCCTACAAGCCGCCGTTAACTGTATCATCCAACTTGGTTAACAGAGACAAACCCACCAACAAGCAAACAGAACCGGAGCCAACCATGCGCAACGCCGACCTGGTCGCCCGTGACCTGAAATCCGTCTGGCACCCCTGCACCCAGATGAAGGACCACGAATCCCTGCCACTGATCCCCATCAGCAAAGGCGAAGGGGTCTGGCTGGAAGACTTCGAAGGCAACCGTTATATCGACGCTGTCAGCTCCTGGTGGGTCAACCTGTTCGGTCACGCCAACCCACGCATCAATGGCGCCATCCGCGACCAGATCGAAAAGCTCGAGCACGTCATCCTCGCCGGTTTCAGCCACGAACCCGTGGTGGAGCTGTCCGAAAGGCTGATCGAGGTCACGCCGGAAGGCCTCAACAAGTGCTTCTATGCCGACAACGGCTCCTCGGCCATCGAGGCCGCCCTCAAGATGAGCTACCACTACTGGAAGAACCACGGCAAGCCGGGCAAGAAGAACTTCGTCAACCTGTCCAACAGCTACCATGGGGAAACCCTGGGCGCCTTGGCCCTGGGCGACGTGGCCCTGTACAAGGACACCTACCAGCCCCTGCTGATGGAAGTGCTCACCGCGCCGTCACCGGACGCCTTCAACAAGGAACCGGGCGAGACCGACGAGGAATACGCCCTGCGCCAGTTCGAGGCCATGGAACAACTGCTGGCCGAGAAGCACGACGAGATCTGTGCGGTGGTGGTGGAGCCACTGATCCAGTGCGCCGGCGGCATGCGCATGCACCACCCCATTTACCACACCAGGCTGCGGGAAGCCTGTGACCGCTACGGCGTGCACCTGATCGCCGACGAGATTGCCGTGGGTTTCGGGCGTACCGGTACCATGTTCGCCTGCGAGCAGTCCGGCATCACCCCCGACTTCATGTGCCTGTCCAAGGGGCTCACCGCCGGCTACCTGCCGCTGTCCGTGGTGCTGACCACCAACAACGTCTACAACGCCTTCTACGACGACTACGAAACTCTGCGTGCCTTCCTGCACAGCCACAGCTATACCGGCAACCCCATCGGCTGCGCCGTGGCCCTGGCAACCCTGGACATCTTCCGGGATGACGACGTCATCAACGCCAACCGGGCCCTGTCGACATGCATGGCGGATTCCGTGGCCCACCTGGCGGATCACCCCAACGTCGGCGATATCCGCCAGCATGGCATGACCATGGCCATCGAAATGGTCAGGGACCGGAAGACGAAAGAGCCCTTCCCCTGGCAGGAACGCCGTGGCATCCGGGTCTACAAGCACTCACTGACCCGAGAGGCCTTGCTGCGGCCTTTGGGCAATGTGGTCTATTTCATGCCGCCGTACACCATCACCGAGGATCAGATCCGTCACCTGGCCCAGGTGGCCACCGAAGGCATCGATATCGCGGTACGTGACTAGGGGTCTGCGCGGAAGAAAGTCGCACCGCTGCGTCCAGACTGGCCAGAAGGTGGCGTGTTTCGGTAACCTGTCGCTCCCGATGACGATCTTCCCGACAGGAAACGCCTGTGCGCAATCCGCGAATCTTCACTGATGCCCCGTTAGAGGAAGGCCAGACGGTTTTCCTTGATGACAGTGCCGCCCACCACGTCGGCAAAGTGCTGCGCATGCAGCCGGACCAGCCCCTGGTGCTGTTCAACGGCGATGGGGCCAACTACCCGGCCGAGCTGGACGACGTGGGCAAGAAGCGGGTCAGCGCACGAATCCTGGCGAAGGAGGAAAGCACCTGCGAACCGCGCCTGAAGATCCTGCTGGGGCAGGTTATCTCCAAGGGCGATCGTATGGACTACGCGGTGCAGAAGAGCACGGAACTGGGGGTGGATACCATCGTCCCTCTCACCAGCGAGCGGTGCGACGTGCGCCTGAAGGGCGACCGGGAAGACAAGCGTATCCGCCACTGGCAACAGGTCGCCATCAGCGCTGCCGAGCAATGTGGACGGGCGACGGTACCCACCATCACCCCCTTATGCACGTTACCGGACTGGTTCCGGCAAAGCGAAACCTGCGACCTGCGCCTGGTCCTGCACCACCGCACCGAACAGCCGCTGGCCGACATGGCCCCGCCCCGGAACGGCGTAGCGCTGCTGGTAGGGCCGGAAGGAGGCCTCTCAGAAGCGGAAATCAGCGCAGCACGGCAAAGCGGCTTTTCTCCCGCAGCCCTCGGCCCCCGGGTGCTGCGAACCGAAACCGCACCGGTGGCGGCCCTGACCCTGTGCCAGTGGCTATGGGGTGATTTCAGGGCGCCTGGGCAATAGCCTGTAGTCCCGGCTGGACGGTACATCGGTGAAGCCCGCCAACGACCCCAAAAGCCGGACTGTACTATACTGCGACAGCATAAGGGGTGAACGGCCCGGCCACGACACCCTGACGGATTCAAGGAGAAGCACCGGATGCCAGGTATTGTTTCCTGGATTAGACACAGGCTGTTCCCCAGCCACTCCGGCCATGGTGCCCACTCCACGATGTCGGCGGGCAGCCCTCACCCCACCGGGAGCGGTCTGCTCAATCCAGGGGGGGCGGATACCCCGGATTGTCGTCCACCACGGGCAAGGCTGGACGACCACCTGTTCTGCTGGTTGCTGGACAGCACCCCCCGACAGATCGAACAACCGTCGCCGCTGACCAGCAAGGTCCTGCAGGAACTCGACGCCCGCCTGCGGGACGACGCCCTGAGAGAACTGCCCCGTCAGCCGCTGACGCTGCCCACCCTGATGCGAACCCTGGCCAGCGATTCCACGTCCCGCAAGGAAGTGACCGACATTATCCTGAGTGATGCCTCCCTGACCAACCAGGTACTCCAGGTTGCCAACAGCCCTTTCTTCAAGGTGAGCGACCACCACGTGGAAGACGTTGACCAGGCGGTATTCCTGCTGGGCCTTGACGGCATCCGCAATGTTGCCTCCGCATCGGTGATGCGTCCCATGCTGGCCGCGCGCAATTCCGCAGAATCCACCTTTTCCCAGCGGGTCTGGCGATGGGGCCTCACCTGCGCCCGGGCCGCCGAGCTCATTGCCCTGAACAACCGGCAGGAGAGCACCAGCTACTTCATGGTTGGCCTGCTGCCGGCGCTGTCCTACCTGACCCTGAGACGGGAGGTGCAAAGCATTGTCGAACACCGTTTTCCCGACCAGCGCCCCTCCCCGCATATCCTCCACGAGGCCATGCGGCGCTTTGAATGGGCAACCGCGCAGAAAATTGCCCACGCCTGGGGCCTGCCCTCCAGGTATCACGCCCTGCTGCTGACCGCGGAACGCCCGACACCCGACCAGGAGCACTCACCGCTGAACGACGGCATCATCCTGGGTACCCGGGAAGTGTTGCGGGACGCGCACCAGCGAAACCTGGGGATTGACGAGTTGCAACCCCTGCTGTCCATCAACGAGGAGCAGTTGGACAAGATCCGCCAGATACTGTCACGCCTTCTCAGTGAGGGGCTCTCCAGCCGCTGAGGCCTGATCGGAGACCAGTAATTCAGCGAAAGTCCGGGTCTGGTCGGCAGAGACCCTGGGCACCAGTTCCGGCGGCAGGACCCGGGGCAGACGGCTGACCACCCTTTCCTCATCGGCCCGCACCACATCCAGCACATCCCCGATCCGGATCAACTCCAGCGCCCGCCCGGGCACCAGATGATCACCGGACGATCCGGCCAGGGACAGCAGGCCCTGGCGAATCAGCTTGTCGGATATGCGCCGGGTTATCTCCCCGGGAACCCGCATCTCCCGCTCCAGAGTCTCCTGCTGGGGCGCCGGCCTGCCCTCGGCAAAGGGTTTGCAGACGTTCCACATCAACACCAGGGCCACCTGCTCCTGAAGTTCTGGAGAGGGGTCCACTTCACGGCTCCTGGACACATTGCCGGGGTTCTGCAGATAAAAGGCAATGCTGGAGCCCAGCAACAGGATCATCCAGTTGATGTAGGTCCAGATCAGCAGGATGATGCCAATGGCGAAACTGGAGTACACCGCCGCGTACCGGGTGGAGCCGGCAACAAACGAGGCAAAGATCATCCCGCCCGCCTGCCAGGAGACACCGGCGATCACCCCGCCAATCAAGGCGAAGCGCAGCTTGACGCGGGTATTGGGAATAAAGACATAGACAAAGGTGAACGCCCCCACCACCAGGAAGAACGGCATCAACCGGCTGAACATCAATACTGCTGAGCCAAAGGGTTCGATCTCGATCAGTCGCTGCACGAAGGTCGAGGAGAAAATGGTCGCCGAAATACCAATGGCAGACACCATCAGTAAGGGCCCGATCATGATCACGCTCAGGTAGTTGGAGAAGCGCTGGGCCAGCGAGCGCATTTCCGGCACCCGCCAGATCACGTTGAAGGACCGCTCGATCTTCTGGACCAGGGCAATCACCGTGTATACCAGTAACGCCAACCCTACGGACCCCAGCACCCCCACCTTCATGTTGTCCACAAAGGTCAGGATCTGATCGGCCACCTCCGCCCCCTGGGGCCCCAGGGGCTGGAAGAACTGGTACAGGAACGGCTCGATGCGATGGTGTACCCCCATGGCCTTCAGCACGGAGAAACTCAGGGCGAGCAACGGCACGATACTGAGCAGGGTGGTGTACACCAGGCTCATGGCATGAAGGGTGAGCTGACCGCTGATCACATCGCGAGTCACCGCGTAGGCAGTGCGACCGGCCTTGTACAGCCAGGTCCAGGGCCAATGCTGAGGCGGGTTGGGGTTGGCCAGGATCCACTGTTCAGCCTGGCGGAAACGCTCTTTGAACTGGAATGACGCCACACACAATCCTTGGTTGCTGCCTTGAATACCGCGAACGGGCCCGACCACGTCGGGACATTCCCGATTCCTTATGGCAGGTTACCGATATTGAAGCAGTTCAGGGAGAGTATGGCTGAAAAAACGGGTGGGGAGAAATGCAGGCGGGGATCTAAGGAGCCTCTGAACAGGCAAGGAGTTATTCAGAGGCTCCTTAAGCCCCCGCCCTGGGAATTATTCCCGGTTGGCGACTTTGCCCAGGTTCTCGTTAATCTTGAAGATGACAATGAACAGTTCGCAATAGACCCGTGTCATCAGAATACCCCCGACGATGATCCCCAGTCCCATCAGGAAACTCCCGAAGGTAAACCCCTGGTAACCGGAGAACATGCTGACAAAACCAGAAATCACCACCGCGATGATCGACAGCCAGTAAATGACGGTAATGATCTTCGGAGTAACCATGGAATCGAAATTCAGAAACGACTTGAGCATTCTTCTTTCCTCATTGATGTACTGGCCGTCATCGGGAATGACACGACCGCTCCATTAACCGGAGTTAATTTTAAGAGCGAAGAATGCCACAAAGGTAGGATAGATGGAAAGTTATTGCATCATTTTGCATTGACCAAGTACCTGAATTAATGGCGATAAGATGTCATCACTGCCTGATTATTATCCGTTCATCAATAAGGCTCTCATCAGTAAACAGGCATTGAGGCATCATATCCGGGTGGCCAGGTTCCCCGCCGTAATCTCCACAATCCGCTGCCGGGCCTCGCGACTGGCCCAGGCAGAGTGCGGGGTCACAATCAGGTTGGGAATATCCTCCGCCAGCAGCGGATTGCCGTTGCGGGGTGGTTCTTCGGTGAGCACATCAAAGCCGGCGCCGCCAACAGTGCCGGCGCGAAGGGCATCAGCGAGAGCCTGTTCGTCCACCAGGCCGCCGCGGGAGGTGTTGATAATCAGGGCCGTGTCCTTCATCTGTTCCAGTTCCCCGACGCCGATCAGGTTGCGGGTATCGTCCGTAAGCAGGCAGTGCAGTGAGAGCACATCCACTTGAGGAAGCAGCTCGTCCAGGGGAATGCGCGAATAGCCGTCCACCTCTCCCGTTTCCTGGCCGGGACGGCAGCCGAGGACGATGTTCATACCGAAGGCTTTCGCCCTCTCGGCCACGCCCTGCCCCAGGTCGCCATAGCCGATGATTCCCAGGGTCTTGCCTTCCAGTTCCATGATGGGGTGTTCCATCAGGCAGAACATGGCGCTCCGCCCCCAGCGGCCTCCCCGCACATCCCGGTCATAGTCCAGTAGTCGGGTGGCCAGGGCCAGGATCAGCGCCATGGTGTGTTGGGCCACGGTGGAACGACCATAGCCGGTCACATTAAGCACCCGGATGCCGTGTTCTTCTGCCGCCTTCAGGTCAATGTTGTTGAGGCCGGTGGCCACCACGGCAATGGTTTTCAGTTCCGGGCAGGCTTCGAAATGCTCCCGGCCCAGCAGTACCTTGTTGACCAGCACGGTGTCGAAGCCCTGCAGGCGCTCAATCACCTGATCAGGACGGGTACGGTCGTGACAGGTCAGCGGCCCGGTCACCTCTTCAATCGGTTCCAGGGTGACATCGTCGCCCAGGGTGCTGGCATCAAGGAATACGGCTTTCACTGTTCTGACTCCTGTCTTATGCTCTGAGGAACGACTTCCACGGCTAATAGGGAACGTATCATGGAGCATGAATTCTGGCACACCCGCTGGGAAAAGGGCGAGATCGGCTTTCATGAGGGGACCGTAAACAAGTACCTCCACGACCACTGGCCTGAATTTTCGGGCGACCGCACTGACACCGTTCTCGTCCCCCTGTGTGGCAAGGCCCATGACATGTGGTGGCTCCACGACCGTGGCCATCCCATCATCGGCGTGGAGCTGAGCAAGGTGGCCTGCAAGGATTTTTTCGAGGAGGCGGAAGAAAAAGCAAAGGTCCACCCGGGCGAGCCCTTCACCACCTTCCGGCATGATGACCTGGAACTCTGGTGCGGGGATTTCTTCCAACTGGTGCCGGACGACCTGAAACATGTGCGGATGGTCTATGACCGGGCCGCCCTGATTGCCATGCCGCCGGAGATGCGCCGGAACTATGTGGAACACCTGACCGCGGTGATCCCGGACGGTACCCGGATCCTGTTGATCACCCTGGACTACGACAGTAGTGAAATACAGGGCCCGCCATTCAATGTCAGCGATCAGGAAGTGTATGACCTCTATGGGGAGGACTATGAGATCCGCCATATCCTGAGCCAGGATATGGGGCGGGACAATCCCTTCGCCAAGCGTAAGGGGCTGCAAAACGGCGCTACCGAAAGCGTTTTTTATCTCAAAAAAAACTAAACGCTCCTGGCGATAATTTTCGATATTCTTTCAAACATTTAGAGAAATGGTAGTGGGCTTGGTTCGCTGAAGTCGCGCCTCCCCCGATACTGTGCGTTTGTTTTTTGTACATGTTTTACCATGCTGGTGAAGTACCCCCCTGTAACAAAAATTAACATAGAGGGAACTTCACCATGCCAATGAGACGATGCATTCACTGCCTGATCCTTCTGCTGGCCATGTCTGGGCTGGCGATCACCGGCCATGCGGCCAACCCCCATTATGACCTCAAGGTACTGTCCAGTGCCCCGGACCAGGTCACCGGCGATGACGTACTGGTGCAGGTGCTGTTCAAGGACCGCCCCATCAAGTCAAAGCCGGCGGTCGCCTCCCGGCTCCGGCACCTGGAATTCTGGCTCAACGGACGGCCCATCGAGCCTGAAATCCGGGCAGGTCAAGACCGCCATGAGATTCTGGTGACCGGCCTGCAACAGGGCGAGAACCGGCTTGAACTGCACCACCGCCGACAGGGTCCGCTGGCTTCCGTCACGATGACGGCACACCCCATCACCGGTCCTGTCTTTTCGGGGCCACAGCAGTATCCCTTCGTGTGCACCGTTACCACGGAGCTCGGCAAACAGCCCCTGGTGGATACCGACGGTAATACCGGTTTCCCGGTTCTGGACAGCAGCGGCAGCCAGATCGGCCTCAGCCGTGACTGTTCCATCGAGCCCTACGTCACCTTTATCTACCGCACCACGGACGGGCGCTGGGCACCGCTTCCCGAAGACGGTGTCCGCCCCGATGACATGGCCCGCACCACCCTGACCAACGGTCGTACCGTGGACTTTATCGTCCGTCAGGAACGGGGCACCATCAACCGGTTCATCTACAGCTTCGCCACCCTGGCGGAGGCGGATGATGCGCCCTGGGAGGCCTCCACTGACCAATGGAACGGGCGACTGCTGTTCCACTTCGAAGGTGGCGTTGCCGTTGGCCACAGCCAGGGCCGCATCAGCGGGCGGGCGCTGGAACCGGAAGTGCTGAAGAAGGGCTACGCCGTCATCTATTCCACCGGCACCCGAACCAGCACCCACTATAACCTGCAGGTGGGTGGCGAGACCGCGCTGATGGTCAAGGAACACTTTATCAAGCGCTTCGGCGTGCCGGACTACACCGTGGCCATTGGCGGCTCCGGTGGCGGCATCCAGCAGTATGTCTATTCCCAGAATCATCCCGACCTGCTGGATGGCGGCGTGCCACAGTACTCCTACCCGGACATGATCACCCAGGTGATCCATATCGGTGACTGCGAGTTGCTGGAGCACTACATGGACGTGACCGACGGCGATAATCCCAAGTGGTGGATTACCAGCAACCGAAGCTGGCTGGTGGGCCTGAATGCCACCGACAACTACCCTGATCCGTTCGCCGATGCCAAGCGCGCCCTGGGCTACGGTACCGCCCCCGGCATGACCGAATGCATTCCCGCCTGGCGCGGCCTGACCGCCCTGGTACTCAACCCCCACTATGGCCAGGCCCGTAACCAGGCACTGATGCAGCCTCCCGGCGTGATGGATGAGGTGCAGTGGACCCACTACGACGACGCCCGCAACATCTATGGGCTCGACGAGAACGGCAATCCCCGCACCGTGTATGACAACGTTGGGGTGCAGTACGGGCTCAACGCGCTGGTGGAAGGCAACATCACCACCGATGAGTTCCTGAAACTGAACGCCCAGATTGGCGGCTGGAAACACCCCAACGACATGGTCCAGGAAGGCTTCCCGTTCCTGGGTGACTTCTCGCCGGCCAACTTCGATCCCTGGAGCCGCCGCAACATGATGCTCAGCCCCGATGGGGTCACGCCTGCTCCCCGTACCGAAGCCGATATCGAGGCCATCAACGCCGCCTACACATCCGGCCTGGTATTCGATGGCGAACTGAATATGCCGGTGATCGACTGGCGGCACTACCTGGAGGAAGTGCTGGACATGCACAACAGCCACCAGTCCTTCTCCGCCCGTCAGCGCATCATCAACCGCATGGGTGACGCCGGCAACCAGGTGATCTGGTTTACCGATACCCGGCCCACGGACCTGTCGGATCCGACCGAGCCGGAGCCGCGGGAGGAATACAACCAGACCTGGATGGCCCTGGAGGTACTGCACGACTGGATTACCAACATCCAGCAGCACCCTAATCGCAGCATTGCCGACAACCGACCGCCGGAAGCCGTTGATGCCTGTTTCAACACGGACGGTTCACTGATCGATGCCGGGGAGGATGTCTGGAGTGGCGTGCTGGATGATGCGCCGGAGGGAATCTGTACCCAACAGTTCCAGACCTACTCCACCTCACGAATGGAGGCCGGCGGCCCCATTGAGGGCAGCCTCTTCAAGTGCGCCCTGAAACCGGTGAACACGGCCCTGAATGACGGTACCTATGGCAACGTCTCCTTCACCAGCGCCGAGATCGACCGCTTGAAAGAGATCTTCGCCGAAGGTGTCTGTCACTACAGTGCCACGGATCAGGGGCGTCCAGGCGGCTGAAGCCTCACAGCCAGCCCTGATGCCCCGGTCACCCGGGCGCGTTCGGGCCACTGACACAGGGAGATCCGGGGCCTATGGGCCCCGGATCTCATTTGCCGGCCTTGCGCTCCCGTTTCCGTATCGTGCAGCTCCCTGCCTGGGACTGACGCAATACCTGCCACGCCCGGAATATACGCTCCGACGACCCTACCAACTGTATTGCTGAATGATTCATAGCCTGTCTCCATCGAGATCCAACACGCCACTCAAGATAGCAGCCACTCAACGCAATTGAAAACAATTATCATTACGATAGAAAGGAAATTGCTCTCCATCAAAAAACGCCAAACACCTGAAAATCTGTCTCAAGTCCCGTCACAAAACGCGAAACGGGTTACAAAACCGTTGCAAAAAACATCTTAAATTTGCCGAACCGGTACCCACTTCCACTGTCCAAGGTTGCAGCGTTGGACTAAGCTGAAATCAGAGCCCCTGCTGGTGGGGGCCGTACCGGACGACCGGAAACAGCTCTCCGGTCCATTACCGGTGATAGCCTTGTCCTTTCCATTCAACCATAAACAGAAACGCCCACCCGCGGCGACCAACAACGGGGAATATTGCGTGTAGTCGAGCTGATTCATTAGCAAGCGAGGGTTACCCATGAGCATATTGCAGCACTTCAAAGACCGGTATGACCAAACCCAGGAAGAGGAATACTCCCTGGAGGAATATCTGGAGATCTGCAAGAACGATCACGCGGCCTATGCCACCGCCGCCGAGCGCATGTTGCTTGCCATTGGCGAGCCCGAATTCGTTGACACATCCAGGGACTCGCGCCTTTCGCGTATCTTTTCCAACAAGGTGATCAAGCGATATCCCGAGTTTTCAGAGTTCTACGGTATGGAAGAAGCCGTGGAAAATATCGTGTCCTTCTTCCGTCACGCCGCCCAGGGCCTGGAAGAGAAGAAACAGATCCTTTACCTGCTGGGCCCCGTGGGCGGCGGCAAGTCCTCCCTGGCGGAAAAACTCAAGAGTCTGATGCAGAAGGTGCCCTTCTATGCCATCAAGGGCTCGCCGGTGAACGAATCCCCCCTGGGCCTGTTCGACCCGGATGAGGATGGCCATATCCTGGAAGAGGAATACGGCATCCCCACCCGCTACCTGAAATCCATCATGTCCCCCTGGGCGGTCAAGCGCCTGCACGAGTATGGCGGCGATATCAGCCAGTTCCGGGTGGTGAAGAAATACCCGTCAGTGCTGGACCAGATCGGCGTGGCCAAGACCGAACCCGGCGACGACAACAACCAGGACATCTCCGCCCTGGTGGGCAAGGTGAACATCCGCATGCTGGAGGACTTCTCCCAGGATGACCCGGACGCCTACAGCTTCTCCGGCGGCCTGTGCAAGGCCAACCAGGGGCTGCTGGAGTTCGTGGAAATGTTCAAGGCCCCGATCAAGGTGCTGCATCCGCTGCTGACCGCCACCCAGGAAGGCAACTACAACACCACCGAAGGTATGGGGTCGGTGCCCTTCGACGGCATCATCCTGGCTCACTCCAACGAGTCGGAATGGCAGACCTTCCGCAACAACAAGCACAACGAGGCCTTCCTGGACCGGGTCTATATCGTCAAGGTGCCCTATTGTGTGCGGGTCACCGAGGAAATCGACATCTACCGCAAGCTGCTGCGGGACAGCTCCCTGGCCGGGGCGCCCTGCGCGCCGGACACACTGGATATGCTGGCGCAGTTCTCCATTCTCTCCCGCATCAAGGAGCCGGAAAACTCCAGTATCTACTCCAAGATGCGGGTCTACGACGGCCAGAACATCAAGGACACCGACCCCAAGGCCAAGTCGATCCAGGAATACCGGGACTCCGCCGGCGTCAACGAGGGTATGGACGGCCTGTCCACCCGCTTCGCCTTCAAGATTCTGTCCAAGGTGTTCAACTTCGACACCACCGAGGTGGCCGCCAACCCGGTGCACCTGCTGTACGTGCTGGAGAAGCAGATCGAGCAGGAGCAGTTCCAGGCCGAGGTGCAGGAACGCTACCTGCGCTTTATCAAGGAGTTCCTGGCACCCCACTACGTGGAATTCATCGGCAAGGAAATCCAGACCGCCTACCTGGAAAGCTACAGCGAGTACGGCCAGAACCTGTTCGACCGCTACGTAACCTATGCCGACCTGTGGATCCAGGATCAGGAGTTCCGCGACCCGGAGACCGGCGAAATCCTCGACCGGCCGGCCATCAACGACGAACTGGAGAAGATCGAGAAACCCGCAGGCATCAGCAACCCGAAGGACTTCCGCAACGAGGTGGTCAACTTCGTGCTGCGCGCCCGGGCCAACAACCAGGGGGAAAACCCCTCCTGGCTCAGCTACGAGAAGCTGCGTAGCGTGATTGAGAAGAAGATGTTCTCCAACACCGAAGACCTGCTGCCGGTGATTTCCTTCAACCCGAAGGCCAGCCAGGAAGACCAGAAGAAACACAAGCAGTTTGTGGAACGGATGGTGGACCGTGGCTATACCGAGAAGCAGGTCCGGCTGTTGGCGGAGTGGTACCTCAGAGTCAGAAAGTCGCATTAACCCTTTTCTGACCTGATGGGAGTGGCACTATGGGTATGACCCACATTGTTGACCGCCGTCTCAACGGCAAGAACAAGAGCGCGGTGAACCGGGAACGGTTCCTGCGCCGCTATCGCCAGCACATCAAGAAAGCAGTGGCGGATGCGGTGCAAAGGCGCTCCATTACCGATATCGAGCGGGGGGAAAGTGTCAGCATCCCCTCCCGGGACATCCATGAACCCATCTTCCACCACGGCCAGGGTGGCAAGCGTGAGGTGGTCCACCCGGGCAACCAGGAGTTCGTGGCCGGTGACGAGATCCCCAAGCCGGAAGGGGGTGGCGGTGGTGGATCCGGGTCCGGCCAGGCCAGCCCCGACGGCGAGGGCATGGACGAGTTCGCCTTCCAGATCACCCAGGACGAGTTCCTGGACTTCCTTTTCGACGACCTGGAGCTGCCCAACCTGGCCCGCAAGAAGCTCAAGGACACCGAAGCGTTCACCCTCCAGCGCTCTGGCTTCACCTCTCAGGGCGTGCCCGCCAAGCTGGATGTGGTGCGTTCCCTGCGGGGCGCCCATGCCCGTCGACTGGGCCTGAGCGGCGCCCGCCGCAAAAAGATCCGTGAACTGGAGGCACAGCTTGCAGCCCTCAGGGAAGCTCCCAACGACCTGGACCCGGCGTTCAGCCACGCCGACCAGATAGAAGCGTTGGAATCGGAAATTGCCCGGCTCAAGGCCAACGTCAGGCGCATTCCGTTTATTGATGAAATCGATCTGCGCTACCGTCAGCACGTCAAGAAACCCAAGCCGGCCACCAGTGCGGTGATGTTCTGCCTGATGGATGTGTCCGGTTCCATGACCCAGACCCACAAGGATATCGCCAAGCGCTTCTTCATCCTGCTGTACCTGTTCCTGAAGAAGAACTACAAGAAGATCGACGTGGTCTTCATCCGCCACCACACCAGCGCCAAGGAGGTGGACGAGGAAGAGTTCTTCTACAGCCGGGAGACCGGGGGCACCATTGTCTCCAGCGCCCTCAAGCTGATGCATAAGATCATCGAGTCCCGCTATTCACCGGACGAGTGGAACATCTACGCCGCCCAGGCGTCAGACGGTGATAACTGGAACGATGACTCCCCCATCTGCGGCAAGATCCTGGCCGAGCGAATCATTCCACTGGTGCAGTACTACTCCTATGTGGAGATCACGCCCCAGGATCACCAGATGCTGTGGTACGAGTACGAGAAGATCATGGAGCGTTTCCCGCAGAGTTTTGCCATGCAGCAGATCGCGGACCCCGGCGAGATTTACCCGGTGTTCCGCCAGTTGTTCGAGAGGAAAGCGGCATGACGGATACGATCGAGCACCCCAAACTGCCCAATCGTGAACAGGTCCGCCCGGACCCGATCTCCAGGGGCTCCGAGTGGACCTTTGACCTCATCCAGAAATACGATGACGAGATCGCCAAATGCGCCGAGGAATTCGGCCTGGACACCTACCCCAACCAGATTGAGGTGATCAGCGCCGAACAGATGATGGACGCCTACAGTTCCGTGGGCATGCCGGTTGGCTACCACCACTGGTCCTTCGGCAAGCAGTTCCTCAGCACATCCAAGGGCTACCAGCGGGGTCAGATGGGACTGGCCTACGAGATCGTGATCAACTCCGACCCCTGCATTGCCTACCTCATGGAGGAGAATACCCTGCCCATGCAGGCCCTGGTGATCGCCCACGCCTGCTATGGCCACAACTCCTTCTTCAAGGGCAATTACCTGTTCCGCACCTGGACGGATGCCAGCGCCATCATCGACTACCTGGTGTTTGCGCGCAATTATGTTGCCGAATGCGAGGAACGTTACGGTGTGGAAGCCGTGGAGGAAACCCTCGACTCCTGCCATGCCCTGATGAACCACGGGGTTGACCGTTACAAGCGTCCACCGCCCATCTCCGCCGCCGAGGAGCGTCGCCAGCAGAAGGAGCGGGAGGAATATCTCCAGAGGCAGCTCAACGACCTGTGGCGCACCATCCCCAAGATGGGGGAAGACGACGATGAGCGGGAACGGCGCCGTCAGCGCTATCCCTCCGAGCCCCAGGAAAACATCCTGTACTTTATCGAGAAGAATGCGCCGCTGCTGGAAACCTGGCAGCGGGAGATCATCCGCATCGTGCGTAAGCTGGGGCAGTACTTCTATCCCCAACGCCAGACCCAGGTAATGAATGAGGGCTGGGCCTCGTTCTGGCACTACACGCTGCTCCACCGGATGTACGAGAAAGGGCACGTTACCGACGGCTTCATGCTGGAATTCCTGCAGAGCCACACGGCGGTGACCTACCAGCCACCGTTCAACAGCCCCTGGTATTCCGGCATCAACCCCTACACCCTCGGCTTCAATATCTATTCGGACCTGCGCCGCATGTGCGAGAACCCCACCGATGAAGACCGGGAGTGGTTCCCGGATATCGCCGGTAGCGACTGGCTGGAGACGGTGCACTTCGCCATGCGCAACTTCAAGGACGAGAGCTTCATCCAGCAGTTCCTGTCTCCCAAGGTGATGCGGGACATGAAGTTCTTCTCCATCGAGAACGACGACCAGGAGGATGTGTACCGGGTGACCGCCATTCACGACGACCCGGGCTACCGGCCCCTGCGGGAAAAACTGGCGCGCCAGTACAACCTCAGCTACCGGGAGCCCAATATCCAGGTGTGGAATGTGGATGTGCGGGGGGACCGTTCACTGACCCTGCGCCACGTTCCCGTGGACCGGGTACCCCTGGGGGATGACGCCCGCGAGGTGCTCAAGCATGTCCACCGCCTGTGGGGGTTCGATGTGCACCTGGAAAGCGTCGACGAGGGCACGGTAGTGGCCGAATACCATTGCCCGCCCCAGGAGCTGGATGACGAATAGCCACCTCTGAACGGCCCCGGGCTTCTGGCCAGGGCCGTTTACCCCTCACGCTCGGGAATCGCCACCCCGTGGTTCCGCAACAACTCCGAGAAGGCATCCGCCGACGTTGGCCGGCTGAAGTAGAAGCCCTGGGACTCATCACAGGCAATGCCCCGCAGGAAGGTCTCCTGGGCTTCGGTTTCCACTCCCTCGGCGATCACCGTCAGGCTCAGGGTCCGGGCCATGTTGATGATGGCCTCGGTAATGGCCCGGTCGTGGTCGCTTTCCGGCAGGTTGCGGATGAAGGACCGGTCCACCTTAAGGGTATCGATAGGGAAGCCCCTGATCTGCGCCAGGGAGGAATACCCCACGCCGAAGTCGTCCAGCGCGGTGCGTACGCCAATCTCCCGAAGCTGCGTCAGGGTCTGGATGGTGTGATCCGGGTCCAGCATCACCATGCTTTCCGTCAGCTCCAGTTCAAGCAGTGACGGCTCCATGCCCGTTTTGTGCAGGGCGTCGCGGATGTGGTCCAGCAGTTCCGGATCTGAAAACTGCCGGGCCGAGATGTTCACCGCCATCTTGACCGGTGACAGCCCCTCCCGCTGCCATTCCATGTTCTGCCGGCAGGCGGTTTCCAGCACCCAACGGCCAATGGGGAGGATGGCACCGTTTTCCTCGCAAAGGGGGATGAACTGCTGCGGGGGCACTTCGCCCAACTCCGGGTGGGTCCAGCGCAGCAGGGCCTCCACACCGGTAATGCGGTTGTTTTTCAGGTCCAGTTTGGCCTGATAGTTCAGCACGAACTCGTGGTTGACCAGGGCATTGCGCAAGGCCGCTTCCAGCACCAGACGTTCGTTGGACAGCGATTGCATGCCGTCCACGTAGAACTCGTAGGTGTTCTTGCCCTTCTCCTTGGACAGGTACATGGCGGTGTCGGCATTTTTCATCAGCGTCTGCTGGTCCTCGCCATGGTCCGGGAAGACACTGATGCCGATACTGGCGGTCACCCGGCAGTCCTGCCCCAGCACGTTCACCGACTCCAGGGCCGCGTCCAGCAGTTTGCGGGCCACGGTGGCGGCATCCTCAAGGTCCGCCACGTTATGGAGCAACACCACAAACTCGTCACCCCCCAGGCGCGACAGCACGTCCGATTCCCGCAGTACCACCTTCAGCCGTCGCGCCATCTCCTGCAGCAACTGGTCTCCGGCGGCATGCC
The DNA here is from genome assembly GCF_045449715.1 of Marinobacter shunpengi. Taxonomy (NCBI): domain Bacteria; kingdom Pseudomonadati; phylum Pseudomonadota; class Gammaproteobacteria; order Pseudomonadales; family Marinobacteraceae; genus Marinobacter; species Marinobacter shunpengi. Next base: position 11,502 of record NZ_JBJJLA010000005.1, on the reverse strand, counting down.
CCAGGCTGTCGTTCACCAGCTTGAACCGGTCCAGGTCTATGAACAGTACCGCCGGACGTTGTCCGTAACGACGCGCCGTCACCACCGCCTGCTCCAGAAGCTCTTCAAACATGGCACGGTTGGGCAAACCAGTGAGGCTGTCGTGGGTCGCCAGGTACCTGACCCGCTCTTCCGCCCGTTTCCGGTCCGCTTCGTGCTCCAGGGTACGCAGGGCATGCGAGACGTTGTCCGCCATCCGCTCCATCAGTGCGATGGTCTCGGCATCAAAGGCACGGCGATCACTGGCACAGAGATAGAGCACCCCCAGGGGCCGGCCCTCGTTCAGGATGGGAACTGCGGCAGCGGCCTTGAGCCGGGTTTTTTCCGCCAGGTGATGCCAGGGCCGGGTACGCGGATCATTCATGAAGTCGTCCGTCACCTCGGGACGCCCCATACGGAACGCGGTCCCGGCAATGCCCAAGCCTTCCGGCCGGTTCGGGTCGGTGGAAATAACCGCACGACGGGTTCTGCCCTGACCAGTGCCGGCCATTGCCACAACGTCCAGGTTACCGTTTTCCTGATTGGACAGAAGGATATGGGAGGCCGCCAGTTCCCCCTGCTCAACCGCCACCCGACAGACCTCGCTAAAGAGTGTCTCCGGCGTTTCGGCGTGCATGATCACTTCATTAGTGGCACTGAGGGCAGCGTACATGCGCTTGGCATGGCGGGCCGCCCTTTCCGCAAGCACCCGGTCGGTCACCTCCCTTGAGGCGGAAATGATCCAGGGCCGGCCATCGATTCGCACCATCCGGTGGTGAGGCTCCCACCACCCGCGGCGCTTGCCGTCCTTGCTGACGGCCATATGTGGCTCGGCAGTCACCCCTTCAGGACCAGCGGACTGCACCCGCCGGAACAACTCATCGGTTTCCTCACGGGTGCGACCTGTCAGGTGGTAGCCCTTGAAATTCATCAACTCTTCCCGCTGATATCCGGTCAGATCACAGGCAGTATCGTTCACGTAAATGAAGCGGTGGGTCTGCGGGTCCGAGATGAAGATCAGGTCCGGAGAAGCATCCATGGTGGCCTGGAAGCGTTCCGTCATGACACGACGCTGCTCCTCGGCGGTAACATCCCGCCCGGTGCCACGGAGCCCCGGGCCATGGCCGCCGGCATCCGGCACCAGTGTACCGGTCAGTTCGACATAGCATACGCTGCCATCAGGCAGTACACGGGAATATACCCTGTTCCGGAACGGCGTTAACGGCCCTTCCCCTGGAGTATCCGTGACCGGCTCAAAACCCAACTCCCGCCTGGTGCGACCGAGGAGGGTGTCAGCGGACGCCTTGGCATCCCCTTCCAGGTTACGCCCCTCAAGCCGGATCAAGCGTCCCTCAGCATCCTGCTCCCAGATCCAGTCAACCCCGAACCCCAGCATCGCCTGCATGACATTCCAGCCCGGGCTTTGATGCCTATGATCCACACTTATTCTCCCGGCTATACACATTCCCGATACAACCTACCCTAGTCCGCCCAGGAACCCCTGTACAGCGCCGCCGGGGGGCGCTGTGACAGGCACCGCAGGGCCGTAGTGAGGTACTTCCCCTAACAACATCCGGGAGCCTCTTGCTTACCTCAGCCGGAATTCGACAGCCCCCTGTCGCCGGAGATGGCCCAGGCGTTCTTGCCCTTGTCCTTGGCCTGGTACATGGCCATATCTGCAGCCTTCATCAGCGCTTTCTGGTCTTTACCATGATCCGGATACAGACTGATACCGATGCTGAGGGTGACCGACAGCGCCCGGCCTTCCACCAGGATCGATTCCTTCACGGCGGCCAGCAGCTTTTCCGCCACCGTTACGGCGTGCTCTCGCCGGTCAATGTTCTGCACCAGGACCACAAACTCATCACCACCGAGACGGGCCAGCACATCGTGCTCCCTCAGCACACCACGGAGGCGATCGGCCACCTGTTCAAGCACCTGGTCCCCCATGTCATGCCCCCAGGTGTCGTTGATGTCCTTGAAGTTGTCCAGGTCCACGAACATCAGGGCCGGGTGATGACCAGTCCGGTCTACTGAGGCAATGGCCTGTCCCAACAGGTCCGACAGCAGGTTCCGGTTGGGCAGGCCGGTCAGGCCACAATGGGTCGCCAGGTAATGGGCCTTTTTCTCCGCCTCACGGCGCTCCTGCTCATTCTCGATGGTGCGCAGGGCAAAAGCGATATTGTCCGCCATGCGCATGAGCAGACCGACGATCTCTTCATCGAACGCATTGCGTTCCCGGGAACACAGGTGCAAGGTGCCAACGGCTTTACCATCCAGCACAATGGGTACCGAAGCCACGGCCTTGAGCAGGGTCCTGCTGCGCATCTGCCGATGCCAGGGGTCTGTTCGGCGATCCCTGAAGTAATCGTTGGACACGCAGGGCTCGCAGGTTCGGAAGGCATTCCCGTTGAGACCGCGTCCTTCCGGCTTTTCCGGGTCGATGGAGATAACGGTATCCTCCAGGACCTCACGGCCATAGCCCGCCATCGCCTTCATTTCCAGCAGGTCGGATCCTGGCTTCGGCATCAGCAGCGCCGCCGTGGTCATGCCGCCACTGTCGATAGCCGCGTCGCAGACGGCCTGGAACAGCTCGTCCCTGGACGACAGGCGCATGATGGCTTCATTGGTGGCACTCAGGGCGGCGTAGATCTTCCTGATTCGGGTGGCGGCCTGTTCGGCCAGCATCCGGCGGGTAACCTCGCGGGACACAATGACCACAACTTCCTGGCCATCAATTTCCCGGTACCGGAAATGGGCTTCCCACCAGCCTCGACGGGATCGGGTCTTGTTAACCAGTAGACGGGGTTCATCGGTATACCCCCGGTCTCCCGCCTGCATCGCGTTCCTGTATACCTCGCGAGTGTATTCAGGGGGCTGGCCGGTGAGATCCGGTGCCGTCATGGCGAGCAATTCCTCACGGCTGTAGCCGGTCATGTCGCAGGTGGTCTGGTTCACATACACATACTGCAGAGTCCGGACATCGCAGACGAGAATGCAGTCCGGCGAAGCATTGAGCAAGATCCCAAGGTTTTTCTCCAGCTCTCCTTTAAAGCCGTTCCCTGCCATGTACGACTCCACCCCAGCAATATTGTTATTATGCCTGTCAAAGTAGCCTGATCGACCCGGCATCGCCAGATCCCCGACGGGCGCGGGACGGACCCTGATTGCGTAGCGATATACGTCAGACTTACGAGAGTAGACCGTTTGTAGCGCAATCGGAATACTGGGATCGTGTTTTCACAGCCTTTTACAGTTTGCCGGCCTTCCACTCCCCGCCGGTAACCCGCAGGAGACGGCTGGCTCCTGGACCACCGGCGCCATGCCCATGGAACCTCAGCCTCTCATTCCACCGAATCGTCACAGACCGATCAGGTCCACCAGCCAGGGCACGATCAGGGCGGTGGCGAATGCTGACAGGGCCATGGCCAGGCCGGAAAAGGCTCCCATGGTGTTGTTGACCTGAAACGCCCGGGCCGTCCCAATGCCATGGGCGGCCACCCCCATGGCGATACCCCGGACACTGTCATCCCGGATTCGGAACACCTGGAACAGCCGGGTGCCCAGCACCGCCCCGACAATACCGGTCACCACGACCAGTACCGCTGTCAGCGACGGCAGGCCGCCAATAGTCTCGGAAATACCCATGGCCACCGGTGCCGTAGCCGACTTGGGCGCCAGTGAAAGCTGGGTCTCGGTACTGGCCCCCAATAGCCAGGCCAGGGCGATGGAACTGCCCGCCGCGAACACCACGCCCGACACGATGGCAATGGCCACGGGCAGCCAGAGCTGACGAAGTCGTGACAGTTGCTGGAACAGCGGTACCGCCAGCGCCACCGTGGCCGGGCCCAGCAGGAAGTGGACGAACTGGGCACCGTCGAAATAGTCCCGGTACGGGATTCCCGTGGTCAGCAACACCAGGATGATTATCACCACCGCCACCAGCACGGGATTCAGCATGGGGGAGCCGCCACTGCGCTGGTACAGCCGGAACGCCAGCAGGTAGGCCACCAGGGTCATGGTCAGCCCCAGCAGCGGCGAGGCGGACAGATAGACCCAGATATCGGTGAGATCGGGCTCAGTCATGGGATTGGCCCTCCCGCTGATAGCCCGGCGCCAGCCATCGGCTTGCCAGCAGCATCACCCCGGTGGTAAACAGCATGGTCAGCAGGGTAGTCACCAGCAGCACCGCGACAATCGGCAGCCATTCGGCTAGCAGCCGGTCCGCATGAACCATGATCCCCACCCCGGCGGGCACGAACAGCAGTGACAGATGTGCCAGTAACCCCGTTGAAGCCGTGTCCAGCGACGCCGGTACCTGACGCGCCACCAGCAACACGATAAACAGCATCAGCATACCCAGCACCGGCCCCGGCACTGGCCAGTCCAGCAGGCGCACAGCTACCTCCCCCGCCAACTGGAACACCAGGAGCCAGGTAATTCCATTCAGAAACATCATAGGCAGACCCTATTATAAATGAGAAACATTGTCGTTTATCATGCAGCTTCCGATGTCCCTATCCCAGGCTGACGCTAATGGTACCGGATACACAGACACCGCAATCAAGAATTGAGCAGGTGCTGCGGTTCATCCACAGCCACCTGGACCAGCCTCTGACCGTGGCTTCCCTCGCCACCCTGGGCGGCTGGTCACGGTGGCAGTTCCAACGGGTGTTCGCGGCCCATACCGGTTGCTCGGTGGCCCACTACATCCGCGAACTCCGGCTCAGCAAGGCGGCGGAACAGTTGCTGTGCACCGGAGACCGCCAACTTGATATCGCCCTGGCCTGTGGCTTCGAATCCGATATCAGTTTCAGCCGGAGCTTCCGGCAGTACTTCGGCTGTTCTCCGGGCCAGTACCGCAAGCGTGGTGTCCGCTGTCACCTGCGGGCCCCCATTCCGGTGGAACCGCTACCCGCGCCCCCGCTCCACCAGAATCCCTACCGGACCCGGATACGCGTGGAGTCACGGCCGGCTTTCGAGGTGGTCGGCATGTCCTGTCACATCCATGGCATCTACTCCCCCACCCCGGACTTTGCCCAGCGGATACCGGACCTGTGGCAACGCCTGGGCGCGAGTCACAGCCTGCCGGAGGACGTCGCCCGGATGGGAGTGATGGACGTCTCGGGCGATGCCGGCGACCACCGCTTCCCCTACTGGGCCTGTATCGAGGCATCCGCCTGGCGGCAACTGCCGGACCTGCCACGGCTGACGGTGCCCGCCCAGGAGTATGCCGTGGTGCCCTTCCAGGGACCGGTGGCGGACCTGGAGAAAACCCTGTCCTGGTTCCTCAGCGACTGGCTGCCCGCCTCCGGCTACCAGGGCTGCTACGGTTTCGATCTGGAAATCTACCCCGCCCGGACAGACCCGGAACCGGCGGATGAGATTACCGTCGAGTACTGGGTCCCCATCCGGCCCGCCGAGGGCAAAACCCTGCCCATGCACCAAATGGTTAAGTGAACACCTGTTAATCAAAATATAATGCGAATGATTATCATGACGCGTGCAGTGACGACACGCCTCCATTTTCATTGCAATGCAGGTAATGTTCATGCCTCCCAAGACACTCTTCCAGCGCTCCCTGCTGTCGCTGGCCATTGCCGGAATCGCCGTGCCCAGCGCCATGGCCCAGGATAACGACTCCACCGGACTGGCCCCGCTGACGGTCTACAGTGACACCTACCGGAATACCGCCACCAAGACCGCTCTGGAGCCCGAGGAAACGCCGCAGAGCATTACCGTGGTCGATCAGACCGCCCTTGAAATGCGCGGCTCGGAATCCGTCGCGGAAGCCATGCGCTATGTGCCCGGCGTGAACACGGAATTGCGGGGAGGTTCCGTCAACCGGCTGGACCTGTTCAGCATCCGGGGCTTTATCAACTACCAGAACTACTATGACGGTCTTCAACTGCTGTACAACGACTGGAACCTCCAGCCACAGGTCGACCTGATTGCCGTTGAACAGGTGGAAGTCTTCCGGGGCCCTACGTCGTCGCTGTATGGTTCCATGCCTCCAGGCGGTATGGTGAACCTGATTGGAAAGAGCCCGTCCACAGAATCCTTCAATCGCATCGAAGTCACCGGCGGCACGCAGGATCTGAAACAGGCCTCTTTCGAAAGCACCGGCCAGATCGGCGACAGCGACCTGTCCTACAGCCTGGTAGCCCTCGGGCGCAGCAAGGATAACCAGGCCGCCACGACCGAGGAAGAACGCTACCTGTTCGCGCCGTCCGTCGACTGGCAGGTCACCGACGACACCCTGATCAACGTCAATCTCTATTACCAGAAAGATCCGGAAATGGGCATGTACTCCACCCTGCCCGCCTCCACACTGTTCAAGGACAACCCCAACGGCCATCTAGACCAGGACGCCTTCTCCGGCGATGCCAACTGGAACGAGTTCGACAAGGAAGTGCTGATGGCCGGCTACAAGATCAACCACAACTTCAACGACAACTGGAACTTCCTGCAGAACTTCCGGTTCACCGATGCCGACGCCTACCAGACCAATACCTACAGTACCGCGCTTGACGCCGACAACCGCACCCTGCACCGGCGCGCCTACCTGACCGACGAAAAGATAACCGGCTTCACCGTGGATAACCAACTGTCCGGACGCTTCCACACCGGAGTAGTGGAGCACAACGTCCTGTTGGGCATGGACTACATCAAGATGGACTCCGATGTCGCCTACGAAGACGATGCAGCACCTTCCATCGACCTTTACAACCCCGACTACACCCAGATCGCCCCGGACATGAACCTGAGTGGAACGGCCTATACCTCGGATTTCGAGCTATCCAAGCGACAACTCGGCGTCTACCTGCAGGACCAGATCCGCATCGGACAGCTGGTGCTGATCGGCGGTGCACGTTGGGACGACTTCAAGGGCACCGAGGAAGGCACCAAGTACGGCGCCCAGGTGGACAACGAACTGGAGCAGGACAACTGGTCCTACCGTGTCGGCGCCCTCTACGAGTTCGACAACGGCCTCTCCCCCTACGTGAACTACGCCGAAAGCTTCGAGCCCCTGGAAGGCAGTGACCGCAACGGCAACGAGTTCGATCCCTCCACCGGCAAGCAGTTTGAAGTGGGCAGCAAATTCACATCAGCCGACAACCGGCACCGGATCGACGTGGCCCTGTTCCATATCCTGAAGGAAAACGTACCGACTCGTGACCCGAACGGCACCGCCTACGATAAGATCCAGGCTGGCGAAGTCCGCTCCCGCGGGCTGGAAATCGAGGCCTCCAGCCAGCCAGTCGACAACCTGCTGCTATCCCTGGCGTACACCTACCAGGACGTGGAAGTGACCGAGGACAACACCGGACTGGAAGGCAATACGCCTGTCTGGGTTCCGGAACAGATGCTCTCCGCATGGGCGGATTACAGCTTCTTCGACGGCAGTGCGGAGGGCCTGACCCTGGGTGCCGGCTTCCGCCACATTGGCGAGTCTGAACTCAATGCCACCAATACCGCCGGCAAGGTACCGGACGCCAACCTGGTGGACCTGGCGCTGACCTATGACCTCAGCTACGCAGCTCCGAGCCTCAGCGGAACCGAAGTCGGCCTGTCAGTGAACAACCTGTTCAACGAGGAGTACTACAGCTGCTTCGACGAACTCAACTGCTGGGTTGGTGCGGAGCGGACCGTTCAGGCCAAGGTTTCCTACACCTTCTGACCCTCCCCAGGCCTGATCCCTGAAGCCCGCCACCCGGCGGGCTTTTTGGGAACAGGCGTCTGCCGGTTACACGCTAGGCAATCCGGACAATGCCATGGCCAGTTCCGCATCATCGTACTCGTAATCCCCCAGCTCCCCGGCAAAATACGAGGTGTAGGCCGCCATATCGAAATGGCCGTGGCCACAGAGGTTGAACAGGATGGTTTCAGAGGTGCCTTCCCGCTTGCAACGCAGGGCCTCTTCAATGGCCCCCTTGACCGCATGGTTGGCTTCCGGAGCGGGCACAATGCCCTCAGCCCGGGCAAAGAGCACCCCGGCCTCGAAACACTCCCGCTGGGTATAGGCGGTGGCCTCGAACAGGCCCAGTTCCCTGGCGTGGGAGACCATCGGCGCCATGCCATGGTAGCGCAGGCCGCCGGCATGGAAGCCCGGCGGGGTGAACTGGGAGCCCAGGGTGTGCATCTTGGTCAGGGGCGTCATGTGGGCGGTATCGCCGTAATCATAGGCGAATTTGCCCCGGGTCAGGGTCGGGCAGGCGGAGGGCTCCACTGCCACAATGCGGCTCTTCTCGCCGCCCCGCAGGGCATGCCCCATAAACGGGAAGGCGATGCCGGCAAAGTTGGAACCGCCGCCGGTGCAACCGACAATCACGTCCGGCCAGGTGCCCGCCATCTCCATCTGTTCCATGGCCTCCAGCCCGATAATGGACTGGTGAACCAGCACATGGTTGAGCACCGATCCCAGAGCGTACTTGGTGTCCGGGTCCTGCACCGCCAGTTCCACCGCCTCGGAGATGGCAATACCCAGGCTACCGGTATGGGCCGGGTTCTCCGCCAGCACCTTGCGCCCGAACTCGGTCATGTCCGATGGCGACGCCACGCAGGTCGCACCATAGGTTTCCATGACCGCCCGGCGGTAGGGTTTCTGATCGTAGGACACCCGTACCTGGAACACATTCACGTCCATATCGAACAACGAACCGGCAAAGGCCAGTGACGCGCCCCACTGCCCGGCCCCGGTCTCGGTGGTCAGCCGGTTGATGCCCTGCTGCTTGTTATAAAAGGCCTGGGGAATAGCGGTATTGGGCTTGTGGCTGCCGGCGGGACTGACACCTTCGTATTTGTAGAAGATCTTCGCGGTGGTGCCCAGCGCCTTCTCCAGGCCATGGGCCCGATACAGGGGGGCTGGCCGCCACATGCGATAGACCTCACGCACCGGCTCGGGGATCTCGATTTCCCGTTCGGTACTGACTTCCTGCTCGATCAGCGCCATCGGGAACAGCGGTTCCAGATCCGCTGGTCCGACAGGCTGCTTTGTCGCCGGATGGAGCACCGGCGCCATGGGCTCGGGGAAATCAGCCTGAAGGTTGTACCAGCTTTTGGGCATGCGGGTTTCATCAAGAAGGTATTTTGTTGTCATTGTTCGAGGTCCTCGCACCTTGTGATGGATACAGCACATTACCATAGCAGGTGGGCTCCGGAACTGCCCCATATCGATCATCCAGCCAGTCGTCCGGGCCTCCGGCGACCGGTTTCATTACCAAATATTCGCCAACCGGGCAGAGGTGCTCTGTTAATCTCGGCGTCAGTTTCCCAACGGAAACGGGATTGACCCAATGACCAACAATGACCGTAAACGCAACCCCGAGGACGTACTATGAACAATGGATTTCGCGGACTGGCGGCTGCCACCCTGCTGCTGCCTGCAGCGGCCTTCGCCGAGAACCTGAGCTACAGCTACCTGGAAGGCGGCCTGGCCCTCTACCCGGATTTCGAGTCGCAGGATCTGATCGGGCTCGATACCCGTGGTTCCGTGCTGCTGCACGAGAACATCTTCGCCTTTGGCGGTCTCAAGTTCCTGACCGATGATGTGGACCTGACTGCCCTGCACGTCGGTGGTGGTTACCGTCACGGCCTGGACGCCAAAACCGATATCTGGGGCGGCGTAACCCTGGAGTACCAGGAGTACGAGTGGGATCACGGCGGTGATGTGGACGATACCGGCCTGGGCTTCCGGGCGGGACTTCGCCATCAACTGACCAATGACCTGGAACTGGGTGTCGGCGGTCGTGTCGTCACCGGGGACCTGGACTACGTCGGCTTCACCGGCACGGCCCGCTATGCCATTGAACCCGACCTGAAGCTGTTTGCCGAACTGGATGTGTATGACAGCGAGCCCGGCATCCTGGGTGGTGTCACCTTCGAATTCTGAGGTTCACAACCGGGCCCCGCCAGCGCGGTGGGGCTTTGCTCCCCTGCCATCAACCTGCCCCCCCTCCTCCATATCCCGCGCCACCGACTGGGATCAGCGCCGGGATTACTGGTATTCCTTCAGCCACTGTTTGATCAACCGCCGGTAACGCCAGGACTTACGCCGTGAGGTATCCAGGCTGGAAGGTTGTAGCTGCACCTCATGGGTGTCGTCATCGGCACATATCCGGAAACGTCGTACTGCCCCGAAGGCCTTGTCGTCGGAGCCATAGATGGAAATGACGTGTATCTCCAGCCATTCCAGCTCAATTTCCGGGTCGCACGGGTAGCCATTATCCGTTTCGATGCCTTCCTGCTCGGCAATCGTGGCGATCATGTCCCGGAAGCTGATGAATTCAATACACTCCCCCGACGCCAGGGGGCCCTGGCGGGTCCGCTCCCTCAGGCCGGGCGTTTCATCCTTTTCCGCCTTGCCGGAGATATCCGTCATGGGGGCGGTAAACAGCCCCCTGGACGTTTTGAGCTGTACCACCACGAAAAAGACAAACACCGATTCGTGGCTCATATTGCATACCAGGCAGGGGGAGTCGATGAATTCATGGCCAACTCCCTTGTTGATCAGCATGCGTGGGCGACGCTGGCGACTGAACCCAAGGTAAAGTAACTGGGCATAGAACAGCCAGATTGCCAGGGTGCCTATACTGGTAAGGGAGTTCACCAGCGTGTTGTGTTGCTGTATCCAGTCGAGCATTCCATTGTTCCCATTGATGTAAACCTGTGGATCATGAAACCGCGCTTTATATCAATGCGACACCGCCCCTGTGCAATAATGGATTTCTCACAGAAAACGAGCGTACACTCGCTATATGGTGTTCCAGGGATGACTCAATGCACTCGGCCAGGGGCCGGGTCAGGCAAACGCCAACAACTACAATAAAGGACGTCTACTGATGAGGAGTCAAGGCATGAGCGATATGAGCGTGGGCGCGGAAGAACGCGCCACCTTCACCGACATGAAAGAAAGCACCCAGGAGGACTGGGACAGGATCGGGCAGTGCTACCGGGAGTTCGCCAAGGGCCACCCGGACCGAATCCTCGATCACCTCAGGTTACTCGACGGCGACTTTGGCGGCTTCAAAGTGGACCGACTGACCCACTGCCTGCAAACGGCCACCCTCGCCCATCGGGACGGCAAGGATGAGGAATACGTAGTCTGCGCCCTGCTGCACGATATCGGCGACACCCTGGGCGCCTTCAACCACGCCGATATTGCCGCCGCCATTCTCGAACCCTTCATCTCGGAGGAGAATCACTGGATGGTCAAGCACCACGCGATCTTCCAGGGCTACTACTTCTTCCACCACCTGGGCATGGACCGTAACCTGAGGGAGCAGTACCGGGACCACCCCTATTACGAGCGTACGCTGGAGTTTGTCAGCAAGTATGACTCCCCCGCCTTCAACCCGGATGGCGAGGTCCTGCCCCTGGAGTTCTTTGAGCCCATGGTGCAGCGGGTGATGGCCAAGCCCAAGCGCTCGCTGTACAAGACCATGTCCTGATCACGGCCTGCATGGCAGCGGCCCTGGTGTGCCG
>NZ_JBJJLA010000004.1:0-96793 GCF_045449715.1 Marinobacter shunpengi | reverse complement strand
GTTCGCTGACCAAACGGCACACTAGGCGATCTGCAGCAGACGCAGTAGCTGGGGCCGGTGTCGGTCCGGCAGTACATCTTCCAGGGTGTACTGATCCAGGGCTTCCAGGAAGGCATTCAGGGCGTGAGCAAAGGCCCCCTTGAGCCCGCAGACCGGCGAAATGGCGCACTGGTTGTCCGACGAGAAGCACTCCACCACGTTCAGGTCCTGCTCGGTCTCACGAACCAGTACGCCGATGTTGATGGTGCTGGGTTCCCGGTGTAGCCGCATACCACCACTCTTGCCACGGACCGTCTCGATATAGCCCTTGCGGTTTAGCTGGTGTACCACCTTCATCAGGTGATTCCTGGAAATCTGGTAGCTGTCGGCAATTTCCTGGATGGTGGACAGCCGGTCCCGCCGCATGGACAGGTAGATGAGCACTCTCAGGGAGTAATCGGTGTATCGGGTTATGTGCATCTGGAACTCCTGGACCGGAAAACCTTCCGGCTACATCATCAAACCGATGGCCGTGTGACCAGAAACGTCACAAGACCCGAGAAAAAAAGCCCAGTCATGACCAGCACTGCCAGGGGCATCCCCATCAGGAACAGCATGGTCCAACTGGACGCCAGCAACAGGGCCGCCGTCCACTTGGCGCGTACTGGCACTGCCCGGCTCTCCCGCCAGTTGTGGATCATCGGACCGAAGGTCGGATGACCATGTAACCAGGCTTCAAACGCCGGCGAACTTCGACTCGCACACCATGCTGCAAGCAGCACGAACGGTGTTGTTGGCAAGAGTGGTAACACCACTCCCGCAAGCCCCAACGCCAGACTGATATACGCCAGGATCCGATAACCGGTTTTCCTCATGCCACTTCTCTCCACCGGCCTGCATCCCGGGCAGAAAGCCGGCCAGTGCCCCCTGCCTGGGACCGTGCAACCTCCTGGGACAGGTCCGTCACCCATCGGTTCAGTCATGATTGATTTCCGGTGCCAGTATCAGGTCATGCCCCCGAAGCTCCGGATACATGACAATTCTACCTTATTTCAACGAGCCTCTGTCAGTGGACGGGGCGATCCAGACGCCGCAGCGATATCAGCCGGGTGATGTAGGACAGCTTCAGCGTCGTGGCAAAAAGCAGCGTGAAGATGTGAGCCGCCACCTGTGCCGGCAGTGAAAGGCTGCCGGCAAGTGGGTAGGCACACACCACGGTTGCGACCACGCCCACTACGCTGACCAGCAGCGCCAGGTTAGACAATTTCAGCATCTGCTCCATGGCTCTTTCATCGGCTGCCATATCTCGCCCCATACATTCATCCCACATGAATGTATTAGAAAACAACAAGCCAAAACATTCAAGAAAAAAGAATGTTTAAGGGTGCCAACTCAAACCAATTCTGAAAAGAAACTTCCTCCCTGCCGACTACCCCACCATTATTTGACGCATCTCAAGGATCAAATAAACATGTATTCAATATGATACTTATTGAGATAGAACGACTTCCCTGACAACGAAGAGAGACCACCTGTAAAGGAAAACCACCTCGGAGACAGTCCATGGCACACTACCGCCGACTCTGGTACATCCTGATTGCCATCCTGGCGATCACCTTTGCCCTGCTGGGCTACTTCGGTGCGGAAGTTTACCGCGCTGCCCCACCCATCCCCGACCGCGTTGTCACCGTCGACGGCGACACCCTGATGACGGAAGACAGCATCCTCGACGGCCAGACCGCCTGGCAGTCGGTCGGCGGGATGCAACTGGGCTCCATCTGGGGCCATGGCGCCTACCAGGCCCCGGACTGGACAGCAGACTGGCTGCACCGTGAACTGACTGCCTGGCTGCATATTGCCGCCGGGGAGGAGTATGGCCAGGACTGGCACAACCTTACCGGGCAACAGCAGAACGCCCTGGCGTACCAGCTTAAAGAGGCATACCGGACCAACGGCTACAATCCCGATACCGGGGAACTGACGCTGGATGACCGGCGGGTACAGGCCATCGCACAAACCGCTGCCTATTATGACGAGCTGTTCAGCGACGCGCCGGGCCTTCAGTCCACCCGGAAAAATTACGCCATGAAGGAGGACACCCTGCCCAGCCCGGACCGCCGGGCACGTATGGCGGAGTTCTTCTTCTGGACCGCCTGGGCCGCCTCCACCGAACGCCCTGGCAGTGACGCCACCTATACCAACAACTGGCCCCATGAACCACTGATCGACAACAAGCCCACCGCCGAGAACATCGTGTGGTCCGTTGTCAGCGTGATACTGCTGATTGCTGGTGTTGGCGGCCTGATCTGGGCCTGGGCCTTCCTGCGTAAACATGATGAGGACGAGCCCGTCGCCCCGGTCAAGGACCCGCTCACCAGCTTTGCGCTGACACCTTCCCAGAAAGCCCTGGGCAAGTACCTGCTGCTGGTTGTAGGCCTGTTCGTGTTCCAGGTTATGCTGGGAGGCTTTACCGCCCACTACACCGTGGAAGGCCAGAGTTTCTACGGCATCAACGTGTCCGAGTGGTTCCCCTACTCCCTGGTACGTACCTGGCACATACAATCCGCCCTGTTCTGGATCGCCACCGGTTTCCTGGCCGCGGGTCTGTTCCTCGCGCCCATCATCAACGGCGGCAAGGACCCGAAGTTCCAGAAACTGGGGGTGGATGTGCTGTTCTGGGCCCTGGTAGTCGTGGTGGCCGGTTCCTTTATCGGCAACTACCTGGCCATTGCCCAGATCATGCCGGAGCACCTGAGCTTCTGGCTTGGTCACCAGGGCTATGAGTACGTCGACCTGGGCAGGATCTGGCAGATCGGCAAGTTCCTGGGCATCGTGTTCTGGCTGGTGCTGATGCTGCGCGGCATTGTCCCGGCCCTGCGCCAGCCCGGCGACAAGCATCTGCTTGCCCTGCTGACCGCCTCCGTGGTCGCCATCGGGCTGTTCTATGGTGCCGGCTTCTTCTACGGCGAACGCACCCACATTTCCATCATGGAGTACTGGCGCTGGTGGATTGTCCACCTGTGGGTGGAGGGCTTCTTCGAGGTGTTCGCCACCGCAGCCCTGGCCTTCATCTTCTGCAGCATGGGTCTGGTGTCCCGCACCGTGGCCACCTCCGCGAGCCTGGCATCCGCCAGTCTGTTCATGCTCGGCGGCGTACCCGGTACCTTCCACCACCTGTACTTCTCCGGCACCACCACCCCGGTGATGGCTGTCGGCGCCACCTTCAGCGCCCTGGAAGTGGTGCCGCTGGTGGTACTTGGCTATGAGGCCTGGGAGAACTGGCGCCTGAAACACCGCGCGCCGTGGATGGAGAATGTGCGCTGGCCACTGACCTTCTTTGTGGCAGTGGCCTTCTGGAACATGCTGGGTGCAGGGGTACTGGGCTTCATGATCAACCCGCCGGTGGCGCTTTATTATATTCAGGGTCTGAACACCACGCCCACCCATGCCCATGCGGCGCTGTTCGGGGTATACGGCTTCCTGGCCCTTGGCTTCAGCCTGCTGATCCTGCGCTATATCCGCCCCCGGATCGTGTTTGACGAACGGCTGATGAAGATCGGTTTCTGGTGGCTGAACATCGGCCTGGCGCTGATGCTGTTCACCAGCCTGCTGCCAGTGGGCCTGATCCAGTTTGTCGCCAGCGCCAGCGAGGGCCTGTGGTACGCCCGCAGCGAAGCCTTCATGCAGAGCAATATCCTGCAGTTCCTGCGCTGGTTCCGTACCGTGGGCGATGTGGTGTTCATTGTCGGCGCCCTGGCCATTGCCTGGCAGGTGGTGAAAGGTATCTTCTTCCCCACCCTGGCACCGTCGGTAGCTGAACCGCACAGCGCGGCCGACCAACTCAGCGCCTGATCCATCGGGCCATGGACGGCCACATGGAGATACTCCCGCCGGGGTATCGGATTTACCGGCGGGATTTGCCATACTGATTACATAATCGCGCATCCAGCATGCCTTATCGCAACAGGATACCGACATGACCCAATCCAAGCTGACAGACCGTTTTGGCCGCACCGTCAACTACGTGCGCCTGTCTGTCACTGACCGTTGCGACTTCCGCTGTGTGTACTGTATGGCGGAGGATATGACCTTCCTGCCCCGCCAACAGGTTCTCACCCTGGAAGAAATTGCCCGTGTGGCCCGTACGTTTACGGAACTGGGCACCGAGAAAATCCGCCTCACCGGTGGTGAACCCCTGGTGCGGCGGGACATCCTGGAACTGGTAAAGGAAATCGGCAGCTATGGACTGCGCGACTTCGCCATGACCACCAACGCCAGCCAACTGCCCACCATGGCCGACGACCTCCGACGGGCCGGCCTGCACCGGGTCAATATCAGCCTGGATTCCCTGGATAAGGACAAGTTCCGTCAGATCACCCGCACTGGCAGCCTGTCAAAGGTTCTGGACGGCATTGATGCCGCACGGGAAGCCGGTTTCCGGGGCATCAAACTCAATACCGTTGTCCTTAAAGGCCGCAATGACGACGAGGTGCCTGAGCTGGTGGATTTCGCTCGTCGCAAGGGCATCGACATCACTTTCATTGAGGAAATGCCCCTCGGCGAGATCAACGAGCATGATCGGGGCCTGGCCTTCTGCAGCAGCGACGAGGTGCGGGATATCATCCGCCAGCATCACGATCTCGTGCCCGCCACCGAGGATTCAGGCGGCCCGGCCCGATACTACCGGATGCCCGGCAGCGAAACCCGGGTCGGGTTCATTTCACCTCATTCCCATAATTTCTGCTCCACCTGCAACCGGGTACGCGTGACCGTGGAAGGCCGGCTGCTGCTGTGCCTGGGCAATGAGCATTCGGTGGACCTGCGTCGCGTGCTGCGGGGCAACCCGGTGACAGACGATAAACTGAAACAGACTATTATTGATGCCATGGACCTGAAACCGGAGAAGCACCACTTCGAGGTTGGGGGGGATGTGCAGATTCTCCGGTTCATGAATATGACCGGGGGCTGATATCTTTCCTCCAACGGCCCCCGTCCGGGACGCTTCGTTCACACATTAGCGTCCATCAGTGAAGGTCAACCGCCTGTCCATGCGGGTCCAGCGGCAGGTAGCCACCGATATGCCCCAAACGGATCGACTCCACCATCATGGTCAGGGGTTGCCGGGCATCGTCGGAAGACGGCGCAACGCCACCCCGGCCAGACATGGCAGCGACGAACACCACATCCCACGGCTGACCGGTGCGGTTGGATTCCTCCACCAGGTCATCGAACCGGGTGACTTCGTCCGGAGCCTTGTCGACGCACACCACTGGCGTCAGCGCGCCGCCCTCACCCCGCTCGAAGCCGGCCTTCTCGGCCTCGCTGGCATCATCGGGCAACTCGGCCCGGCAGAATACGAACAGCAAACGCTGGGGCTCGTCCTGTTGGTGTACGGCCTGCATCAGGTCTGTGTAACGGGTAATCATGGGTATTCCTTCAACAACAGGGAGGATCACTGGCTGAGCTGAATCAGCCGCGCGGGATCAGTAATAAACAGCTTGCTGCGGTTCACCCTCACCAGGCCGTTGCCCTTCAGGTCCGCCAGGATGCGGGAGAAGGTTTCCGGCTGCATGGCCAGTCGGGACGCCACCAGGCACTTGGGCAACGGCAGTTCCACTTCCCCGCCCTGTTGACGGGCATTGTCGGGTAGCAGGTCGATCAGGTAGCGGATCAGCCGGTCCCGGGCACTCTGCACGGTCATGATCTCCAGGTCATGGAACCGGCTCACCGCCCGCATGGCGTAGTGCTGGAGGGCTGCCCGGGCATACCGGTGGTTGCCTTCCAGCAGTTCCTGGTACACCTTCACCGGAATCATCAATACCTCGCTGTTCTTCAGGGCCTCGGCGTAACAGGCATACCGGGGCGGATCAGCGTAGATCATCACCTCGGCAAAGCAGTTACCCGGCAACAGGCTGTCCAGGGTGCGGTCCACCCCGGAGGCATCCAGGCGATAAAGCCTCAACCGACCGGAAATCACGAAGAAGAAATGATGAGCCGGCATATCCTGGCGGTACAGCAACTGGTGGTGCCCCAGGCGGACCCGACGGGAGTGTTGCAGCACGTATTGCAGATCCCAGGGTTCCAGGGAAGTGAACAGTGGATGCCCCTGGATGGCGGCCAGACCGTCTTCCTTCTCGAGGAATCGGTTGGTCGCCAGGAGAACCGGTTTTTCATAACGTTTTTCAACGGATTGAGCGACAGCCATGAGTGGTTTCCCCTTTTCATGTATCCCATAGAATGCTTTAGATGGTAGAGGGACAGTGGCCGGAATGCTGTCCCCCGAAGGGGGTAGATTGACGGTTATTGGTGGATAGTTGATGTGAATCAAAAAGGGGGAGCCATGCTCCCCCGCAACACATATCATCCGCTCACTGCATCAACGGCGAATCCGGCAGTTCCAGGTCGACGCCCTCCACTCCGGTTTCCGCAGCGAGCACCTGCAGGTACTGCCGGAACGCCCGACGGGTGACGCTTTCGCTGAGGTACTGACGAATCTGGGGTTTGACGTGCTCGTAGGGAAGCGATTCACCGTCGATGCGCTGGTCGACCCGTACGATATGCCAGCCGTAGCGGCTTTCGATCAACCCTGGGCTGAGGCCTTCCTGCAGGTTCAGCACCGGGCGCTCGAATTCTTCCACCGTCTGGCCCTTGCTGATCTGCCCCAGGCTGCCGCCCTGGTGGCGGGATTCGCAGGCCGAATACTGCCTGGCCAGATCGACAAACCGGGAACGACCATCGAGCAGAGAAGACAGCAACTGATGGCCCGCCTCTTCCTGGCGGATACGTTCTTCCACGTCGTCCGGTGCGGCGGCCAGCAGGATGTGACTGACAGCCATCAGGGTCGGGCTGCGGAATCGTGCCGGGTTGGCGGCGTAGAAACGTTCGCAGTCTTCCTCGGACGGGTCCGGTACGTTCAGTTCCAGCTCCAGCACCCGTGCCAAGCGTTCTTCCTCATCCATGGACTCGGGGAGCTGCAGGATATCGGCCTGCTGCAGCAGCAACTGGCGGATAGCCAGGCTGCGGGCAGCTTCGTGCCAGGCTTCCGCGACGTCTTCCGCCGGATGGTGCTGCATCTCCCGGGCGATGTCGTCTTCCGGGATCAGGGTGTCACCCACGTACACCGGCGGGAACTGGTTTCTGGGCTTGTCGGCTTCGCCGGTCGGGATCAGTTGCATAATCGTGCTCCAGCTATGAATGGACATAGATTTTTGCGGGCTGGCCGCTCATATCCGGTTACTCTTATGCCCGCTTACGCACCACCTGGTACTTCCGCCCGAAATACTCCACCGGCACGCTGAGCATGTGCACCAGGCGGGTGAAGGGGAACAGGACGAACAGGGTCAGGCCCAGGAAGATATGGGTCTTGTAGATCCAGTGCACGTCAGCGATGTAGTTCGCGACCTCAGAGCCCTGCAGGGTGAAGATCCCCTGGGCCCAGGCGGAGAACTTGAGCATGGTGCCGCCGTCCAGGTGCCCGAGAGTGGGCAGGATGGTGAGCAGGCCAAGAGCCAGTTGGACCACCAGGATAATGATGATCATGTTGTCGGCGAAGGTGCTGCTGGCCTTGACCCGCGGATCCGTCAGGCGGCGCCAGGCCAGCATGCCTCCGCCGATGATGGCGAACACTCCGGCGATGCCACCCACCACGATTGCCATAACCTGCTTGGCGCCTGGCGTCATGAAAGGCTCATAGAGCGCGTGGGGAGTCAGCAGGCCCACCAGGTGGCCGAAGAAGATCACCAGCACGCCCACATGGAACATCACGGACGCCCAAACCATGTTTTTCTTGCGCAGAATCTGGCTGGAATGGGCCTTCCAGGTGAACTGACCGTGGTCGTAACGTGCCCAGGTGCCAACGAACAACACAATGAGGGCGACGTAGGGATAGATTCCGAATAGCAATGTATTGAGATAGGACATCGTCATTTCCTCCGGCGCCCTCAGGCGCGCCCTGCCGGACGGGGAGTCACATCCGTCATCAATTGATCACTCAGGTGGATGGTCTGGGTCTGTTCCAGCTCGCGGCGGCGCTTCCCAACCACGCCACCGGTGCTGCAGGAGCTGCCCTGGTCATCCACGAATTTCACCATTTCCTCTTCCCAGACCTTGTCCAGGGCTTCCGGGGTGTCGTCCCGCTCTTCAGTGGCCACAATCCCCGCCAGTTCCTGCCGGTTAACCTCGCGACCGGACAGCACCAGCAGGGAATCCATCACCACATGATAGAGACTTTCACGCTGGTACAGGCGCTCGCCCAACAGCCCAAGGATGTGATGGATGTCCTCCAGCCAGTTCCGGATCTCGTCCCCCGGGCGGGTGGAGAGGTATTCCAGGAACAGCGGCAGGTAGTCGGGCAGCTCCCTTGCATCAATTTCCAGACCATTGGCGCGATACTGCTCCATCAGGTCCACCATGGCCTGGCCACGATCACGGGATTCACCATGTACGTGTTCGAACAGCAACAGGGACGTGGCCCGGCCTTTGTCGAAGATGCCCACGTAGTCTTCCTGCCGGTCGAGCAGGTCACCGTCACAGAGCATATCCACACAGCGAAGCAGTTGGGCCTTGTTCTGACCGGGTAGCCAGCTGTCCTCAAGAACAGCGGCAACCAGGGCATCCTTGGAGGCCTGGAGTTCTTCCGTGGGGTACTCAAGAAGTCGTGCCATTACTTTCAGAAGTTGCATGTCGGCCTCCTTATTCCTGCAGCTGCTTCGGGTCCACCTGCTTCACGGTGGAGAGTTTCTGCACCATGCTGGTGGTCTGCTTACGGCCACCGAACATGTTGAACTTGCTGTCGCCGTTGCAGCCGTCGCCGAAGCTGAAGCCGCAGCCATTGCGCTCGCCGTGAGCCGTCGCATCCGGGAAGGCTTCCTTCGCCAGTTCGCGGTGGCTGGTCGGGATCACGAAGCGATCCTCGTAATCGGCAATAGCCAGGTAGCGGTACATCTCGTCCGCCTGGGCCTTGGTCAGGCCGCACTCCTCCAGGGCCCGCAGGTCTTCCCTGCCTTCCACGGTTTCGGCACGCTTGTACAGGCGCATGGCCATGATCCGCTTCAGCGCCCGCACGATGGGTTTCTCGTCACCGGCGGTGAGCAGGTTGGCCAGGTACTTGACCGGAATCCGCAGGCTTTCGATCTTCGGCAGTATGCCGTCGAACTCCACCTTGCCGGCTTCAGCAGCAGACTGGATCGGGCTCAGGGGTGGCACGTACCAGACCATCGGCAGGGTGCGATATTCCGGATGCAGCGGCAGGGCCAGTTTCCAGTCCACCGCCATCTTGTACACCGGGCTACGCTGGGCGGCCTCGATCACGTTCATGGGCACTCCATCTTTCCTGGCCTGCTCGATTACCGCCGGATCGTTCGGGTCCAGGAAGATTTCCAACTGCTTCTCGTAAAGCTCGTGCTCGCCCGGGGTGCTGGCCACTTCCTCGATGCGGTCGGCGTCGTACAGCAGCACGCCCAGGTAGCGGATGCGGCCAACACAGGTCTCGGAGCAGACAGTCGGCATACCGGCTTCAATCCGCGGGTAGCAGAAGATGCACTTCTCGGACTTGCCGGTTTTCCAGTTGAAGTAGATTTTCTTGTAGGGGCAGCCGGAGACACACATCCGCCAGCCACGGCACTTGTCCTGGTCGATCAGGACAATGCCGTCTTCTTCCCGCTTGTAAATGGCGCCGCTGGGGCAGCTGGCCACACAGGTGGGGTTCAGGCAATGCTCGCACAGCCGCGGCAGATACATCATGAAGGTGTTTTCGAACTGGCCGTAGACGTCCGCCTGTACCTGGTCAAAGTTCTTGTCCTTGCGGCGCTTGGCGAACTCGGTGCCCAGGATTTCCTCCCAGTTCGGGCCCCATTCGATCTTCTGCATGCGCTGGCCGGAGATCAACGAGCGGGGCCGGGCCACTGGCTGGTGCTTGCTGTCGCCGGCGGTGTGCAGATGCTGGTAGTCGAAATCGAACGGCTCGTAGTAGTCATCGATCTGGGGCAGGTCCGGGTTTGCGAAGATGTTCGCCAGAATCCGGAACCTGCCACCGATTTTCGGACGGATCTTGCCGGCGCTGTCCCGCATCCAGCCGCCCTTCCACTTGTCCTGGTTCTCCCACTCCTTGGGGTAGCCGATGCCGGGCTTGGTCTCGACGTTGTTGAACCAGGCGTATTCCATGCCTTCGCGACTGGTCCAGACGTTCTTGCAGGTCACTGAACAGGTATGGCAGCCAATGCACTTGTCCAGGTTCAGTACCATGCCGACTTGGGAACGGATTTTCATTTTACAGCCTCCTGAACAGTGTCATTGCCTTCGCCGTCGAGCCAGTCGATGTTGTGCATCTTGCGCACCACCACGAATTCGTCACGGTTGGAACCTACGGTGCCGTAGTAGTTAAACCCGTAGGAATACTGGGCATAACCGCCAATCATATGGGTCGGCTTCGGGCACACCCGGGTGACCGAGTTGTGGATACCGCCACGGGTGCCGGTGATCTCGGAGCCCGGAATATTCACGATCCGCTCCTGGGCGTGGTACATCATCACCATGCCCGGCATGACCCGCTGGCTGACCACCGCCCGGGCCGCGATGGCACCGTTGGCGTTGAACAGTTCAATCCAGTCGTTGTCCTCGATTTGCATCTCCCTGGCGTCGTCTTCGCTCAGCCAGACGATGGGGCCGCCCCGGGACAGGGTCAGCATCAGCAGGTTGTCGCTGTAGGTGCTGTGGATACCCCACTTCTGGTGCGGGGTGATCCAGTTCAGCGCTTTCTCCGGGTTACCGTTGCTGCGCTGGTTCAGCATGCTGCTGACGGTCTTGGTGTTGATCGGCGGGCGGTACACCAGCAGGCTCTCACCGAAGGCTCGCATCCACTCGTGGTCCTGGTAGAACTGCTGACGACCGGTCAGGGTCCGCCAGGGAATCAGTTCATGCACGTTGGTGTAGCCGGCGTTGTAGGACACATGCTCGTCTTCCAGACCAGACCAGGTCGGGCTGGAGATAATCTTGCGCGGCTGTGCCACGATGTCCCGGAAGCGGATCTTTTCCTCTTCCTTGTTGGTAGCCAGGTGGGTGTGGTCCAGGCCGGTGAACTCGGACAGGGCCGCCCATGCCTTCACGGCTACCTGGCCATTGGTTTCCGGTGCCAGGGTGAGGATTACCTCTGCCGCATCAATGGCGCTCTCGATCTTCGGACGACCGGCGTTGGCACCGTCAAGGTGCTTTTCGTTCAGGTCACCAAGGAACGTCACTTCCTTCTCGGTATTCCAGTTGATGCCCTTGCCGCCGTTACCCAGCTTGTCCATCAGCGGACCAAGCGAGGTAAAGCGGGCGTAGGTGTTCGGGTAGTCGCGCTCAACAGTGATGAAGTTGGGGGCAGTCTTGCCCGGAATCAGCTCGCACTCTCCGCGCTTCCAATCCTTCACATCGAACGGCTGGCCCAGTTCGGCCGGTGCGTCATGCAGCAGCGGCAGGGTGACCACGTCTTTCTCGACACCCAGATGGCCCTCCGATGCTTTGGAGAAGGCCCTGGCAATACCCTTGTAGATCTCCCAGTCGCTACGGGCTTCCCAGGCCGGGTCAGTCGCCGCGGTAAGCGGGTGGATGAACGGGTGCATGTCGGACGTGTTCAGGTCGTTCTTCTCGTACCAGGTGGCGGTCGGCAGAACGATGTCCGAGTACAGGCAGGTGGTAGACATGCGGAAGTCCAGGGTCACCAGCAGGTCGAGCTTGCCTTCCGGCGCCTCGTCGTGCCACTTCACTTCTTTCGGCTTGGCGCCCCCCTCGTGACCGAGATCCTTGCCCTGCAGGCCGCTGGTGGTACCAAGCAGGTACTTGAGCATGTACTCGTGCCCCTTGCCGGAGGAACCCAGCAGGTTGGAGCGCCAGATGAACAGGTTGCGCGGATGGTTCTCGGGTGCTTCCGGATCCTCGTTGGCGAAAGCCAGGGAACCGTCTTTCATGGATTTGGCCACGTAATCCGAGACATCCATACCGGCTTTTTCAGCTTCAGCGGCAATACCCAGGGGGTTGCGGTTCAGTTGCGGTGCGGAAGGCAACCAGCCCATACGCTCGGCACGAACGTTGTAGTCGATCAGGCTGCCACCGAATTTGTCCTTGTCCGCCAGTGGCGACAGGATCTCGTCCACACCCAGCTTCTCGTAGCGCCACTGGCCGGAGTGGGCATAGAAGAAAGAGGTGGAGTTCATGTGGCGCGGCGGGCGCTGCCAGTCCAGGCCGAAGGCCAGGGGCTGCCAGCCGGTCTGCGGGCGCAGCTTTTCCTGGCCGACGTAGTGGGCCCAGCCACCACCGCTCTGGCCGATACAGCCACACATGATCAGCATGTTGATCAGACCACGGTAATTCATGTCCATGTGGTACCAGTGGTTCATACCAGCACCGACGATGACCATGGAACGCCCCCTGGTCTTGTCGGCGTTGTCGGCGAATTCACGGGCAATGCGGATCACTTTCTCGGCGGGTACGCCGGTGATTTTTTCCTGCCAGGCCGGTGTATAGGGCTTCACTTCGTCGTAGGACGTAGCGCCATCGTCATCGCCCAGGCCTCGGCTGATGCCGTAGTTGGCCACCATCAGGTCGTAAACTGTGACTACACGGCCTTCGGTGCCATCCGCCAGCTGAACCTTGCGGGCGCCCAGTTTGTGCTTGAGCACATCCTTGACTTCAACATGCTGGAAATGGTCGTGCTCAATGCCACCGAAGTACGGGAAGGCCACGTCAACGACGTCGTCATGCTTTTCGACCATGGACAGCTGCAGGTTGACGTCAGCGTCCTTCGCGGTCTGCTTCAGGTTCCATTTGCCCTTTTCGCCCCAGCGGTAGCCGATGGAGCCGTTGGGAGCGGTCAGCTCGCCGCTGGCCTCGTCAATGGCGATGGTTTTCCACTCAGGGTTGTTCTCCTCACCCAGGCCGTCCACCAGGTCGCTGGCACGCAGGAAACGGCCCGGCGCATAGCTTCCGTCGTCACGCTGCTCCAGCATGACCAGGTAGGGCATGTCGGTGTAGCGACGAACGTAATCCGTGAAGTACTCGCTGGGCTTGTCGACATGGAATTCCTTCAGGATGACGTGGCCCATGGCCATGCCGAGAGCCGCGTCGGTGCCCTGCTTGGGGTTCAGCCATTCATCAGACAGCTTGGAGACTTCAGCATAGTCCGGCGTAATAGCGACGGTCTTGGTGCCCTTGTAACGTACTTCGGTGAAGAAGTGGGCATCCGGGGTCCGGGTCTGGGGTACGTTGGAACCCCAGGCGATGATATAGCCGGAGTTGTACCAATCGGCGGATTCCGGCACGTCGGTCTGCTCGCCCCAGGTCTGCGGCGAGGCCGGCGGCAGGTCGCAGTACCAGTCGTAGAAGCTCATGCAGACGCCGCCAATCATGGACAGGTAGCGGCTACCGGCGGCGTAGGACACCATGGACATGGCGGGAATCGGGGAGAAACCGAAAATACGGTCCGGGCCGTACTTCTTCGCGGTATAAACATTGGAGGCGCCAATCAGCTCGTTCACCTCATCCCAGCTGGAACGCACGAAGCCGCCCATGCCGCGACGAGGCTTGTACTCGGCGGTTTTCTTCGGGTCTTCCACAATGGATGCCCAGGCTTCTACCGGATCGCCATGCTGGGCCTTTGCCGCAAGCCAGAGCTTCATCAGGTGCTTGCGCATCAGCGGATATTTCAGGCGGTTGGCGCTGTACATGTACCAGGAGTAGCTGGCGCCACGGGGGCAGCCGCGGGGCTCGTGGTTGGGCAGATCCGGACGGGTACGGGGGTAGTCGGTCTGCTGGGTTTCCCAGGTGACCAGGCCATTCTTGACGTAGATCTTCCAGCTGCAGGAGCCGGTGCAGTTCACGCCGTGGGTGGAACGCACGATCTTGTCGTGCTGCCAGCGCTGGCGGTAGCTGTTTTCCCAGTCGCGACTGACTTCATGGGTTTCACCGTAGCCGTTGGCAAACGGCTCTCGCTTTTTCCTGAAGTAGTTAAGCTTGTCGATCAAATGACTCATGGTCTCTCTCCATCAACCCGTTGGCCGGATCGTTGTTCCGATTTGAGACCATTGTGTGGGAGAGAAATCCTGAAAGCTGCATGGTTACTACTACATAACCCGCCCCTACCTCCCTGGTGGTAGGAGGCTTATATCCCCTGATGGAGAAGCTTTTCCCGTTCCCGCCGGCGATGGTCCCGGAGGAACATCAGGAGGCTGCCGGTCAGTACCACGAACAGAATCATGAAGGTGGTACTGCGAATCCCCAGCCAATGATTCGCAACGCTAAACATCAGTGGTAGCAGGAAAGCAACGGAACACGCGCTGACCAGCAGCACTCCAGCCACCAGAGCAGGAGGTGCCGGGTACGCGAGGATAATCTTGCGCTGCAGACCAATCATGGCGCAGCCGAGAGTCACACCGAGCAACACGACAAGCCCCGTCTCCAGAGCCAGCGGGAGGGTGAAATCGATATGGATAGGGCTCTCTGCCGCCTGGATCACCAGGGTCATGGGCGGATAGGACAACAGGAACAGGGCGATCAAAGCTGCAACCAGTGCCTGACTGACAACCGGGTAAGAGCCCAGTCGGTCTGCCAGCCAGCCACCCGGAATCTGGGCCAGCGCCCCCGGTACAACGAACCACAGGGCCACTCCGGCCCCAGCCTGCACCGGCAGTTGATAGAGGGATGACAGGTAATCCGGAAGCCATAGCGCCAGGGCCAGGAGGCTGCCGGCCACTATCCCGAACCAGACCACATCGTGCCATTGCCCCGGTGGGCCAGCCAGCAACGGCCCGGAGGTAACCCCGGCGGCCTCCCCATCACCGACATCTTCCTCTGCCGTCAGCATCACTACCAGTGCCAGCAACAGGGCCAGTAAAATCAGATAGGCCAGAGGCAAAACCGCCCACTGGAAAGCATCCAGCACAAGCGGAACCAGGTAGTAACTCAGTCCGACTCCGGTGATGCCCGCGCCGAACAGCCCCAGCACCAGGCCCGCATGCCGGTCCGGAGCATGGCTCATCACAAACTGGAGACCGGCACTGTAATAGCCACCAGCCAGTCCGAGGCCGGCGCCGGCCACCAGGTAACCGGGCAACGAATCCACCAGCATCAGCGACAGCATACAAAGGAACAGTCCGGCCAGGCAGGCCATCATCACACGCCGCGCGCCATACCTGCGGGCGGCCAGCCCTGCCGGAATCGCCAGCAGGGCGCCCGAAGCCATGGGCACAGACAGCAGCAGACCAAAGGCAACGTCACCCAGAGCCAGGGCCTGGCGAAGGTACACGCCCGCCACGGAAAATAGTGACCAGCAAGCCGCCGCCAGGACGAAACCAACCACTGCCAGCGGCAGCACTACCGCCAGCGAATTGATCCGGTCCTCGTCGTCGGGTGGCATTGGAGCATGCATAGGCAGGTTTTCCGTAAAGTATACTTCAGTCTCCTCCTTTGCCCTGAATCGGGTCAAAGACTATGATGGGATACTGCCCATCGGGGTAAGTGACTATCCGCAAGGAGGTAGTCGGACGTCTGATTCCGGTGCAAATCGCAATTCGAGCGCCCGAGAAGGGGTCTGATGAAATCCAGAAATCCGCTGGTCAATCGCGTTGCCCTGGTGGTGGCCGCCATCGTGCTGACCGCCGTGGTCAGTATGACCACGACCCTTGCAGTCTCAAGCAGCATTGAGGGCAATGCCACTGCCATCAACCAGGCCGGAGCCCTCCGCATGGGTGCCTTTCAGCTACTGACGGCCGCAAGCAGTCAAGAGTTGACCACGTCATTGCTGGAAAGCCATGAGCGGAAACTGGAACAAACCACCCTGACACGCTCCATTCCCACCGATGGCGACCATCCTCTGCGCCAGCAATACCAGCGTGTGCAGGCTCACTGGCAGGATACCCTGCGCCCGGAACTGGAGAATCACCCGGTCGGGGTCACACCGGCTCTGGAGATAGCCACGGAACAGCATGTGGGCAAAGTGGACGCCCTGGTATCGATGCTGGAGCAACGCACCGAGGCCCGTATTGACCTGCTGCACGTGATCCAGATCATCAGCCTGGTGTTTTCCATACTGATTGCCCTGGCCCTGTTCCTTGATCTCAGAAGCAGGGTTTTACGCCCCCTTCGCAAGTTGGTGCGAATCGCCACTGCGGTGGGGGAAAAAGACTTTTCCCTGAAAGCCAATCTCGGGGGTACCGACGAGCTGTCCCGGCTCGGACTGGCCTTCGACCAGATGACCAGTGAACTGGCTCTGAGTTACCACGAACTGGAAAGTGAAGCCCGTGCCAAGACTGCCGAGCTGGAGAGGAGCCACCAGGCCCTGCAGATTATCCATAGCGCCAGCCGCACCCTGTTTTCCAACCATGACCTGTGTGCCGGCGCCGTCCCCATGCTGCAGGAACTGGAAGAGCTGCTGGGCATCGGCCCCATCCGCCTGTACCTCCATGACAAACAGGCCAGTGAACCGGTGGAGGCCATCACCACCTCCACCCCGGAACGCCCGTTCTACTGCCGCGACCACCATTGCAACGCCTGCCTGGTGACGCCGGAGGTCTATGACGAACTGCCCAACGACGACAACGACGGCCGCCGCCTGCTGCTGCCGATACGCACCCCCGGACTGCTGCTGGGGACTCTGGAAGTCTGGTACCCGGTGGAGAAGGGCCTGTCGGAAACCGCCCGCCACCTGCTGGGAACCCTGAGCGATCAGCTCGCCACCGCCATTTTCCTGGAGAAACAGATCACCGAGGAGCAGCAACTGACCCTGGCGGAGGAACGGGCCGTGATCGCCCGGGAGCTGCACGACTCCCTCGCCCAGTCACTGTCCTACCTGAAGATGCAGGTGGCACGGCTGCGACGACTCAACATTACCGGTGAACATCAGCAGACCCACGATGCGATCCTGGAGGAACTGAGCACCGGCCTGAACAGCGCCTACCGGCAACTGCGGGAACTGCTGACCACCTTCCGCCTCAAACTGGATACGCCGGACCTGTACACGGCGCTGCGCCAGACCGTCGACGAGTTCAGTGGTCGCCTGGGACAGCAGGTGGGCCTGGAATACAACCTGCCAGAGAACACACTCTCTCCCAA
Organism: Marinobacter shunpengi; assembly: GCF_045449715.1. NCBI lineage: Bacteria > Pseudomonadati > Pseudomonadota > Gammaproteobacteria > Pseudomonadales > Marinobacteraceae > Marinobacter > Marinobacter shunpengi. Next base: position 79,732 of record NZ_JBJJLA010000004.1, on the reverse strand, counting down.
TGAGGAGATCCATATACTGCAGATTGTCCGGGAGGCCCTGGCCAATGCCGTCAAGCACGCCGATGCCACCGAAGTGAAGGTCGAGGTGCTCTTTGAATCCCCCGGTGTTGAGGTCAGAATACTCGACAACGGCAAGGGCCTGCCGGGGGACGAACAACCCCTGCAGCACTACGGGCTGATCATTATCCAGGACCGCGCCCGCACTCTGGGCGGTAAAGTCTCGGTGGCCAACCGCGACGATGGCGGTGTTGAAGTTTCCATGGGCTTCATTCCCAAGAGCCGTCATATGATCCTGACACAGGAAACCAATGCCGGCTGAACAATAGCGCTGCACACAAGCGAACCAACAAGCGATTTCTGAGAGGGAACATGTCTGATACACCGGCGAGTATTCTGCTGATCGACGACCACCCGCTGCTCCGCCAGGGCATCAAGCAGCTGATCGAAATGGAAAGTGACGTGCAGGTGACGGGAGAAGCCTCCAACGGGACCGACGGGATCAAAAAAGCCACGGAACTGGAGCCGGACCTGATCCTGCTGGACCTGAACATGCCGGAGATGAACGGTATCGAGGTGCTGCGGACACTGCGGGACCAGGGCGTGGCGTCCCGCATCGTGATTTTCACCGTCTCGGACCATGAGGACGATGTGGTGGCCGCACTACGCGCTGGTGCCGATGGCTACCTGCTCAAGGACATGGAGCCGGAGGACATGATCGGCGAGCTCAAGCAGGCGGCGGTGGGCAGGATGGTGATCAGCGACCGCCTGACCACCCTGCTGGCCCAGGCGTTGCGATCCCAGAAACCCCAGCCGTCGGAAGGCCCCAACTTCGACAGTCTGACCCCCCGCGAGAAAGACATCCTGCGCCTGATCGCCGAGGGCCTGTCCAACAAGATGATTGGCCGCAAGCTGGATATCAGCGATGGCACCGTGAAGGTTCATGTGAAGCATCTGCTCAAGAAACTGAACCTGAGGTCCCGGGTTGAGGTGGCAGTTTGGGCCGTTGAGGAAGGTTTGCATAAAGCCTGAGGGTTTGGTTCCGATTGGCTTAAATCAATCAAAAACCCTCTCCGATACAGTACCGTGGTAACCATAAAACCCACGGAGACCACCATGACAACCACCCCGCCCCTGCTAAGCCAGTGCCGCCAGGTCATCGCCGGGTTCACGCCGTCCCCGGCGCCACTCCTTGCAGCCATCGACCAACGCGTTCCCCTGGTGCTCAAACAGCTGACCACCGAAACGGCACTGAACCGGATGTTCGCCAGCGCCATCGCCGATGGCAACTTCGATGACTTTGAAGGCCGCACCTTGCGGCTGGAAATCGAGGGCGGACAACCCGGCATCACCCTGGGGTTCTGGCAGGGCCGGCTGAGAGTGGTGGAGGGGCCAGGGGAAGCCACCATCCGTGGTAGCTGTTCCGCGTTCTACCAATTGGCCAACCGCAGGCAGGACCCGGATCAGCTTTTCTTCCAGCGGAAACTTGTGATTGAGGGAGATACCGAGCTGGGCCTTGGCATCAAGAATCTGCTAGACAGTCTGGAGTGGACGCTACTGCCGGGCCGTATCGGGAGAGGCCGCACTCCCCGGTAAACCGGGCTGCCCTGCCCCATCAGATCAGCCTGTCCATCCCGGGTTTGCCGTACCAGTAACCATTGCAGGGAGGCGCCTCCACCAGCTGCAACGGGTCGGTATCCGGCACTTCCCCCCGACGCACCTGATCGAAGCGGTGAACCACCTCTTCCATGCCCTGATGCTCCGGACTCAGGCGCACCGTATTCACCCCCATCCGCTCCATTTCCGGCAACTCCCGCATCAGGTCATAGCGGGAACCAGACAGGGTGGAAATGCCGTTAATGCGGAACAGCCCCTGGCTTTCCCGGGAGCGCAACTCCATGCCATCCGGGTGCTCCAGGCAACGGAACTCGCAGTTGTCCTTGGGCAGGTTGTAATGACGGGCGGTGAAGCAGCGGGACGACCAGGCCAGGGGCAGGAAGCCCCAGGAGAAAACCTCGACGGGCAGGTCCAGCCCTTCGGCCTTTAATTCCCTGATGAGCTGTTCCAGGGTGTCCTTGCCCAGCTCCACCGGCAGATTCCAGCCCTTCAGCCCCTGCCTGGCCAGGATTCTGAGGGGGGCGGTGTTGTAGATATTCATGGACGGCCCGGTGATGAACGGAATGTTGTTCCGGATCGCCACCTGCAGTGCACTCTGGTCATTGGCTTCCACCAGGAAGTCGTCCTGTTCGCAAAACCGGCGCAAACGCCGCAGATCCGCCTCGGACTCGACCAGCGTGAGAGTAGACAGCACCACGGTCTTGCCACAGGCTTTCAGATCCCGGGCCAGATCCAGCCAGTCGTCGGGTTTCATTTCCCGACGGCGGGAGCAGACCACTTCCCCCAGATAGATGGTATCCACCGGCCATTCGACGGCCCTGGCGTAAAAATCGAACACAGACTGTTTGGACCAGAACCACAGGATGGGCCCCAGGGACAGTTTCATCATACAGCCATACCCTTTATTTCCACTTGCGATGGTAGGCGCCCAGGGTGGTCAGCCCTCCTTCGGACAGCCCCGCCAGCGTTGACTGCCAGGCCGGCTCCACGGCAAACCCGGTGCCACTGTCCAGCCGGTCCAGCGCCTGGCGCCAGGTGCGGGCCACGTCGGCTATATAGGCCGGGCTGCGCTGGCGGCCTTCAATCTTCACAGCGCTGATGCCCAGGGCCTTCAGTTCCGGCAACAGGTCAAGCGTATTGAGGCTGACGGGTTCTTCGATGGCGTGGTAGACATCACCTCCCACATCGAACCGCCCCTTGCACAGGGTTGGATAACCGGCGGGCTCGCCCCGGGCGTAACGGTCAATCAGCACGTCGTTCAGGCGGGATTCCAGCCCGCCATCGGCGGTTTCCTCCCAACGCACGGCCTTCGCCGGGGAGCAGGCACCCTTGCTGTTGGGAGATTCATCGGTGAGATAGGACGACAGGTAGCAGCGCCCCTCCGCCATGATGCACAGGCTGCCGAAGGCAAAGACCTCCAGCTCCACCGGGCTGTGTTTGGCCACGCCCTTCACCTGATCCAGGGACAGGACTCGCGGCAGCACGGCACGGCGTATACCGAAGTTGTCCCTGTAGAACCGCAAGGCCTCGTAGCTGGTGGCCGAGCCCTGCACAGACAGGTGCCGTGGCAGATCCGGGTACCGGTTGGCGGCATAGTCCAGCAACCCCATGTCCGCCAGAATGACCGCATCCACCCCCAGGCTCGCTGCCCGGTCCACCGCCGCCGTCCACTGCCTCCAACCCGAGGGCTGGGGATAAGTATTTATGGCGCAGAATACGCGCCGACCATGGTCGTGGGCGTAGGCAATACCGTCCGCCGCCTTACGGTCATCGAAATTCAGTCCCGCGAACTGACGGGCGTTGGTGCTGTCGCGGAATCCGATATAAACCGCATCCGCTCCGTTGTCCACGGCTTTCCTAAGGGCCGGCAGGCTGCCGGCGGGGCATACCAGTTCCATTCCCGTCCTCCAGCAATTCAGGGAATACCCTACCGGCTGTACGCTTCCGATGCCTTGATCGTTGTCAGCAGGCTGGAATCATCAGATAATCCGGGAAAACCGCTGCGAAGCCCCGTCCTTGCGATACAGATCGAAAATCTGGCAGATCGCCCGGATCAGCAGCCTGCCCGCTGGCTGCACCTGCAGCACCCGCCCGTCATCGGCGATCAGTTCGTCCTGAATCATCGGCCTCAGGCGTTTGAGTTCGTCGGCAAAGTAGCGGTCAAACGCCTCGCCCCATTCACTGGCAAACTGCTGCCGCTCCAGCCGGAACTGGCAGATCAACTGACCGATCACCCAGCGTCGGATCTGGTCATCCCGGGTCAGCGCCACACCACGGACGGTGGCCAGCTCGCCTGCATCGATCGCCGCCTCCCAGGCCGGCAGGTCATGATTATTCTGGAAGTAGGCATCCCGGGTCTGGCCAATGGCGGAGACCCCCAGGGAGACCAGGTCACAGTCCGCGTGGGTGGTGTAACCCTGAAAGTTCCGGTGCAGCCGACCTTCCCGCTGGGCCACCGCCAGGGAATCCTCCGGCCTGGCGAAATGATCCATACCGATGTACTCGTAACCGGCCTCCAGCAGACGGTTGATGGTGTTATGAAGGATGGTCAGCTTCTGCTGGGGCGTTGGCAGCGTCTCCGCCTGGATACGCGTCTGCGGATAGAACCGGTCTGGCAGGTGGGCATAGCTGAACACCGACAGCCTATCCGGCGACATGTCGATGACCGCTTCCAGGGTCTCCGCAAAACTCTCCGGGGTCTGGTAAGGCAGGCCGTAGATCAGGTCCAGGTTGATGGAGCGGAAGCCTATGCGGCGGGCCTCATCCAGCACCGCCTCGGTCATCTCCCGGGGCTGGATGCGGTTGACCGCTTTCTGAACCTGCGGGTTCACGTCCTGCACCCCCAGACTGATGCGATTGAAGCCCAGCTTCCACAGGGTTGGCAGGGTGTCCTCGTCCACTTCCCGGGGATCAATCTCCACGCTGTAATCCCGCTGCTCGCCGGACTGCAGGTTGAACAGTTCGCCGTAGCCCGCCATCAGGTGTTCCATCGCATCCTTTGGCAGGAAGGTTGGCGTGCCACCACCCCAGTGCAACTGCTGCACCGGTCGATCGGCTCCGAACAGCCCTGACTGTAGGGCAGCCTCCTTAAACAGACGCTCCACATAGGGCATGGCCCTGTCACGCTGCCTGGTGATCACCTTATTGCAGGCGCAGTAGTAGCAAAGGTGCGCACAGAACGGCAGGTGGGTATACAGGGAGATGGCACCGCCACTGGCACGACTGTGTTCCGCAGCCCTGGCCATCGCCGCCGGGCCGATGTCCGGCGTAAACTCCACCGCCGTCGGGTAAGACGTATACCGTGGGCCGCTCAGGTCGTAGCGACGGATCAACGCCTCGTCCCAGATGAACGACGGCAAGGTGGACTGTGCTGTAGTGAAGGAAGCAGGCATGACCAGGTACTCAATGTCGGGATAAGCAGGAATGGCATCGCCATTCTAGGCAGTTTGCCTCCGCCGGTTCTTGATCGACGTCAGTTACATTGTATTGCCCGCGCCCCTGAACCACCCTTGTGCCCCTGGCGTATGACCCACTACCTCCCTGGTAATAGGCGACACCGGATCATGGCCAACCTGATACTGGTCCTCGGCGACCAGCTCAGCCATCACCTCAGCGCGCTGGAAGGAGCCATCCCCGGCACAGATCAGATCGTGATGGCGGAAGTTCACGAGGAAGCAAGCTACACCAACCATCACAGGAAAAAACTGGTACTGATCTTCAGTGCCATGCGGCATTTCGCCGGGGAACTGGAGCAACGGGGATTCAATGTTCACTATCATCGCTATGCCCCCGACACCCCCCACCATAATCTGGAAGATGTCGTCCGGGATCAGTGCCAACACCATCGGCCGGCTCGGCTGATCACCACCGAGTGTGGCGAATACCGTCTGGATCAGCAGATCCGGCAATGGCGTGAGCGGCTGGGCTTACCGGTGGAAATCCGTCCGGACTCCCGATTTCTGGCCAGCAAGGACGAGTTTGCCCGCTGGGCCGAAGGGTGCAAACAACTACGCATGGAATTCTTCTACCGGGAGATGCGCCGCAAGACCGGCCTGCTGATGACGGCGGAAGGTGAACCGGAGGGCGGCCGCTGGAACTACGACGCCGACAACCGCCGCAAGTGGACCGGCACCCCCCCAGCCCCGGCGACCTTCCGGGCTGAACCCGACGACATCACCCGGGAGGTAATCGACCTGGTGGAAACCCACTTCGCGGATCACTTCGGCACCACCGACGATTTCCACTTCGCCGTGACCGCCGGGGATGCCCGGGCCGCCCTGGCGCATTTCATCGATTTCGCCCTGCCCTGCTTCGGGGACTTTCAGGACGCCATGTCGGACCACGAAGACTGGCTGTTCCACGCCATCCTGTCGCCCTACCTCAATTGTGGCCTGCTGAACCCGATGGAAGTCTGCGAAGCCGCCGAACGGGCCTGGTACGCAGGCCAGGCCCCCATCAACGCGGTGGAGGGTTTTATCCGGCAGATACTTGGCTGGCGGGAATTCGTGCGCGGCATCTATTGGTTGACCATGCCGGACTACGCCCGGGAAAACCGGCTGGGCAACAACCGGCCCCTGCCCTGGTTCTACTGGACCGGCGAGACCCATATGCACTGTATGCACCGGGCGATCGACAGCACCCTCCGCAACGGTTACGCCCACCACATCCAGCGGCTGATGGTCACCGGTAATTTCGCACTGCTGGCCGGTGTACGTCCGGAGGAGATCTGCGACTGGTATCTGGCGGTGTACGTGGACGCCTATGACTGGGTGGAACTTCCCAACACCCTGGGCATGGTGATGCACGCGGACGGCGGTTACCTGGGCTCGAAACCCTATGCCGCCAGCGGCAAGTACATCCACCGGATGTCGGACTACTGCCGCCAGTGCCACTACCGGGTGGACCTGGCTACCGGTGACGACGCATGCCCCTTCAATGCCCTGTACTGGCACTTTATCGACCGGCACCAGGAGCAGTTTCGTCAGAATCCGCGAATGAAGATGATGTTCAGGAACTGGCACCGACAGGACGGGCAGCGGCGACAGGAGATCCTGGAAAGGGCGGAATGGCTCCTGGAGAACCTGGACAAACTGTAGCGTACACCAAACCGACATAGTTTGGACTATGCTACAGGAGCATTGACTCAGTCGTGACTGGATGATGAACCCCACGGTCCGGCTGGTCTATAACGATTATGAAACCAGCGGGAAAGGCCCGCCTGAAATCGATTGACTGACTGAGATGCCACACCACATGGAAAAAAGGCTCTGGTGTTTTCTGGTTCTGTACCTTTCCGTGCTGTTGTCCAGCCCCATGACCCACGCCCGGACCCTGAACCTGTATACCTTTCACTCGCCACCCTACCAGGTAAATCCTGCCTCCGTGCAGGACCATACAGGGCCCTTTGGCACAACCGTGGAAACCGTCCGCTGCGTGGCCGGACGCATGGACTGGGAGACACAGATCCGTACCGTTCCCCAGAACCGTGCCATCCATGGGCTTCGGAACCATGTAATTGATGGCTACTTCGCGGTGGACGAGTCGGATCTGCTGAACCGCTTTGCCCTGCCCACAGCGCCGGTAGCACTGGAAAAATGGTACTTCTATTCCCTGGAGCCCATCGACAACTTCAGGGACAGCCGGATCGCCGCCATTGCCGGCAGTAACGAAGCCATCTGGCTGGAGCAGAGCCGCTACGCCACCGCCATGACCGTATCCCACCCGGACCAGTTGCTGGCCCTGCTACACCGGGATCGCGTCGATGCGGTGCTGATGGATGAAAGGGTCATGGCACTCCAGCGCCTGAGCGGACAGGACCCGGATGATCTGAATAAACAGTTCGTGCGGTTCGCACCATTGAGCCTCTACGTCACCGTGCCCTTTGCCATGGAGCACCCCGAGTTCCTGAACAAATTCAACCGGCATATCGCAGGTTGCATGACCGGCGGATTCGACCTCAGCCAGCAGGAAATGAGCCAGATAAGCAACCGGGCAAGGAGCCTGATCGATGAGTTGGTCAACACCTATCATCTTGAGGACTGGCTCGGCAGTCTCGGACCGCCGGCGGAACTGGGTGAGGTACTGGCACTGGACAAACAATGGCGGGAACTGTCGCCTTCCCGGGCATCAGACAAAGCCGCCGAGATACTCTCTTTAAAACTGTCCGGCAAACTGGCCCAGTGGCAATACGAGCAGGACGGTATGGTGACGGAAACCATCGTGATGGACACCATCGGCGCCGCGGCTGCCATCAGTGTCCTGACATCCGACTACTGGCAGGGGGATGAGCGCAAGTTCGAGACTATTGCCGGCAAGACCAGTGACACCCTGTACCTGGGGCCGGTTCGCTTTGATCCATCCGCCCAGGAGTTCCAGGTATTCGCTTCAATGCCCGTGGTGGACCCGGCAACCGACCGCTTCGTGGGTGGCGTGGCCATCGGCCTGAATATTGAGAAGGCCCTGCGGAGTCCGTACCTGCGACCGGGAAGCACCAACGGCTCTCCCGGGGAGTAGCCACTACCGGGGCTTATCCGCCTCCTCCAGGCGCACCACCCGGCCGTTCTCACCGGAACCATAACGCAACTGCCCTGATCGTTTCCGGGATATGAAAGTCAGGTAAAAGCCACCTGCCCTTACGGCGGCCCCTCCTCACAGGCCAGCACCAGCGCCCAGAACTCCGAGAAGTCGTTCACCACCACATCCGGCTTATGGGGGTGCTTGTGGGTCCCCGGAAAGATCTTGTTCAGCCAGGGCAGATCCCACTGGGCGCCGTTGAAGAACACCGAGGTCAGGCCCGCCCGCTTGGCGGAGATCACGTCGGTGGTGCTGTCGCCCACGTACCACACGCTCGGGTCCGGCGGATAGTCCAGCTTCTGGATCGCCAGCAGCAACTGGTCCGGGTGGGGCTTGCGCAGGGGGGTGTCGTCGCCACACACATCCACGTCGAACAGCTCCGTCCAGCCGGTATCCTCCACTGCTGCCAGCTCGTTCTCGAAAAACTCCCGGTCACGGTTGGTGATTACGCCCACCTGGATATCCAGCCCGCGAAGCCCCTCCAGCACATTTCTCACCCGGGGCTCGAAGGCCTTTACCGTTCCGTAATGTTCCCGGTAGTGCCGGTTGAACACCTTGTGGGCAACCTGCTTGGCCTCCTGATCGTCCCCGAACAGCACCTCGAAGATATCGGTGCGGGAAATCTTGCGGTCAGCACGGACCTTCGGGTGCAGGCGGGCAAATTCCCGGACATAGGCCACCAGGCGGGCATCCTCCGGGGTCTTGCTGTCCTCCGGTGCCAGCATGCGCTCGGTGAGCCCCAGCTCGGAGAATTCCGGCAGCATGTCATCCACGGCGTGGTACATGGCATCCAGCGTATCCACCAGGGTGGCGTGCCAGTCGAACAGCACCACCGCCGGTCGGATCAGCCTCACCACCGCGGGGTGCCAGTCCGCCTCGATGCGGGGTTCCGGCCGCTCCGGCGGCGGGAAGGGGCGCGGCCGGGCTTCCGCCGGAGTCATGTCGAAACACTCCGGTCGGCTTCGCTCAAGCAACGCCAGCAGGTCCATCAGGTCCTCAAAGCTGTCCAGGATGGCCGCCGGGGCATCCCGGTGGCTGAACCAGCTGTCGATACGCCCCGGCTCCCAGCAGGCGCCGTTGTAGAACACCCCGGACACCCCCGCCTTGTTGGCGGTGAGCATGTCCACGTAACTGTCGCCCACGTACCAGGCCCGGTCGTCCAGGGGCAGGTCCAGCTTTTCCACCGTCTTGAGGATCACCTGCGGGTCCGGTTTGTACTCGGTGACATCATCCGCGCACACGGTGGCATCGAACAGGTTGGCCCAGCGACCCTCGTCCACAGTCAGCAGTTCCTTGTCGAGGAACTCCCGGTTGCGGTTGGTGGACACCGCCAGCTTGATACCCATGCGCTTCATGGCAGTGAGGTACTCATAGGCCCCCGGCTGGAAGGGTTTGACCTGGCCGAAGTATTTCCGGTAGCACTCGTTGTAGGCCTTGTGAGCGATGAGCTTGGCGTCCCGATCATCGCCGAAGATGGCGTTGAAGATATCGGTGCGGCTGACACGACGCTCCGCCAGGATGCGCGGGTGCAGACGCCGGAAGATGCGGATATAGCGCACCAGGCGGGCATCATCCTGGGTGCGACACCGGTCCTCGGGCAACAGCCGCTCCACCAGCCCCAGGTCTTCCAGTTGGGGCAGCATCTCCTCCATGGCGCTGAACATGGCGTCGTGGGTGTCCACCAGGGTGCCATGCCAGTCGAAAATCAGTACCGACGGGGGTGGCAGGCAATCGCTGAATCGGGCCATCAGTGAGCCTCCTGGGCTGAAGGACGTAAAGGTCTGTTGTCCCTAAGTAAAACCCAATACGACCGGTTGCACAAAACAGGCCGCCAGTATCAGCCCGGTTTCGGCATGGCCGGCTGAAGCCTACTTCCGGTTCCCCCACGATCTTGCTACTCTCGCGGGTGCGCCGGACGGTGAGCCGTCCATTACCGGATTCCAACAACAACACCGACACAGGATTTGCCCCCGGGCGTGATGCCATGAACTGGTCCATGCTGCTTCCCTACGATGTCTCACCACTGACGATACTGGCCTACCTGCTGGTTGCCGGCGGCTACCTATGGGCCTGGCGGGCTCTGCCTGGGAGTGAACGCCCCGGTCCGTTCCGGGTGGCTGTGTTCTTCCTCGGCCTGTTGCTGTGCTACGCGGTGATGCAGACCCGGTTCGACTACTACGCCCAATACATGTTCTTTATCCACCGGGGCCAGCATCTGGTGCTCCATCACCTGGGGCCGGTGCTGATCGCCCTGTCCAACCCGCTGCCCATCCTGCGCTTCTGGCACCAGCGGCTGGCACCTTACCTCGGCGCCTGGGCCCTGCCGGTCCGCGTGGCCTACAACACGCTGCAGCAGCCCCTGATCGCCGCGTTCCTGTTCGCCGGGCTGGTATATTTCTGGCTCTGGCCCGCCATCCATTTCGACGCCATGCTCAGCCGCAACCTCTACTGGGTGATGAACTGGAGCATGCTGCTGGACGGCCTGCTGTTCTGGTGGCTGATCTTCGACCCCCGGTCCCCCCACGACACCCCCTCCCTGGGCTACGGCAGGCGCATCCTGCTGCTGGTGCTGGTGGGTGTGCCACAGATGGTGCTGGGGGCCTGGATCGTGTTCAACCGGGGCATGGTCTACGACGTCTACGAGGTCTGTGGTCGCGCCTGGCCCATGTCGCCGGAAGACGACCAGCTCATCGGCGGCATCCTCACCTGGATACCACCGGCGATGATGAGCATCATCGGCATCCTGATCATACTGTCCCGGGCGATGAAGGATGACCGGCCGAGGCCACGCCCTGAATCCCTGGAAGGAGCAACCCAATGAACGGTTTCAAGATCACACTGACCGCCTGCCTTGCCCTGCTGCTGGCAGGTTGTTTCGGCTCCGAACAGGACTGGAACGCCAAGGAGATCGACGGCCTGATGCCTGAGTTGGCCTTTACCCTGACCCGTAGCGACGGCGAGACAGTGACCGCGCAGGACTACCAGGGCCAGGTGCGCCTGCTGTTCTTTGGTTTCACCAACTGCCCCGATGTCTGCCCCACCACCATGGCCCGACTGAGCCAGGCCATCAGGGCCATGCCCGAGGAGCTGCAGGACCAGGTCACCCCACTGTTCGTCAGTGTCGACCCCCGGCGGGATACGCCGGAGAAACTGGGCAACTATGTCAGCTTCTTCAGTGACCGCGCCGTGGGCATGACCGGCGACGAGGCCGCCCTCAGGGACCTTGCCAAGCGTTACCGCACCACCTTCGGTTATGACAAACCGGACGACCGGGGCAACTATAATGTCTCCCACAGTTCAGCGGTCTATGTATTCGACGGCCAGGGCGAGGCCCGCCTGTTGCTGCGCCCGGACCTATCGGCCGAGCAGATCACCCGGGACCTGACTCAACTGGCCCGGGACCAGCGTTCCTGAAGATACGGGCATGGATAGTGAACCGCTACGACATGACCCTGTCACACACGTAATGTCACATCGGTCTCCGGTGGTTCACAATATCCAACCGGAGTTACCGGGCCCACGAACTGAACTGACCGACGGTAACCCGTTCGATTACCCTTGTTTCATTGAGGGTCAGGGAAGTCCGAAGTGTTAGGGAGATGTGCCCGCTATGCGCCGTTCCATCCGCTCCAGCCTGTTCCTGCTGGTTGCCCCCTTTGCCTTGACCTTTACCCTGGTCGCCTGGGTGGTAAGCAGCAAGATCGGACCATGGCTGGCGCAACCACTGATCGCCAATTGCGGCGACAAGGGCTATGCCGAGTGGGTCTGCAGCCTGCAGGCCGGCCTGATGCCATGGCTGCTCCTAGGGGCCGGCATTCTGATCCTGCTGTCCATTACCGCCATCCTCTCCCTGGGACTGTTCCGGGCCCACCTGCGGGAACTGCAACAGGACGTGCTGGAGTTCCAGAAGGGCCATCGTGGCGGGCTCTCGTCCGATGCCCCCTGGGAAATGGCCTCGCTGATCCAGTTGCTGGACCGGATCCTGCAGTCCGGCGCCGACCATCAGACGGACGATGGCAGGCCCATGCGAGGGTCGAATACGCTGAAGGATAAGCCTCAACCCCGGAAGCAGCCAGAGCCGCCCCCGCACCCCGCCCCCAAGGATGCAGAGGACCTGGAGGTGTCCCTGGAAGAGCTGGATGCCGATATCGAGAAAGCCCTGAATGAGTCCCCCGGGCCGGAACCGGAACGGGAGCCCGAACCACAACGGGCGAAGCCACCGGCATCGACAGAGACCGGGGCCCCACCCTCCGCCGGCAAGAAAAATCTGGCCTTCCCGACCCGGAAATGCCGCAAGCTGATCGCCATGCTGGGACATCGCTACCCGGACGTGAATTTCGAGCTGATTACCGACGTGGCGGAAAGCGATTCCTGGACCATACGGGAAGCGGAACTCACCGAAGTCTTCGGCCAGTTGCTGGACAACGCCGGCAAGTGGGCAAAATCCCAGGTCAATATCTTCCTGGCCATCAAGGGCAACATGCTGGTGTTTGGTGTGGCGGACGACGGCCCCGGCGTCGACCCGACGCTAATGCCTCATCTGGGCGAGGCAGAATTCCAGCGCAGCGCTGATCAATCCGCCGGCGATGGTCTGGTGACCGTGCGCCGGACACTGGACGCACACGGCGGCTCCCTGGCCTTTGACCGTAGCCGCCTGGGCGGCCTGGAAGCCATCGTAGCCATTCCCGGGGCGCCATTGCCCCGGCACGTCAGTTCGAAAGGGTTGTACCACTGACCACTGTGAATAGTGCCTGAAAAACAACACGACTCCGACAATCGGTCCTTTGCCTGACCACGGCTGTGTGGTACATATAGCGTCCAACCGTTTCGGTTCCAAACCCTTTTAATCACGACGCAAGGTCATCGATCCGTGTCCTCCAGCCACCTCTCCCAATCGCCCTGCCGACTGCTCGCCCTGCTGGCGTTGCTGTCGGGGCTTATTGTGTGGGGAGCTGCGGATCGACTGTCCCAGGGCAGTGATCAGCACTTCCAGGCCGCGGGCATGGAAGAGAGCCTGTCCTATGTTGCCCACGGCGATGACAGCACGTCCGATCCGCCCCCGGACGCTGCTCCCGCCAAGTGGCCATGGTCACTATTACCGACCGGACAGCATATCGCCTGCGTCGAGTGCAATATTCCCGGGGCGCGGCTCCTCAGCGGTCCCGGATTACCCCGGGCCCCACCCGCCTGACACCATTCCACCACCGGACTATGCTGATAGTTGGGGAGCGGCCCATTGGCCGGTCTCACCCGCGTGCTGTCCGGCCGATTCAGAAGCGACTCCAAAAGCCTTAATAGAAGGAGGTCATACCATGGCCTTTCGCAAACTGCTGATCGCCAACCGCGGCGAGATTGCGGTGCGGATTGCCCGTGCCTGCCACGAGCTGGGCGTGCGATCCGTTGCCATCTACTCGGAAGCGGACAAGTATTCGCTCCACGTGAAAAAGGCCGATGAGGCCTACCGGATCAGCCAGGACCCGCTGTCCGGCTACCTCAACCCGCACCATATCGTGAATATGGCGGTGGAAACCGGCTGTGACGCCCTGCATCCCGGCTATGGTTTTCTCTCCGAGAACGCCGAACTGGCGGCCATCTGTGAACAGCGGGGCATTACCTTTGTAGGGCCTTCTGCCGACGCCATCGGAGCCATGGGTGACAAGACCCGGGCCCGGCAGACCGCCATTGCCGCCGGCGTGCCGGTTACCCCCGGCTCGGAGGACAACCTGGCCGATGTGGAGGACGCCGTCCGCCAGGCTGAGGATATTGGCTACCCGGTCATGCTCAAGGCCACCTCCGGCGGTGGCGGTCGGGGCATCCGCCGCTGCGACAACGAGAAGGAACTGCGGCAGAACTACGAGCGGGTCATCTCGGAAGCGACCAAAGCCTTCGGTAGTGCCGAGGTGTTCCTGGAAAAGTGCATCATCGAACCCCGCCATATCGAGGTGCAGATCCTGGCGGACCACCACGGCAACGTGGTGCACCTGTACGAGCGGGACTGCTCCATCCAGCGCCGCAACCAGAAGCTGATCGAACTGGCACCGTCCCCGCAACTGGAGGACAGCCAGCGGGAATACATCGGCGAGCTGGCCCGCAAAGTGGCCAGCCAGTGCGGCTACACCAACGCCGGTACCGTGGAGTTCCTGCTGGACCACGACGGCAGTTTCTACTTCATGGAGATGAACACCCGGGTCCAGGTGGAGCACACCATCTCCGAGGAAATCACCGGCATCGACATCATCAAGGCCCAGATCCGGATTGCCCAGGGCGAACCGCTGTGGATGAAGCAGGAGGATGTTTCCTACCGTGGCTTTGCCGCCCAGTTCCGGATCAACGCCGAGGACCCGAAGAACGGCTTCCTGCCCAGCTTCGGCCGTATCAGCCGCTACTACTCCGCCGGCGGCCCGGGGGTGCGCACCGATGCCAACATGTACACCGGCTATGAGATCCCGCCCTATTACGACTCCATGTGCGCCAAGCTGATCGTCTGGGCCATGGACTGGCCGGAGCTGATCGATCGCTCCCGTCGCGCCCTCAACGACATGGGCATCTATGGGGTGCAGACCACCATCCCCTATTACCAGCAGATCCTTGGTCACCCTGATTTCCAGGGAGCGAACTTCAATACCGGCTTCGTGGAGAACAACCCGCAACTGCTGGAATACAGCACCAAAGCCCGCCCTGAGTCCATCGCCACGGCCATTGCCGCCGCCATCGCCGCCCAGGCGGGCCTGTAACCGAATTCCGGAGAGAGATCATGAGTAAACGCAAGATCCACATCACCGACGTTATCCTGCGGGACGCGCACCAGTCACTGATCGCCACCCGCCTGCGTACCGAAGACATGCTGCCGGCCTGCGAATGGCTCGACCAGGCCGGTTACTGGTCACTGGAATGCTGGGGCGGCGCCACCTTTGACGCCTGCGTGCGCTTTCTCAAGGAAGACCCCTGGGAACGCCTGCGCACCCTGCGCAAGGCCCTGCCCAACACCCGCCTGCAGATGCTGCTGCGGGGCCAGAACCTGCTGGGCTACCGCCACTATGGCGACGACGTGGTGGAAGCCTTCGTGGCCAAGGCCGCCGAGAATGGCATGGACGTATTCCGAATCTTTGATGCCCTCAACGACGTGCGCAACCTGGAAACCAGTATCCGCGCCGTCAAGAAGGCCGGCAAGCACGCCCAGGGCACCCTGTGCTACACGGTCAGCCCGGTGCATACCGTGGACGCCTACCTGGAACAGGCCAGGGCCATGGCCGACATGGGCGCCGACAGCATTGCCATCAAGGACATGGCCGGCCTGCTGGCGCCGGAGGTCACTGCCGAGCTGGTGGGCCGCCTGAAGAAGGAACTGACCCTGCCGGTGTTCCTGCACTCCCACGCCACCTCCGGCATGGCCCCCATGTGCCAGTGGGCCGCGATGGAAGCCGGCGTGGATCATATCGATACCGCCCTGTCCGCCTTTGCCGGCGGCACCAGCCACCCGCCCACGGAATCCCTGGTGGCGGCCCTGCACGATGCCGGTTACGAAACCGGGCTCAACCTGGAACTGCTGGACAAGGCCACCCGCCACTTCCGCGAGGTGCGCAGGAAGTACCACCAGTTCGAGAGCGACTACAACGGTGTGGATACCGGGGTGCTCCTGTCCCAGGTGCCCGGCGGCATGATGTCCAACCTGGCCAACCAGCTCAAGGAGCAGGGCGCCCTGGACCGCATCCAGGATGTATTCGAGGAAATCCCCCGGGTACGCAAGGATCTTGGCTATCCGCCACTGGTGACCCCCACCTCACAGATTGTGGGCACCCAGGCGGTGATCAACGTGCTCTCCGGTAAGCGCTACGACACCATCACCAACGAGGTGAAGAAGTACCTGCAGGGCTGGTACGGCAAGGCACCGGCGGATGTGGACCAGGAACTGCAACGCCGCGCGGTCGGCTCCGAGGAGCTGATTACCGAACGCCCCGCCAACCTGATCCCGAAGGAATTCAAGGACCTGGGTAAGCAGGTGGGTGACCTGGCAGAAACCGAGGAAGACGTGCTTACCTACGCCATGTTCCCGGACCAGGCCCGCAGCTTCCTGGAGCAGCGCCGCGACGGCACCTTGCAGCCGGAAGCCCTGGAGCCGGTCCCCGGCAAGGGCGGCGGAGGCCCCATCTCCACCCAGTTCCAGATCACCGTGCATGGCGAAAGCTATGACATTCACGTCACTGGTGCCAATCCGGTCGAAGAATCCCGCCGCCGCTTCTACATGACCGTGGACGGCGTGCCGGAGGAGATCGAGCTGGAGTCCACCGGCCAGGAAGGCGGCTCCACCGCCAGCGGTCGCAGCAAGGCCACCAGCCAGGGCCATGTCACCACCAGCATGCCGGGCAATATCGTGGATGTTCTGGTCAAGGAAGGCGACAGCGTATCCGCCGGCGATCCGGTACTGGTGATCGAGGCCATGAAGATGGAAACCGAAGTCAAGGCCACCGTCGGCGGTACCGTCCAGGCCGTCCATATCAAGAAAGGCGACCGGGTGGCCCCCGGCGAAACCCTGATCGAGATCGAATAACCCCCTCCCGCCCCGGCTACGGCCGGGGCTCTTTCCGGAGAAACCGAATGAAGAAACACCTGTTGTTGCCGACAGCCGGACTGCTGTCGGCATCCGGCCAGGTATGGGCCGCTCCCGCCTCCGAGGCACTGTCCCTGATCCACCATCCCGTCGGTTACCTGGCCATTGCCATCTTCTTGCTGGCCTATGCGCTGGTGATGCTGGAAGAGAAGATCCACCTGGCCAAGTCCAAACCCATGCTGCTGGCCGCCGGCCTGATCTGGGTGCTGCTGGCCATTGTCTACCGCATGAACGGACTGGACAGCGACGTCGAGGAAGCTATCCGCCACAACTTCCTGGAATACGCCGAGCTGTTCTTCTTCCTGCTGGTAGCAATGACCTACATCAACGCCATGCTGGAGCGGGGCGTGTTCGACCAGCTGCGGATCTGGCTGCTGGGCCGCGGCTATGGTTACCGCAAGCTGTTCTGGATTACCGGCACCCTGGCGTTCTTTATCTCACCGGTGGCGGATAACCTCACCACCGCCCTGATCATGTGCGCCGTGGTCATGGCGGTGGGCCGTGACAGCCCCTCGTTTGTCTCCCTGTCCTGCATCAACATCGTAGTGGGGGCCAACGCCGGGGGCGCCTTCAGCCCGTTTGGTGATATCACCACGCTGATGGTCTGGCAGAAAGGTATCCTGCCGTTCCAGGACTTCTTCCAGCTGTTCCTGCCCAGTGCCGTGAACTTCCTGGTGCCCGCCGCCCTCATGCACCTTGCCCTGCCCAAGGGACAGCCCATGGCACCAGAGAGCCACGACCGGGTCATGCGCCCCGGGGGTCTGATCATCTGTGGCCTGTTCCTGGCCACTATCGCCACCGCCATCAGTTTTCACCAGTTCCTGCATATTCCCCCGGTGTTCGGCATGATGACCGGCCTGGCCTATCTGAAGATCTTTGGTTACTTCCTCAAACGCCACGAGGAATACCAGTGGCAGGAATCCTCGGAAACCCCACCCGGCGACAGCTCCGGCGAACACGGTTTCGATGTGTTCGCCCACATCGCCCGTTCCGAGTGGGATACCCTGTTCTTCTTCTACGGCGTAATCCTCGCCGTGGGTGGCCTGGGCTTTATTGGCTACCTGGGGCTGATGTCCAACACCCTCTATGTCGACCTGGGGCCGACCGCGGCCAATGTCATGATCGGCGTGATCTCGGCGCTGGTGGACAACATTCCGGTGATGTTCGCGGTACTCACCATGAACCCGGACATGCCCGACCTGCAGTGGCTACTGGTCACCCTGACCGCCGGCGTGGGCGGCAGCCTGCTGTCCATCGGCTCAGCCGCGGGTGTCGCCCTGATGGGACAGGCCCGGGGCCAGTACACTTTCTTCAGCCACCTGAAGTGGACACCGGCCATTGCCCTGGGCTATGCCGCCAGTATCTGGGTACACTTCCTGGTGAATGGTTAAGAGTCTACCGCCATGATCCTGGATACCTGTCTGCCACGTCAGGGCTGGCGGACGTATCCAGGATCGGACCGGACATCCACTGGGAGGACAGGACGTGAGGATTGGTGAAGTCGCGGAGCAAGCCGGCATTCCGGTGGAAACCGTACGCTACTACGAAAAGATCGGCCTGCTCCCACAACCGGAACGGCAAGCCAATGGTTACCGGCGCTACCGACAGGCCCACCTGGACCGGCTGCTGTTTATCCGCCGCTGCCGCAACCTGGACATGGCCCAGGATGAAATCCGCGAGCTGGTGCGCCTGGCGGACCAGCCGGACGCGGATTGCAGCCAGGTGGACGCCCTGCTGGCCCGCCACCTGGAGCACGTACGCCAGCGGCTGACGGAACTGCACCAGTTGGAGGACACCCTGGCGCAGCTCCAGCAGGCCTGTTCCGAGGGTCGCACCGTGGCCGAATGCGGCATCCTGGGCGGGCTTTCCGATGCCCTGGACACCGATCTTCCACAGGACAGCCACAACCATATTCCGGGCAGCCATGGCACCCGTTAAAAAACCCGGTTTGATTTCTTGACCCTGTAGCTACTACAGGCCTTGTAATGACCATAATCAACGAATAGGAGGTCATTATGAGCAGTTGCTGTTCCGCCCCGGAACCGAAAACACCCTCGCCGGGATTCCGCCGCGCCCTGTGGTTTGCCCTTTGGGTGAACCTGACCATGTTCGTGGTGGAAGGCATCGCCAGTTTCCAGTCGGGCTCCGTCTCCCTGATGGCGGATGCCATCGACTTCTTCGGCGACAGCGCCAACTACCTGCTGTCACTGTCGGTGCTGTCCATGGGTATGCTCTGGCGTGGCCGGGCGGCCATGGTCAAGGGCGTCACCATGACCGTGTTCGGGCTCGCGGTGCTGGCCCGGGCGATCTGGGTGGCCCAGAGCGGCATTACCCCGGAGGCCGTCACCATGGGCGCGGTCGGGTTCCTGGCCCTTGCCGCCAACGTTTCCGTGGCCTGGATCCTGTTCCGCTACCGCAGTGGTGATTCCGACATGCGCTCAGTCTGGCTGTGCAGTCGCAACGACGCCATCGGCAACGTCGCCGTCATGGTGGCTGCCCTGGGTGTCTTCGGCACCGGTACGGCCTGGCCCGACCTGGCGGTAGCGGCGGTTATCGGTAGCCTGGCGGTCACTTCGGGCATCAGCGTGATGCGCCATGCCCGTAGCGATATCAGCGATGCCCGCCTGAGCCACGGGCATTCCCACTGATACCTTTGGCGACGGGCAAAAACGGACCGGGGTGAGTATGATGGAACGCCGGATGCCGCAACGGCATGGCGCCACTCACCCCCTCAATAAAAAAGGTACCAGGCAATGACCAAAGCTATCCGATTTTCCCAGACCGGCGGTCCGGAGGTCCTGACACTGGAGGACACCCCGCAACCGGAACCGGGCCCCGGTGAAATCCGCGTGAGCAACCGGGCCATTGGCCTCAACTACATCGAGATCTACTTCCGTTCCGGCGTCTACCCGGTCCCCTCCCTACCCTCCGGCCTGGGCACGGAAGGCGCCGGCGTGGTGGACGCCATCGGCGCGGACGTAGCGGACTTCCAGGTGGGCGACCGGGTGGCCTACGCTCAGGCACCACTGGGCTCCTACAGCGAGCAGCATGTGCTGCCAGCGGGAAAGGCCATCCGGATTCCCGACAACGTCGATTTCGAAACCGCGGCGGCCACCATGCTCAAGGGCCTGACGGTCCAGTATCTGCTGCGCCAGACCTACCCGGTGAAATCCGGCGAAACCATCCTGTTCCATGCCGCCGCAGGCGGAGTCGGCCTGATTGCCTGCCAGTGGGCGAAAGCCCTGGGGGTAAAACTGATCGGAACCGTGAGCGGACCGGAGAAGGCAAAACTGGCCATGGACCACGGCGCCTGGGCCACCATCAACTACAAGGAAGAGAACATCGTCGAACGGGTCCGTGAGCTCACCGACGGTGACATGGTTCCAGTGGTCTATGACTCCGTGGGCAAGGACACCTGGGAAACCTCCCTGGACTGCCTGCAAAAGCGCGGCCTGATGGTCAGCTTCGGTAACACCACCGGCCCGGTGAGCGGCGTCAACATCGGCATCCTCAACCAGAAGGGATCGCTGTTCGTCACCCGTCCCAGCCTCGCCGGCTACGCCGACACCCGCCCCCGCTTCGAGGCCATGTGCGGCGAACTGTTCGAGATGCTGGCCAGCGGCGCCATCAAGGCGGACATCAACCAGCGCTTCCCACTGGCGGAAGCGGCCAAGGCCCATGAGGCCCTGGCGAGTGGGCAGACCACCGGGTCAACGGTGCTGCTTCCCTGATGACGATGAAAGACGGGGGCCTGCCGGCTCCCGTCACCAATCACACTGGTTAAACGCCTGTTGATCCGGACCGGCATTCCGCGCCGCTTTACGGGCTATCTCCACCAGTTCTTCCGTTGCAGGGAAAATGGCCCCCGTCCCGGGCCACTCGTACCCTTCATCGCTCCCCCGACATAGGGTAATAATCACCCACCCTGATGACGAAGCACTGGACTCCCCTGGCTCCGCATACAGCGCATAGGTCAGGCTCTCGACTTCCGGCCCCCGGAAAACTTCACGAACTTCAACACGGTGGAGAAAGACCGGTCCACTGTCGCTTGCCCCGGGGGCCCTGCGCTCGGCACTCACATGACGAACCACTGCAGAAAAATGGGTTTGTTCCACAGCATCAACCAGGGCTTCACTAATGAAATCAGACTGGCCGCCGGAACCTGCCTGCTTCGGACCAGACGCCTGACAAGCTGACACGAAAGCCATCGAAATGACGAGCAACAGTATACGACCGACCAGGGTTTCCCTACGTTTCATGATTCGAATCCCGCGCCAATGGCTGCACCACGATCTACTCCGCAGACTCCCGATCAATCGCCTGCTGAACCTGCCGGAAAAAGGCCAGACGTTCTTGCCCGTGGGTGCCGCCCTGGCGATCGGAGGCCTGCGGCCAGTTGCTATTGGAGGCAATGACGAGCTGCCGTTGCGGGTCGATAAAAATGCTCTGGCCAAAGATGCCCCGCGCCATAAACGCACCGTCCTCCAGCGTCCACCACTGGTAGCCGTAACCGTAATCCGGCTGATCGGTCTCCGCCTGCGTGCTGGTGGCCTGGGCCAGCCAGCCGTCGGGCAATACCGGCTCGCCATCAACCAGGCCGCCGCCCAGGATGAACAGGCCAAAACGGGCGAAGTCGCGGGTGGAGGCCTGTATGCAACAACCACTGATCTCGTGCCCCGTGGATCCCAGCAGCCAGCTGGCATCCTGTTCCATGCCAAAGGGCTTCCAGACCTTCTCCGACAGATAGTCCGACAGCGTCTTGCCAGTGGCTGAACTGACCAACACACCAATCAGGTTGGTTTCGCCGGTCTTGTAGACCCATTTCGTGCCTGGCTGCGCTTCCGCTTCCAACTGGCGCATATAACTCACGGTGACATCCACGCCCGGCTCCGCTTCGTGCGTATTAAACTGCGCCACATCGGATTGCGGGTCCGCGTAGTCTTCATTCCATTCCACACCCGACGTCATGGTCAGCAACTGCCGGATGGTGACATTGTCATAGGCCGAGCCCTGGAGGTCCGGAATATACGCCGATACCTTGTCTTCGATACTGTCGATATACCCGTCCTTCAGGGCGGCACCGACCAGGGTGGAGGTAAAGGACTTGGCCACCGAGAAACTGGTCCAGCGCCCCTCCGGGCCGAAGTCCAGGCCATAGCGCTCAAACCGTACCTTACCGTCCTGCACGATCAGCAGCGCGGCGGAGCGTTGGGATGCCATAAAGGCATCAACGTCCGCATCCAGTTCGATCGGCTTGCCTTCGGGTAACGGATAGGGACTATCGCCCGCCTCAATAGCCCGGGATTTTGACAACAGGGGCACCCGGTCCATGGCGCGGAACACGGCATCCCGTTGCGGGGTTTCCCAGAAAAGCACATTGGTATCAGTCGGCATATTCAGCACCAGCCGGCGCATGTCCTTGTCCGCCATTGCCCAGAACGTACCGCACGCCAGCGCGATCAGAACGATGACGGAAACAATCCATTTTTTCATAAGACGCTACTTCTTCTGTTTTATTGTAGTTGAGGCCCAGGAGGGCCGGAATAGACCCGATCAACGGGTTACAGGGCAAGCGTCGGCTTTCCCCCGCTTACCCAAAAAAGAGACTCTACCGATGCCCCAACGCGTAGTCGATCGCCGCACACACCGCCGCAACCTGCACGGCATTGCATTGTTCCGGGGTTGCACGGGGGCTGTCGGGGTAAACCTCGGTGGTGGTCCGGCAGGGAGCGCTGGTCATACCGGCGCACAGGCCCAGTTGCGCGAGCGGGTACCGGATAACGCCCCGGGCGGCTGCGGGTGACCCGAGGATCTCACCACGCTCATCGGCCGGCGCGATATGGGTGATCGGCTCCACGGCCGCCAGCACCGTCTGCTGGAAGTCCGGGTTCGGGTGCTCGGTATCATCCACCAGATAGAAACCATCGGGAATGCTGCCCGGCTCGTACAGCTTGCCATCACGGGCCGCCAGCGCAGGCTGGAATTCGGATTCGTCGGTGTCGGTGGTCTCGTGCAGGTCAATGTGCATCAGCACCCGATCGCGGATGGGGGCCACCAGTGCCATGAGCGCCGCCGACTCCCCGGCTGGACTGTCCGCCCGGAACGAGCGATTCGGGTCCACCGCGTCCGGGTTCCAGCGATGGATACGCTCGTAGGCCCAGGGGCTGACACAGGGCGCGACCAGCCAGTTGACCCGGTCGGCGTACTCTACCCCATGCTGCTCCACAAACCGCAGCGCGCCGTGGACACCGCTGGTTTCATAGCCGTGCACCCCGCCGGTGATCAGCACCACCGGAAGTTCGTCGCGCCAGTTGCGGCTGCGGATCGCCATCAGGGGGTACTGGTCGGCGCCGTAGTCCAGATGGCCATAGACCTCGACATCAAATCGTGAACTCAGGCCCTCCACCACGCTCAACACATCATCCTGGTAGCTGCGCTGACGGACTTGCTGGGACAACCACTCGGCCCGTTCTTCGTCGCCCCAGGGAACGCCGGGGGTGCCGATGGGATAGGGGGTGGCTGTGGTCATAGAGCGCTTCTCCGATGGTGGGCGACGTCGGGACATTCTGACCCTGCCCCTCATTCTATCTGATAACATCGGTTGGCGAAGTACGAGACCCCCTATCCTTTGAGGAGAAAAAAGTGTCAGATAACAACATCGAACTGACGTCCACCATTAGCGACGACAACAAACTGGAAATTGCCCTGCGGGAGATCGAGATCCCGCAGCCGGGCGAAAACCAGGTGGTCATCCGCGTCGAAGCCGCCCCTATCAACCCGTCTGACCTGGGAGTGATGTTCAGCGCGGCTGATATGACGACGGCCAGCCAATCCGGCAGTGCCGATCGCCCGATCATTAACGCCGATGTCCCGGCCAAGTTCATGGGCGCCGTTAAAAAGCGTGTTGGCAAGGCGATACCCGTGGGCAATGAAGGCGCGGGTACCGTGGTCGCAGCAGGCTCATCCGACGCAGCGCAAAGCCTGATGGGCAAGACCGTGGCGTTCATTGGCGGCGGTAGCTACCGCAAATACCTCTGTGCCAATGTGCAAAGCTGTCTGGAAATGGCACCCGGTACGACGGCAGACGAAGCCGCTTCAAGCTTTGTGAATCCGCTGACGTCATTGGCCATGGTGGAAACCATG
The DNA here is from genome assembly GCF_045449715.1 of Marinobacter shunpengi. Classification (NCBI taxonomy): domain Bacteria; kingdom Pseudomonadati; phylum Pseudomonadota; class Gammaproteobacteria; order Pseudomonadales; family Marinobacteraceae; genus Marinobacter; species Marinobacter shunpengi. Next base: position 55,794 of record NZ_JBJJLA010000004.1, on the reverse strand, counting down.
CGCGCTGAGGGCCACAAGGCGATCGTTCACGCTGCTGCCGCCTCTAACCTCGGGCAAATGCTCAACCGCATCTGCATCGCCGACGGCATCGACCTGGTCAATATCGTCCGCAAGCAGGAACAGGAAGACCTGCTGCGGGACCAGGGTGCCAAATACGTGGTCAACTCCAGTAAAGACAGTTTCATGGCAGACCTGACCCAGGCACTGATCGACACCGGCGCGACCATCGCTTTCGACCCTATCGGTGGCGGTCGCCTGGCCAGTGATATTCTCACCTGCATGGAAGCCGCCGTCTCTCGCGACATCACGGAATACAGCGTGTATGGCTCTGACGTCTACAAACAGGTGTATATCTATGGCGGCCTTGATCGCGGCCCCATCACACTGAACCGCAACTTTGGTTTTGCCTGGGGTGTGAACGGCTTTCTATTGTTCAATGCGTTAGGCAAACTGGGCACGGAAACCAACATCGCCATGCGCAAACGCGTAGCCGCCGAGATCAAAACCACCTTCGCCAGTCACTACACCCATGAAGTTTCCCTGGCCGGTGCGTTACAACTGGATGCCATGTCGGCCTACGGCAAAATGGCGACCGGAGAGAAGTACCTGATCAAACCACAGAGCTAACGTTTAGCGTCTGGCCGCAAGGCCATCCTGGGGCGCTGGAGTCGGATTGACTCCAGCGCCTGAATAAAAGATAACCCTGCGGATCAATGTCTCTGAACCCATTGACCGCATAGTGCTCAACCGAAAAATAGATCTATCCCCGTTTCCCGAAACCACTCGCGCAACGACTTGGTCACACAGCGCATGCTCGCCCGTTGTAGCATTGCTTCGAAGCTGATAGTTTTCACGACTCACGGATGCAACTCAGGCAAGGAGCCGCCTGCGAGTGACAGCCCTCCCCTTGAGAAAATCCTGGCGCCACGGAGCCCGATCTCACGCTTTCGTGGCCAGCGCCTACCGGACGTAGGCTGACTGCTTAGCCTCGAATGGCTAGCTGACGAACTGATGACAAGGAACATGACGTGTCGAAACAACTGGGTCTTCTGAAACCAATTGCCCCTATTGCACTCGCCTTCGCCCTACAGGGCTGCGCTTCTACGGAACCGGTAAAGTTCTCCTACAGCAGCGAGTTCGCCCTCACCGTGCCGGTATCTCAGATCTCTGGTGCAACTGTTTTCTCAGCGGATGGGCCTGCCCTGAAAACGGCTGAAGGACAGTTACTTTCCGGCAGGGTCATCTCGAATGCATCGGAGGGGCTACCCGATGATTTCACTATCCGGGACTATCCGAAGCTGATTCTGGGGTTGGATTCACCACAGGCGTTTGATGAGGAAATCGCCCGCCTGTTCGAAAACTCCACGAAAGAAATTCAGCACACCTACGGCGATGGCGGGGTATTCCAGGAAACGGTGGGAGCCTTCACTATTTACGGTGTGTGTGGCGATGTCGGCTGTCTGTCCTTCGTCACCAAAGCAGACTTCGAAGACCATATTCTTACGGTGCACGGAACCGGCATCTCAAAGGAAGAGTTCACATCACTGATCAAAGGAGGATTACATGCTGACCGCTGACGAGAAGGACTATCTCCTGGAAATTATCTTTGCCACGATTGGCGAAGATCAGGCCATTCGAAATTACAAAAGCGGCTTTAACGACACTACGGTCGACGTCGTTGAGCAAATGATTGAGGCAAACACGACTTGTAACGAAAACATGCGAGAGCTTGCCAAAGATCTGATTGGAGCAGGTGGCCGCTTGGCCCAAGGTTGGCTTAAAAAGGTGATCAAGGCGACGAAAAAGAGGGTTTCCGCCACGGAACTCCGGGGTTATGGTTGTCTCGTATCCACCAAAGCCAGGTGGAAGACACAGATCATCAGCAGTACTATTTAAACTAACCTGGCACGGACTGAGGCTTCGCTCCCGACAGAGTTTAGCCTCAGCCCTCGTCACACAAAAACCGGTGAGCCATGGCGTGAAAAAAGGGCCTGATTAATGATTTTGACGCCACAGTCACTTGTTAAGCCTTTATTAACAGATACGATCCTGCTCCAACCATTAAACCACCAGTCGTAACTTTAACTGCTCGTTCTGCTCTGTGCTTAGTAGCGAATGACGCAACGCGCTCTGCGAAATAGGCATAGCCCAATTTGACACCTCCGACCGCGACTACCGTTATCACCGCAATTATTGCTATATCCAATGTCCCGATAGAGGCCAAATCAACAAAAACGGGAAATAAGCTCGCGTAAAAAAATATAGCCTTTACATCACTCAGGGTAAGGAGCAGGCCAGAGAAAAAGCTTGCTGATAATTTCGATGCGGACCGACCTGAATCATCCAACTGCAATGAAGCTTTCGATCTCATGAGGCTTATACCGAACCAGATAAGATACCCACCTGCCAAATATCTCAGGATTAAGAAGAAGCTGCCGACAACTTCTGCCAGTGCAGCCATTCCTAAAACAGCTAGGAAAACAAAGACAAGATCACCGACTACAATTCCCGCCGCCACAGCGCTCCCATTCGAGAACCCAGCAGAGGCTGAGCGAGCAACGACCAAAGCGACGCTAGTACTGGGAACTAGAGCTAAAGCTGCCATAGCTGAAAATAGAGCTAATATTTCGACGAAACTCATGATGCCCCCTCGGCTTAACGCCCGGCTCACGCGCCGGTTTGGAGCCGCGAAGCGGCGGAAAATCGGTCGCTGTGCAGCCGTTGGTTATGCCCTGTGCCCGATTTCGGGTACAGCACTCCACGGACGAATATTCTTCAACTGATCATGAAGGGCATCTTCCGCAATCTCAGTGTCGTAGGCTGCCTGGGCACGCAGCCAGTAGCCATTGGACAAACCAAAGAAGCGGCAAAGTCGCAGGTCCGTGTCTGCGGTTATCGAACGCTTTCCAGCAATAATCTGGCCGATTCTCTGGGCAGGCACCCCAATCTCTTTGGCCAAGCGGTATTGAGAAATACCCATCGGCTCAAGGAACTCTTCCTTCAGTAACTCGCCTGGCGTTACAGCTTCAATGTTGCGCATGAGTTACCTCCTAATGGTAATCAACAATTTCAACATCTTCCGCACCAGCCTTGGTCCAGCGGAAGCAAACCCGGAACTGCCTGTTGATTCGAATACTGTGCTGACCTTGGCGGTCACCATGCAATGGCTCCAACATATTGCCGGGCGGTACTTTAAGATCATCCAACCGGCTTGCAGCCTGAAGTTGCCGAATTTTCCTCAAGGCAACCCGCTCAAAATTGACGAAGCGTCTGACGCGGCGTCCGCTTGCCAGCTTCTCGGTATCCTTACACCTGAACGATATGATCATAAAGAAATGATGACGCAGCTCGTCAATAACGTCAAGCGTTATTAGGCGGCAAAGTAGGCTGAGAGAGGGGCATAACGCGAAGCTAAGCGGCGCCCTGACAAGGGCGTCCGGTGGACGGCCGTCAGGCCGGAAACAGCCTTAAGCGCATTGTATGGAAACGGCTCCTTTCTGCTCCAGCTCAATCAGTGGTCTGTTAGAGGAAGCGGGAATTCGTGAACGAGGCAATAAATGGCGGAAGGGTATGGGAGTCGAACCCACCAGGCGCGCGTTGCGCACCTCACCGGATTTGAAGTCCGGGCGCTCCACCGGGAAGCGATCCCCTTCCATTATTCAGGGTTTGGCAGTGTAACCGTTTTCCTCGTTATTTGAGAGAGTTACCGCCTGCCGTTGGCGGTAGGCCGGTTGTAGCCGGCGTTCCTCGTTGATAAATGCGGTGACACCGGCCCGGTCCAGGTATTCCAGTACGCTGACCGTCAGCCGGCGGCCGATGCCTGAGCGGTCCCGGTAGGCGCGGGCGTCGAAGGCGCCGGTGGGCGATTGCTCCGCCAGTTCCACCGCGATGGCCGCCAGTTCTGCCACGGATTCCGGTCGGTAGAACCGGTTGGGTGCCACGGCGACCAGCTGGCCCAGTCGGTCCATTCGCTCCAGGAAGGCCAGCATGTCGTCCCGCGCCAGGCCCAGGGCCTCGGCCAGTTCACCGGCAATCGGCGGTTTCAGGCCGGTGCCCTCCAGTTGCCGCAGAACCTGCTCCAGCAGGGCCTGGTCGGTGGGATCAAGCCTGGGCCTGTGCCCCGGCCGGCGGAACCGGAAACCGCTTCGGCTCAGTTCACCTTGATCAATCAGGGCCTGCAGCAGGCGATGACGTACCGGCTGATCCAGATGGGGCCCCGGCAGACGGGTCAGTTCCGCTTCGGTGGGACCGATCCGGTCCGGGTAGTCCTGGTGCCATTGGTCCAGACGCCCCAGCAGGCGTGACTGCCACTGCGTCCAGTGGGCCGCTGCAAAGGCAAGACGCTGAGCCCCCGCCCGGAGCACCACCGGACGCAGCCGCCCCAGCAACTCATCCAGGCGGTCGTCGGTCAGGTTGTGCGCCCTGGCGAACGGGTCCAGGTCCACACCCTGTGCCTGCGCCTGCAAGCGGGTGTTCAGGCTCCCGGCTGCGTCCCGGCTGGCTGACAGTGCCGCCAGCAGGTCTGTCCGGCTGTCCGCTGAACGCCCCCGCCGCAGGCCGAACGGGTCCAGCACCTCGCCGCCGCCCAGCGTTACGTTCATGGCCGGGTCCCGCACGATGACACGGTCCCCGACACAGGCCTGCACCGGGGCAGCCAGCATCAGTTGGGCCAGCAACGGCGAACCGTCGTCACTTGACGCCAGTACCACCACCCGACCACTGACGGCGGCAGCGCCTATATGGATCACAAGCGCCCCACGATGTAACCGGGCCCCGGGCTGCAACGTCAGCCGCACATCCAGCCGGTCCGTCGGCTGATACAGCCAGGGTGCCACAAGCCAGTCGCCCCGGCTGATCGCGTTTCGGTCGATATCGCCGGACAGGTTCACGGCACAGCGCCGGCCGGCAGGCACCCGGTCCACATCCGCACCGTGCATCTGGAGCCCCCGGACACGTACCTTGGTTCCGGACGGTGCGACGGTCAGGGTATCCTCCCGGTTCAGGCAGCCGTCGGTCAGGGTTCCGGTCACGACGCAGCCGCTTCCCTTGACGGTAAAACTGCGGTCCACCACCAGCCGCACACCTGCCTGTGGCGGCGCCGGTTGCTTCATTCTGTCAACGGCCTGCTCCGCGAGCCAATGGCTCAATGCCGGCACGCCAGCGCCGGTAATGCCGGACACCGGAAATATCGGCGCCTCCGACAGGCCAGTGCCGGCCAGCAGTGTCGTCACCTCGGCCCGAACCTCCTCAAGACGCCCGGGGTCCACCCGATCCGCCCGGGTCAGTGCCACCAGGCCTTTGGTGACGCCCAGTAACTCCAGGATGGCCAGGTGCTCCCGGGTCTGGGGCATGGGGCCGTCGTCGGCGGCCACCACCAGCATCACTGCATCCACCGCCGCCACGCCGGCGACCATGTTGCGGATGAATTTTTCGTGGCCGGGCACATCCACAAAACCGAGCCAGTGCCCCTGCTCCGTGCGGGTCCAGGCGAAGCCCAGGTCGATGGTGAGGCCCCGGCGTTTCTCCTCCGCCAGACGGTCCGTATCCTCGCCGGTCAGCGCCTTGATCAGGGTGGTCTTGCCATGGTCCACATGGCCGGCGGTGGCGATGATCACGGCTCGCTTCCCTCCACCTCAAGCTGAGCCAGGAAAGCGCCGGAATCTTCCAGGCAGCGGCAGTCCAGTAGCAGGGCGTCTTCGGAAATCCGTCCTATCACCGGCAGGGGCAGGCGTCGCAGACGTTCGGACAGCGCCTTGAGCTGACGGCTGCGCTGGCGCCTGTTGCCCCCGGCAGGGGTCAGGCGAAGGGCGGCGCTGGACAGCAGGTCCAGTGGCAGGGAGCCACTGCCGATCTGGCTTTTAACCGGCGCTACATCAGCTTGCCACTCTTCCCCTGCCCACGCCGCCAGCGGCCCGGCGATGGTTTCTGCGGTCTGCCGGATCACCGCTTCGGGGCGAGTCAGCAACCGCAGGGCCGGCACCCGCTCGACGACGATGTCCGGGTTGCCGTACAGCCGCAGCACCGCCTCCAGCGCCGCCAGGGTCTGCTTGTCGCATCGCAGGGCCCGTTTCAGGGGATTCTTGCGGATTTTGCTGATCAGGTCGGCGCGGCCGGCGATGATGCCGGCCTGGGGGCCACCCAGCAGTTTGTCGCCGCTGAAGGTAACCACATCGGTGCCCTTCTCCAGGGTTTCCCGTACCGTGGGTTCGGCGGGCAGGCCCAGTGCCGTCATGTCCAGCAGGCTGCCGCTGCCCAGATCCACCGCCAGGGGTATCTGGTGGGCGTGGGCAATGGCGGCCAGATCGGCTTCCGCCACCTCTGCGGTAAATCCCTCGATGCGGTAATTGCTGGTGTGGGCTTTCATCAGCAGGCCAGTGCGGGCGCTGACTGCGTTCTCGAAATCGTGGGGATGGGTACGATTGGTGGTGCCGACCTCATGCAGCTTGCAGCCGGCCCGGGCCATGATGTCCGGCAGGCGGAAAGCGCCACCGATCTCGATCAGCTCGCCCCGGGACACAATCACTTCCTTGCGTCGCGCCAGGGAATTGAGCACCAGCAGCACGGCGGCGGCGTTGTTATTGACCACGGTAGCGGCCTCGGCGCCGGTCAGGCGGCAGATCCAGGCTTCCACATGGTCGTCCCGGTCGCCACGTTTGCCTTTCTCCAGGTCGAACTCCAGGCTGGAGGCGCCGGACGCCACCGCCACCATGGCCTCGATGGCCTCCTGGGGCAGCGGCGCGCGGCCGAGGTTGGTGTGCAGCACGGTGCCGGTCAGGTTGAACACCCGGCGCAGTGACGGGGCCACCGTCGACAGGACGGATCGCTCCACGGCAACAGCGAAGTGGGCGTCGTCAAAGGGTTCCGGTTGCTGGCGCCAGTGGTCCAGCCGATCGCGGATAGCCTCCAGTACCACCGGTCGGCCATGGATGGCACAGAGCCTGGCCATCAATGGCCAGGCAAGGATAAGGTCCACGGAGGGTGGCCTTGGCCGGGTGCCCTGCGCAGACATTGGTTCAGATGAAGTCATGAGTTCCGCCATCCCTGGCGGACCAGGGACGCCTACTCCGTATGTGTCAGTAGCCGGACGATCTCCTCCAGGGCCTCATCCGCCAGCGCCCGCATCTCGTCATCGGTGCGGTCCTGGATCGGGTGGCCCACGAACACCATGGCCGGCTCGAAACCCAGGGTTTTCGACTGGGCCGCCGCGGCCTGGATGAACTCGCTGGAGGCAACGCCTACGCCCGGAATGTTGCGACCTTCAAGGTCTGCGATGTCATGTGTACAACACGACGTGCAGGATCCTCAGTCGGCCAGCCCTTCCACCACCAGGTCCACTTCACCGGCCATCTGCTGTTTCAGCTCGGTGGGGGCGACCCGGGTGAATGTGGGCTTGCGGTAGCGTTTGACCCTCACTTCCATGGCGGTCAGGCGCTCCTCGATACGATCCAGGAACACATCGCCCCGGGGCTTGGAGATATCCAGCAGCCCGACGGTCTTGCCCGCCAGACTGTCGGGGCGGGCCAGCCTGGCCCTCACCGCCGGTGACAGCTCGCCCGTGGGGTCGAGCATCACGCTTGTGTGTGTCATACCTTCACCTCTCTGGTTACAGGACTGGAACCGACCGGGCCGGAAGCGGCCCAGCCGGCAATGACGGCAGAAAACAGGCCGGCGGTACCGCCAGCCCGGACAATCAGTAAACCGCCGGGGCGGAACTTGGGCACGGTCTTGTCCCGGAACTGCTCCGGGATGCCTTCGGCAATACCGCCAGCGCCGACCACCATTTCTTCCCCGGGGAACTGGAGCAGGGTTTCCAGCTCCTCCAGTAAACGGGCCTTGGTCCAGCCCGCCTCGATAAACACGCGGCTGTGCTCCGGCGAGACCACCAGCACGGCATCTCCGGCCATGGCCATTTTCGGATGGTCCACCGCTCGCAGGGCCAGGGCAAAGGACTTCGCCAGGGATTCGGGCGTGCGGGATTTCTGGTCCACGATGCCCTGGACGCCCTCGCCCGCAAACAGGGTGACGGCGGAGTTACCGGACGGCACGCCCCGCTCTTCCGCCAGCGGTAGCCATTCGCTGTCTTCGGCCTCGGCAAAGCAGAAGGTGTATTTGCCCGGGGTGCCCAGGGTGGCCCGGTCGATCTCCCCCGGGCGGCCGCCGCCCACATTGCGGACAATGAGCTGCAGGGCCCGGCCGATGGTGGCGTTGGCCCGGTTGCCCTGCCCCAGGGCGTTGCCGCCGGAGTTCATGCCGATGGCCTTGGTAACGGGGCCATTGGCGATGATCATGGGGCCGGCAAACATGGTGGTGCACAGCAGGCCGTGAAGCCCGAATTCGTCGGTCAGCGCCGCTTCCAGGGCCGCCAGCAGCACCGGCATGTACTCCGGCTTGCAGCCTGCCATCACCGCGTTGATGGCGACCTTCTCCACGGTACAGGGAGCCAGATCCGGCGGCACCAGGCCGATTTCCTCAGCCGGATCCCGGTCGGTTCCCTTAAGCATCCTCAGCACACGTTCCGGGGTTGGCGGCACCACCGGCAGGCCGTCACTCCAGCCTCGCTCGTAGCAGGCCTCGATCAGGTCTTCGGCGTCGGTGTCGATCTCACGGGCACTCAGACGGGTATCGCCGAACTGCAGCTCCAGTTTCTCGGCAATGCCCGGCTCCAGGGTTTTCGAGCCGCAGCCGGGGCGCATCAGGGGAAGGTCGTCGCCCAGCCCAGCCATTCCGGTCAGCTTTTGCCAGTCTTCCCGGTGCCAGCCGTAGGTGCGCTCCACTTCCTGTCCGTTCTCGACACGGATCAGGGTGGGCACGAATTCGGTTTGCAGGCGAAACGAGTGTTCCAGCGTGGCATCGTGTTGGGCTCCACGGACACCGGCGGCAAAGGCCGGGTCATCCTGGGAATAGACGGTCAGCGGCCCGGCCTCGCGGTCGATGTCCGCCAGCAGGGGTTCGATCAGTTGGCACGTAGGGCAGTCACGCTTGGCGACCACAATCAGGCCATCGGGTAATAGGGGCATAGTCAGGTTTCCGCCCGGTTTCCGGGTCTTGTTGTCCATTCGTATAGGACCACAGCATAGCAAGCACCCGCCAAAAATCGAGCGCTTGTCCGAAAAATTAACCCAATTGAGATCGGGCCGGGCCTGTGAAACAGTATCTTCCAATGAAAACCGACAGGAAGGCCCATGAAGACCATCTACTCGCCCCTGCACCATCGCCGTACCGCCACCTCGGAACTGGATGGCGGCATGCTGATCGATCCCCACGAGCGCCCCTCCCGCGCGGAAACCATCCTGGGGCGGGTGAAGGATCAGGCCCTGGGTGAGATCTTGGATCCGGAACCGTTTGGTGTGGAGCCGATCCTGCGAGTGCATACGCCGGAGTACGTCGAATTTCTGGAGCACTGCTGGGAAGAGTGGGTAGCTGCCGGCAAGCCCGGCGAGGCCATTCCCCAGTTCTGGCCCGCCCGGGGCATGCGCCAGCGCCCCACCTCGGATATTGACGGCAAGCTTGGCTACTACGCCCTGGGGGCCGATACGTCCATCACCGAAGGCACCTGGGAAGCCGCCCGGGCATCGGTGGACGTCGCCCTCACCGCCCAGAAACTGGTAGCCAATGGCGAACGCGCTGCCTTCGCGCTATGCCGCCCACCGGGCCACCATGCAGCAGCGGACCTGTTCGGCGGCTACTGCTTCTTCAACAACGCCGCTATCGCCACCCAGGCCTTCCTGGACCAGGGCGCGAAACGAGTGGCCATCCTGGATGTGGACTTCCACCACGGCAACGGCACCCAGAGTATTTTCTATCACCGCAATGACGTGCTGACCATCAGCCTCCACGGCGATCCGGACCTGGTGTTCCCCCACTTCCTGGGCTATGAGGACGAAACGGGTGAAGGCGCCGGTGAAGGCCATAACCTGAACATCGTCTATCCACCGGGCACACCATTCAGTCAATGGCGGGACGGACTGGACACCGTCTGCCAGCGCATCGCCGCCTTCAGGCCGGACGCGCTGGTGGTGCCGCTGGGCGTGGATACCTTCGAGGGGGACCCGATTTCCTTCTTCAAACTGAAATCAGAGGATTACCTGGCGGTTGGCGAACGTCTGGGCCAGCTTGGCCTGCCGACCCTGTTTACCATGGAAGGGGGATATGATGTGGAAGCCATTGGCGTGAATGTCGCCAACGTGCTGAAAGGCTTTGATCACGCACGCTGAAGGGACAGTCATTACTCGCCACGAGCCTGTTCAGCCCGCGTCCAGGTGGATGTCCGTCCAAACAACGGCACACCCACATAGCCCCTCAGTTCAAGGGTATCCGGTTCTTCCAGGGAGACTTTAGCGTTGTAGGTCTTGCCACTTTCCGGGTCGTAGACCTGGCCGTCTTCCCAGGTTTCGCCATCGCCACTGGCCTTGAGACCCCAGACAATCTTCAGGCCCTTGATGGGACGGTCGCGGAGTTCCGGCTCCGGGTTTTCGGCGTCGACTTTGGGGTTACCCTCATCATCCAGAGGCTCCTCCAGCCAGACGATATGGCCGCACAGCTCATCACCACAGGATTCCAGCTGGACCTGGGCACTGTCGTCTTCGGTATTCCAGAGGCCTTGTGGATCTGCCGCGTAGGCTTCGCGAACGGCGAGGAAAGACAATACAACCGCCATGGCGGTCAGCACATTCAGTTTGGTCTTCATGGTGCGGATCTCATTGTTTTTGTTATTCCCGTCGTAGCGGGAGTGGAGCAAGAATATCGGGCACGCCGGAAAATTTCCAGACCCGATTCGCACAACCGGAATCAGGGGCAGACAACCCGCCTGCCCCGTTAACGGCGACGTTATTGCAGCGTTGCCCGCACCACCGTGTTGGTATCGGTACCGAACCAGAAAGCACGCTTGTCGGGATCAAATACCATATGCCTCACGGTACCGCCACCGCTGGGAATGGTGGCAGGTTCGGAAAAGGTCTCTGTTTGCGGGTCAAAACCGATCAGGCGGTTGGGGTTGGCGCCGGTCTCGACAAACCACGGCCTTCCCTGGTCATCCAGTGCCATGGCATAGGGGCGAGCGTCGGAACCGCCGGGAATCGGCCACTCCTGGATATCTCCGCTGTCGATCTCCAGCCGACCCAGGAAGCCCTGGGCATAGTCCACGTACCACACCTGGCCATCGTCGGTAATATCCAGGCGCCGGGGCCGGGACTTTTCCCGGGGCAGCGTGACTTCGTGCAGGCGGCCCTTCCGGTCTATGGTTGCCAGCTTGTTGGTGCCAAACAGGGCCACCCAGGGACGGTTATCCTGGCTGACGACAATGCCGTAGGGGCGGGCCCATTCGGTTTCGACCTCGAACATGCGAAAGTCGTGCTGATCCACGTCCAGCCAGCCAATCCGGTTGCCGCCCTGCTCGGTGAAGAAGATATCGCCGTTGGAATCGAAGGCCATGGTATGGACGTCCTTTGGTCCCTCCCCTTCCAGTTTGAACTTGCGTATCTCGCCGGTTTCCGGATCAATCAGGCCGATATGTTCCGCCTGGTTGCCGGCATAAAAGGCGCCACGTTCATCGGCGATGACGTTGTGGGGGCCGGTGCCCGGATCCAGACGGTAGCGTTTCAGGTCACCGGTTTCCGGGTTCAGGGTGGCCACGTAATCACCGGCCTGCCCCACGAACCAGACGGTGTTCTCCCGCGGGCCCACCCAGGGGTCCCGGGGGCGGGTATTGTCCCAGGGAACCTCCCATTCCTTGAGCGCCGGGGTGGCCGGGGTTTCCGCCTGCGCCGGCAGTACCGACCAGGCCGCCGTTATCATGGCAAGAACACAGAGTGTACGTTTCATCATCGTTCTCCCTGGAGCAGGCTCTTTGGTTCACTCCACTATCTTGGGTTCGCTGCACTAACTTTGGTTCGCTTCACTATAGTACGAAAGGTCTGGCTGAAGGATGGCGGGCAAGTTCCCCTTCCCTCAGCTGGTCAGGGCATAATCACCGCCACCATCACCGGAATAATCACCAGCGCAAACAGCGTACTCAGCAATGCCGTGCCGGCCGCCTGCCGTGGCGCGGTGTCCAGCAGGGTGGCAATCACCACGGTATTGGCGGCAATGGGGGTAATGGAGATCAGGAAGATGGCCTGGTGGACCGCCGTATCGTAGATCCCCAGCACGCTGGCATCCAGCCACCACAGGCCCAGGGCCACCAGTGGCCAGATCAGGAACTTGCCAAAAAAGGCCAGCCCGGTGAAGCGGATATTGCCCGCCAGCCCCCGGAAACTGAGTATGCCCATGCCAATGATCATCATACCGAGGATGCTGTAGGCGCCCCGCAGGTTGTCGAACAGGGGCACCAGTACCTCGGGAATCCCGATACCGGACAGGTTCAGCACCACCGCCAGCAGGAAGGCATACACGGAAGGCAACCGGGCCACCCTTACCAGGGCGTCGCGGATACCATAGCGACCACGGGCCGCCAGGTAAAAGCCCACGGAATTCTCAAACAGGGTAGTGCCCAGCATGCAGACGATGTACAGCGCCAGGCCCTGCTCGCCGAACAATAGCAAGGCGACTGGTATACCGAAATAGCCGGTATTGCCGGTGCCTACGGACAGGGGAATGATACTGGCACTACCGTCGTGCAGTAGCCGCCGGGCCAGCCACAGGTGGACAATACCGATGGCCGAACAGATCAGGAACACGATAAACGGCAACAGGATGACGGAAGGCGACAGGGGTGCCGCCAAGACACCGGAGAACACCACGGACGGTGTCACGATGTACAGCATGATGCCGGCAATATGGCGGCCACTGGCCTCCAGGTAACGACCGGCCAGCCAGCCCAGGGCAACGGTGATATAAAGCGGGAGGAGTTTGTATAGGAGGGCCAGGGCTGCGGTCATGATGTCTCCGGTCTGGGAAGACGCCATTGTACCCCTGCCCGTGAACGGGAAACACCGTTGCCGCGCCGGCACACCCCGTACCCTGGCAGGAAAAGGCAAGAAGGCCGACATGACCTATGTCATTTCACACAACCCGGGCATAATGGAATAATCCAGTCTTATTCCTGATCAGGCTGATGCGAACCATGAGCGATCCCCACGAGCACGCTGATCGCAACCCGCCGGCGTCCTCCCCCTGTCTGCTGGATTCATGCCAGCCGGAATTTGTCCGGCAGGCCAACCCCCAACCATCCCTTGCACTGCTGAACAGCCTGAGCCGGGTGTTTGGTATCCGCCTGGATAGCAGACACCCGGACTCGCCGGAGCGCCGTTACCTGGAGGACCTGGCCCGGCTGTTCCAGGTTCGCCGGGTGGATCCGGAGACCACCCTGGAGCAGCATGACAGCCCCTGGGCACACGTCTACCTGATCCAGCACGGCGTCATGCGCCTGTATCGTGAGGCGCCGAGCGGCCGTATCGCCGTGCATCATTTCTTCTCGGAAGGTGACCTGGTGTGGCCGGTGTTCGGTCGTACCCGGACCAGGCGCAATACCCTGTGCCTGACCTCCGTTACCCACTGCACCCTGTGGATGGCCAGCTTCCCGGCGTTCCGTTCCGCCGTCACCAGCCGTGGCGAGGGTGCCTGGGCCCGCTTTGCCCTGTCGCTGACCGAAGAACTGGCGGAACTGACCAGCATGCGGGAGTTCCGCAAGCAGACCATGCCGGCAAAGGACCGCTACCAGCTGTTGCTGGAGGAATATCCGGAGCTGGTGCGGAGGGTGCCGGACAATCAACTGGCGGCGTGGCTGGGGGTGGTACCAGCGACCTTTTCACGGCTAAAGAACGCCAGCAGGTAAGCCAACTCAAATGACCATCGGGTTAACCGCGAACCGGATCACGCCGCGGTGGCTGACGATTTTTTAACCGCCCTGAAATAATCACGCCGCTGGCAGATACCTAAAGCGCTGTAAATAATATGCATTATCGAGACGTGGTAATATCAGCGGGAGGATACCTGTCGCAACAGAAGGGACAACACTTCGCCGCCAAACCGGTGTACGCTGCGCGAACTGTGATAACCTCATTTAAAACATTTCGCACTCGTGCAGCCCGGTAAGACAGCTCCATGACAGTCATCGAAGCCCGACCCACAACTATCCATGACCGCATCGAGGAATGGCTCAACAGTGCCACCCATGGCATCGGTGCCGTCCTCAGTGTCATCGGAACGGCGGCCCTGATCATCGCTGCCGGCCAGTTGGGCGATGCCTGGAAGGTGGTGAGTTTCAGTATCTTCGGCGCCACCCTGATCCTGCTCTACGTGGCGTCCGCCTTCTACCACGGCAGTCGCAACCCCAAGCTCAGGTCCACCTTCAAGACCCTGGACCACTGCGCCATTTTCCTGCTGATCGCGGGTACCTATACACCCTTCCTACTGGTCAACATGCGGGGAACCATGGGCTGGACCTTCTTTTCCATTATCTGGTCGCTGGCCGTTACCGGCGTGGTCCTGAAGATGATCTTCAAACACCGGTTCAGGCTGGTTCGGGTGGGAATCTACCTGGCCATGGGCTGGCTGATCGTGTTCGCCTCCACCGACCTGATAAACAATCTCAGCGAGACCGGACTGAGGCTGATCATTGCCGGCGGGCTGGCCTATACCATCGGGGTGATCTTCTACCTGATGGACCGCATCCCCTACATGCATGCGGTGTGGCACCTGTTCGTGATTGGCGGCAGCGCCTGTCATTTCAGCGCCGTGTACCTTGGCGTCCTGCCCCATACCACCTGACCCCGGAGTGGTCTTATGCGGACCACGCGCGGGCTTCCGGACCACGGCTATGAGTGGCTACCTCTTATTCCCCGATACACCGGACTGGCTACCCCTACCGGGGTACACCCTATAAGCCACTGTTATTAAAAGACTAAAATGACCAAGCAGCCTCCCCTGCCGGCGTTCTCATGGTCAACACCAGGTAGCGCCAATCATCCTTGTTATTTATCAATTTCAGTACTCCAGGGTCTGACTAGAGTCTCCACAGACCCTATCAAAACAGCCACCTGGAGTGCATGAATATGGTGACATCGGACGCGCTGGACAGGCGGGGCCAGAATCGGGCCCTGGCCATATCCACATTCGCCTTCACCCTGTGTTTTGCGGTGTGGACCATCTTTTCCATCATCGGCATCAAGCTCAAGCAGGATTTCGGACTGTCCGATACCCAACTCGGCCTGCTGATGGCCACCCCCATCCTGACCGGCTCCATCAGCCGGTTATTCCTGGGCATCTGGACCGATCGTTTCGGAGGTCGCAAGGTATTCAGCGTGCTGATGCTGATCACCGCCGCCTGTGTCTATCTGCTCACCTTTGCCAACAGCTACTACCTGCTACTGGTCGGTGCCCTGGGCGTCGGCCTGGCCGGCGGTGGTTTCATTGTGGGGGTAACCTATACCTCCGCCTGGTTCGAGCCCGGCAAACAGGGCACGGCCCTGGGCATCTTCGGCGCCGGCAACGTGGGCGCGGCCATTACCAACTTCGGCGCGCCCTTCCTGCTGGTGGCACTGGGCTGGCAGAACACCGCCCTGGTCTATGCCACCGTCATGGCAGTAATGGGGGTGGCATTCCTGTTCCTGGCGAAGGAGGACCCACTGGCGGAGGAACGGGCGGAGCGCCGTAAGCAGTCGTTCATAGCCCAGCTCGAACCCCTGTCCGACATGCGGGTGTGGCGTTTCTCATTCTACTACTTCTTCGTGTTCGGAGCCTTCGTGGCCCTGGCCCTGTGGCTTCCCCACTACCTGATCCAGGTGTACGGCCTGGATATCAAGACCGCCGGTATCATTGCCGCCCTGTATACCATTCCCGCCTCCCTGTTCCGCATCCTGGGGGGCTGGATGTCCGACAGGTACGGCGCCCGCCGGGTGATGTACTGGACCTTTATCGCGTCGGCCATCTGCACCTTCCTGCTCAGCTACCCTCCCACCGAGTACGTGGTGCACGGCATTCACGGCGATATCAGTTTCAGTCTGTCCATGAACCTGGCCGGTTTTGTGGTGTTGACGTTCGTACTGGGCTTCTTCATGTCCCTGGGCAAGGCCGCGGTATTCAAGCATATTCCGGTCTACTACCCGAAGAGCGTGGGCGCTGTCGGTGGCGTGGTCGGCATGATCGGCGGCCTCGGCGGCTTCTTCCTGCCCCTCACCTTTGGCATGCTCAACGATGTGGTCGGCGTCTACCAGAGCACGTTCATGCTGCTGTTCGTGATTGTCGCCGGTGCCCTGGCCTGGATGCACTACGCCATCCGCAGCGCCGAACGCATCGAATGGACCGCCCGGGAAGAGAAAACCGACCTGCCGGAGCTGTCCACTCCCAACGCCCTGGTGCTTGAAGACTGGCGCCCGGAAGATCCGGACTTCTGGGAGACAAAGGGCAAGCGGATTGCCAAGCGCAATCTCTGGATTTCCATTCCCAACCTGTTCCTGGCCTTCGCGGTGTGGACCATCTGGAGCATCCTGGTGGTGAAGATGCCCCAGCTGGGCTTCGAATACAGCTCCAACCAGCTATTCTGGCTGGCGGCCCTGCCGGCACTGTCCGGCGCCACCCTGAGGATCTTCTACAGCTTTATGGTGCCGATATTCGGGGGGCGCCGCTGGACCGCCATTTCCACAGCCTCGCTACTGCTGCCCTGCCTGTGGATCGGCTTTGCCATCCAGAATACCGACACGCCGTACCTGATCATGCTGATCCTGGCACTGCTATGCGGTTTCGGTGGCGGTAACTTCGCCTCCAGCATGTCGAATATCAGCTTCTTCTATCCACAGGCCCGGAAGGGTGGCGCCATGGGCATGAATGCCGGGCTGGGCAACCTGGGCGTATCCGGTATGCAACTGCTGGGGCCACTGGTGATCGCCATCAGCCTGTTCGGCCCCATTGGCGGCGAGCCGCTGATCATCCAGCAGGGGGCCAGCGCCGGCGAACCACTCTGGCTGCAGAACGCCGCCTTCCTGTGGGTGCCGCTGATCATCCTGGGCAGCGTGGCCGCCTGGTTCGGCATGAACGATATCGCCGACGCCAGGGCCAGCTTCAGGGAGCAGGCGGTGATCTTCAGGCGCAAGGACAATTGGCTGATGTGCTGGCTCTACCTGGGCATGTTCGGCAGCTTTATCGGCTTTGCCGCTGGTTTCCCGCTGCTCTCGGGCATGCAGTTTCCGGATGTGGATCCGGTGAAGTACGCCTTCCTCGGCCCCCTGGTCGGCGCTCTGGCACGACCGGTCGGTGGCGTGCTGGCTGACCGGCTGGGCGGTGCCCGGGTCACCCTGTGGACCTTCGCAGTGATGATCGCCGGCGTTTTCGGGGTGATGTTCTTCCTGCCAAACGACCTGACACCTGGCAGCTTCTGGGGCTTCTTCGGCTGCTTCCTGGTACTTTTCGTGGCCACCGGCATTGGCAATGGATCCACCTTCCGTATGGTACCGGTGATCTTCCGCAATCTCCTCGGGCGCGAGATGCCCGGCAAGCCGGAGGAGGCCCAGAAGGCAGCCAACCGGGAGTCCGCGGCGGTGCTCGGCTTCATCTCTGCCTTCGCAGCCTACGGCGGATTCTTCATTCCCAAGGCCTATGGTTCCTCCATCGACCTGACGGGCGGCGTGGCGGCGGCCCTCGTCGGATTCATTGTCTTCTACGTCAGTTGCCTGGTGGTTACCTGGTGGTTCTATGCCAGGAAAAACGCGCCGTCTCCCTGCTGAACGCACACCATGCCCTACAGCCCCCGGAAACGGGGGCTTTTACGTTATACTGAAGCATTGATCAACGGCAGGAGCGCGTCATGGCGAAGTGGCTGGTGAAAAGTGAGCCCGAAGAGTGTGGCATCGACGACTTCGCCACAGCTCCGGACCGGGTGATCCCCTGGGACGGTGTCAGGAACTACCAGGCCCGTAACTTCCTCCGCCAGATGGACGAGGGTGACCAGGTGCTCCTCTACCACTCCAGTTGCCAGCACATTGGTATCGCGGGGGTTGTGACCGTGGTGCGGGCGGCCTATCCGGACCCGACCCAGTTTGATCCGTTATCCCTCTACCACGATCCGAAAGCCACCCTGGAAAAACCCCGCTGGGACGCGGTGGACATGCAGTTCGTCCGCAAACTGCCGCACATTATTCCGCTGGCTGAACTCAAGGCCATCCCGGCCCTGGAAAACATGCCCCTGGTCCGCAAGGGCAACCGGCTGTCGGTGATGCCGGTTACCGACGATGAATGGGCTGCCATCCCCGACCTGGGATAGCATCAGTCCGTCCACAGTCATCACAGCACGATAGTCTGTACCACGCCCCAAACCCGCATTATCATTCCCCCGATTTGTCCTTCCGGAGCTGTCGTCATGTCTGCCGAATCAACACCCCTATCGGGCTTCCAGCAATTGCGCCGAATCGAATCCAGCAAGATCTTCCAGGGTGTGGTCATCACCATCATCATCCTGTCCGCGCTCACCATCGGGGCGAAGACCTATGACCTGCCACCGCTGGTGGAAGGTGCCCTGACCGCCATGGACAATGCCATTACCCTGTTCTTCCTGGTCGAGATCCTGTTCCGCTTCGCCGCCTGCCCCAACAGGAAACGCTTCCTGCTGGATGGCTGGAACCTGTTCGATACCCTGGTGGTCATTGGCAGCCTGATCCCCCTGGACAACTCCGAAGCGGTGCTGCTGGGGCGCCTGCTGCGGGTATTCCGGGTGCTGCGACTGGTGTCCGTGGTGCCCGAACTGAGGTTCCTGATCAACTCACTGCTCAAGGCCATTCCCCGCATGGGCTACATCGCCCTGCTGATGTTCATCATTTTCTACATCTATGCCGCCATGGGGTCCATGTTTTTCGCCGGAGTTGATGAAACCCTGTGGGGCGACGTGGCCATCTCCATGCTGACCCTGTTCCGGGTCGCCACCTTCGAGGACTGGACCGACGTCATGTACGCCACCATGGAGGCCTATCCCCTGAGCTGGCTGTACTACCTGACGTTCATTTTTCTGACCGCCTTTGTGTTCCTGAACATGATGATCGGCGCGATTCTGGAAGTGATGAGCGAGGAGCAGAACCAGAAAGAGGCCCAGAAGGCCCATGACGAACGGGATGAGATGACCCGGAAGCTGACCGCAATCCAGGGTCAGCTGGAGGAGCTGTCCAGGCGAATCGGATCGGGCCAGCAGCCCTGAGGAAACCGGCTCCCCGCGATGCGGGGAGCCCCCATCAGAATGGCAGCGTCTTGGTCATCGCCAGATGGAAGATGAACGACACCTGCAACAACGCCAGGATAGCGGCCACCACTCGTACAGGCTTACCGAAAGCCGGTTTGAGGGCGAACACCCCCGCCACGATATAGCCCACCAGCAGCAGCACTTTCAGAGTCAGCCAGCCATGCACGAATGGCATCCAGGGGGTGACCACGACCAGCCCGATGGCCGCCGCCAGCAGGATGGTGTCATTGGCGTGGGGAATCCAGCGTAGCGGTGTCTGCCGCCAGCCGGGGCGCCCCACCATATCCAGCAACAGGCGCAGGGCAAACAGGGTGACCGTCAGGTAGGCCGTGGTCATGTGAAGGTGTTTCAGGATGGTATACGCCATTGGGCTACATTCTCTCGTTGAATCAAAGTGATAGGCGCATTGTACGGCATCGTGCGGACAAATACCTCCAAGCGGGTATGGCGGTCATGCATCACACCCTATAAAATTTATCTAAAATGCATGTTTATTGGAGGTTTGCCATGCAGGCCCAGTCCACCCCCTATTCCGAACAGCATCGAGGCGCCCATCCGGGCCAGCTCTTCAGCTATCCCTTCCGTATCTTCTTCCTGTCGCTGACGCTGCTGTCACTGGTGTCGATTCCCGCCTGGGTACTGCAGGTTACCGGCACCATCAGTCTGCCCCTGGCAATGCCGGGGATCCTCTGGCACCAGCATGAGATGCTTTTCGGCTTCCTGTCCGCTGCCATCGCCGGCTTCCTGCTGACCGCAGTCTGTGTCTGGACCGGAACGGAGCGCACCCACGGCATTCGCCTGTTCCTGCTGTGGAGTATCTGGGTCGTCGCACGCGTACTGCTGACCGTAGGTGAAGACCTGCCCGTCTGGCTGGTGCAGGGCGTGAACCTGGTGTTCCTGCCCCTGGTCATGCTGGATGCCGGCTGGCGCATCGGCAAGGCACGCCAGAAGCGCCAGCTGATGATCCTGGTGGTACTGGGTCTGTTCTGGCTGATGCAGCTCGGCTTCGTCATGCGTCTGGACATGATCTTTGCCCAGGGGGCGCTGATCCTGGCCCTGGCGCTGATCAGCATTATCGGCGGTCGCATTACCCCCGCTTTCTCCACCGGCTGGCTGCGGCAGAGGGGGCTGGCCGCTGACCGCGTCCGGGTGGTTCCCGCCCTGGACCTGGCGTCCGTCATTGCCATGATACTGCTGCTGGGCGCCCTGGTCTCCGGTCTGATCACCGTCACGGCGATCCTGGCCATCGTGGCGGCCACGCTGATGCTGATCCGGCTATACGGCTGGAAAGGCTGGCTGGTGTATCGTGAACCCCTGCTCTGGATCCTGCACCTGTCCATCCTCTGGGTACCGGTGGCCCTGGTGCTGCTGGCCGGCAGCCTTGTCGCCGGATGGCCAACCTCCGCCTGGACCCACGCCGCCGGCACCGGTGCTGTCGCCTGCCTGATCCTTGGCGTGATTGCCCGGGTGTCCCTGGGCCACACCGGCCGTGCCATGGAACTGCCCACCGGAATGGTCCTGGCCTTCATCGCCATTCACCTGGCGGCACTGGTCCGCGTCGCCACTGCCTTCGGGGTATTCCCCTGGCCTGCCGGCGTCACTGCCAGCGCTCTGCTCTGGACATTTGCCTACGCCACTTTCCTGGCGCTGTACACGGGTATCCTCGCAAGCCCCCGGGTGGACGGTAAACCTGGCTGAACCGCCGCCTGGCACGGCAATCACCCCCGGCCCGGGCACTCCCGGGTCGCGCTTTTTGGAGCTGCAGGCGTAACCCGAACAACCATCAGTCAAAAAACTACAACCATCGGTCAATAGATTTTTCCCGCGTAACGAGTAAAGTGTGGGTTACAGTCAGAAATGGAACTACCCGCACTCATGAACCCAGACCACTTTGATAAAGCCGCACTGATCGAATGCGGACATGGCCGCCTGTTCGAGGGCGACATGCGCCTGCCCATCGACGAAATGCTGATGGTGGACCGTATCACCCACATCAACGACTCCGATGGCGCCTATGGCAAGGGAAGCCTTGTCGCCGAACTGGACATCGACCCGGACCTCTGGTTCTTCAAGGTCCATTTCCAGGGTGACCCGGTGATGCCGGGGTGCCTGGGCCTGGACGCCATGTGGCAACTGGTGGGATTCTTCCTGGCCTGGTCCGGCGGCCAGGGCAAGGGCCGGGCCCTGGGGGCCGGTGAGGTAAAATTCTTTGGTCAGGTGCTGCCAGAAAACAAGCTGGTCCGGTATCATCTGGATATTAAACGGATGGTCAAACGCAAACTGACCATGGCCATTGCCGATGCCCGCATGGAAGTGGACGGTCGCGAGATCTATACCGCCAAGGACCTGCGGGTTGGCCTGTTCACCTCAACAGACGATTTTTAGGAGCCCGGACCATGCGTCGAGTTGTCATTACCGGAATGGGCATTGTTTCCAGCCTCGGTAACAACACCCAAGAAGTCACCGACTCCCTGCGGGAGGTCAAATCCGGCATCCGCTTCAGCCAGGAAGCCGCCGATAACGGCCTGCGCAGTCAGATCTGCGGCAATATCGACATCGACTACAAGTCACTGATTGACCGCAAACTGCTGCGCTTCATGTGCCCGGCTTCCGCCTACGCCTACCTGGCCATGAAAGAGGCCATTGAGCAGTCCGGCCTCAGCGATGAGCAGATCCGTGACAACAACACCGGTATAATCATGGGAACCGGTGGTGCCTCCACGCTGGAGCTGATGGATTCCATCGATACCCACCGTGAGAAGGGCATCCGCCGCGTCGGGCCCTATCGGGTGCCCCGCACCATGGGCAGCGCCATCAACGCCTCGCTGTCCACCGCCTTCGGCATCACCGGTGTCAACTACAGCATCACCTCGGCCTGCGCCACCAGCGCCCACTGCATCGGCCACTCGGCCGACCTGATCGCCATGGGCCGCCAGGATATCATGTTCGCCGGCGGCGGTGACGATGTGCACTGGAGCCTGAGCCTGCTGTTCGACGCCATGGGCGCGCTGTCCACCAAGTACAACGACACCCCGGAAAAGGCCTCCCGGACCTACGACGCCAACCGCGATGGCTTCGTGATCTCCGGCGGCGGCGGCGTGGTCGTACTGGAAGAACTGGAACACGCCAAGGCCCGCGGCGCGAATATTATTGCCGAGCTGGTAGGGTTTGGCGCCACGTCCGACGGCGCCGACATGGTGGCACCGAGCGGTGAAGGCGCGGTGCGCTGCATGCAGCAGGCACTGAAAAACGTGGATGGCGAGATTGCCTACATCAACACCCATGGCACCTCCACCCCAGCCGGTGATATCACCGAGCTGAAGGCGGTGAAGCAGGTGTTCGGCGACAGGATTCCGGCCCTGGGCTCAACCAAGCCGCTGACCGGCCACTCCCTGGGGGCCGCTGGCGTGCATGAAACCATCTACAGCCTGCTGATGCAGAAGAATGATTTCATCACCCCGTCCGCCAACATCGAGGATCTGGATGAGGGCGCCGAGGGTTATCCCATCGTGCGTGAAGTCCAGAACACCGAGGTTCCGCTGGTGATGAGCAACAGCTTCGGGTTTGGCGGGACTAACGCTTCCCTGGTGTTCAGGAAGTACCAGGGCTGATCGAGGCCGCCAAGCCTATATCAATCAGCCTGTCGACCCGGCGCCTCGCGCGCCGGGTCGACACTGTTCAACAGGCAGCCCGAAACTCAGCAGGCGACTTCCCCATCCACCGCTTGAACGCCCGACTGAACGCACTGAGTTCAGAGAAGCCCAGCAACTCAGCCACCTCGGACAAGGTCCGGTTCCGGTCATGCAGATACTTCAACGCCTGCTCCCGACGCACATCCTCAAGCAAACCGGCAAAGGTCAGATTCTCCTCCTTGAGCTTCTTGTAGAGCGTATGACGGCTCATGTTCAGCTCCGCAGCCACTGACTCCACCTTCACCCTGCCACGGGCAAGATGACGGGCAATCAATGGACGAACCTGCCGGCTGAAGGTAATGGTGGGCAAAATCCGCGTCTGGATAAGTTGCCACAAACGCTGCATCTGGGACGGGGACAAACGGGCCTCGGGCTCTGCCAGCTCTTCCGCCGACAGCCCTGCGTAACGGGCCAGTTCCCCCCTGGAAAACCCCGATGACTGAAGAAATTGCACCATGGCGACGACCAGCGTCCCCAATGCGTCCGACCTCATGGGCTGGAAACCTCTCTGTGTTCGATTGCGTTCCTGACTCTATTTGAGCGTACACATGTTAGCTCAAATTTTATGACATGAACATTGAGGCCGGAAAATGAGCGATTACCGTGCCTGGCGAGCCTATAAACAGTGATTGGGGTATAATTCAGCCTGTCACGAAATAATACCTGACTAAAATACTCTGATATTGTACAATCGGTCATCAGAAACATCAGGATAGCCTCATCAAGGCACTGGCACGGCCAGTCATCCAACAAATGATCGCAGGGCGCACTCACCGGACGAGCGACCACTGCGACACCCCAGGTATGAATCTGCCTCCCGTGCCTTTATGGCGTCCGGTTGCAGGCAACACCAATGGGCCACGCGCCCGCGATGAGAGAATTACGGAGCGACGATCATGGCGACCACCGATAATGAGGTGAAAGAGCTGATCAAACGGGAATACGAACACGGTTTCGTGACTGAGATCGAAACCGATTCGTTCGAGCCCGGGCTGAACGAAGATGTCATCCGCCGCCTGTCGGAAATCAAGCAGGAGCCGGAGTTCATGCTCAATTGGCGCCTGAAAGCCTACCGTCGCTGGCTGGAGATGGATGACCCCACCTGGGCGCACGTGGATTACCCGAGGATCGACTACAACTCGATCTCCTACTACTCCGCGCCCAAGAAGAAAGAAGACATGCCCCAGAGTCTGGACGACGTGGATCCGGAGTTGCTGCGCACCTACGAGAAGCTGGGCATTCCCCTCCATGAGCGGGAGAAGCTGGCTGGCGTAGCGGTGGATGCGGTCTTCGATTCCGTGTCCATCGGCACCACCTTCAAGGATCAGTTGGCCGAGGCAGGCGTGATCTTCTGCCCGATTTCCGAGGCGGTCCAGAAGTACCCGGAACTGGTTGAGAAATACCTGGGCTCAGTGGTACCGGCAGGGGACAACTTCTTCGCGGCCCTGAACTCTGCGGTCTTCTCCGACGGTTCCTTTGTCTACATTCCCAAGGGTGTTCGCTGCCCGCTGGAACTGTCCACCTACTTCCGCATCAACGCGGCCAATACCGGTCAGTTCGAGCGCACGCTGATCGTAGCGGATGCCGGCAGTTACGTGAGCTACCTGGAAGGCTGTACCGCCCCGATGCGGGACGAGAACCAGTTGCACGCCGCCGTGGTTGAGCTGGTGGCGCTGGACGACGCCCAGATCAAGTACTCCACGGTGCAGAACTGGTACCCGGGTGATGAGCACGGCAAGGGCGGCATCTACAACTTTGTGACCAAGCGGGGCGCCTGCCAGGGCAGGAACTCAAAGATTTCCTGGACCCAGGTGGAGACCGGCTCCGCCGTCACCTGGAAGTATCCGAGCTGCATCCTGAAGGGCGATAACAGTGTCGGCGAGTTCTACTCGGTGGCCCTGACCCACAACTACCAGCAGGCAGACACCGGTACCAAGATGATCCATCTGGGCAAGAACACGTCCAGCACGATCATTTCCAAGGGTATTTCCGCTGGCCGCAGTTCCAATGCCTATCGTGGTCTGGTGAAGTTCCAGCCCGGCGCGGAAGGCGCCCGTAACTTCACCCAGTGTGATTCGCTGCTGATCGGCGATCGTTGCGGGGCGCACACGTTCCCGTACATCGAGAGCAGGAACAAGTCGGCCATTGTGGAGCACGAGGCCACGACCTCGAAGGTGAGTGATGAGCAGATGTTCCTCTGCCGGCAGCGGGGTATCGACCCGGAGCAGGCGGTTTCCATGATTGTGAATGGCTTCTGTAAAGAGGTCTTCAAGGAGCTGCCGATGGAGTTTGCCGTCGAGGCCGGGAAGCTGCTTGAGGTTAGCCTTGAGGGGTCTGTTGGCTGACCTTGTTTTGGAGAGTTGTCTGCTGGTCCTGGTGAAGGGCCAGCAATCGGGCAGGACGTTCCGGGACACGCCGTGAATCCATCCCTGGAGGCTCTTCAAAAACGTCCGTGTTTTTGAAGGTCCCGGAACGTCCAGCCCGATCATTGACCCCATACATTTGTATTGCCTGCCGACATCGCGGCCATTAGCGGGGCAGACTGAAACGAATTCTGAATGTTTTGACGAGAGAGAATCCGACAAATGCTGAGCATCAAGAACCTGCACGCATCCGTTGAGGGCAAGGAAATCCTCAAGGGCATCAACCTTGAGATCAAAGCTGGAGAGGTCCACGCCATCATGGGGCCGAACGGCTCCGGCAAGAGTACCCTGTCCCAGGTGCTGGCAGGTAATGAGGCATTTGAAGTGACCTCCGGGGAAATCACCCTGAACGGCGAGAACCTGCTGGACCTGGAGACCGAGGATCGGGCTCGGGAAGGTATCTTCCTGGCATTCCAGTATCCGGTGGAGATTCCCGGCGTCAGCAACCTGCAGTTCCTGCGTACCGCGGTGAACGCCATGCGTACTCACCGGGGC
The DNA here is from genome assembly GCF_045449715.1 of Marinobacter shunpengi. Lineage (NCBI taxonomy): Bacteria > Pseudomonadati > Pseudomonadota > Gammaproteobacteria > Pseudomonadales > Marinobacteraceae > Marinobacter > Marinobacter shunpengi. The sequence goes on along the minus strand of NZ_JBJJLA010000004.1, from coordinate 30,025 downwards.
GAGCAGGAGATGAACGCCGCCGAATTCATGAAGCTGGCGAAGGAAGTCTCCAGGCAGGTGGACCTGGACCCGTCCTTCCTCAAGCGGGGCGTGAACGAAGGTTTCTCTGGCGGCGAGAAAAAGCGTAACGAGATCCTGCAGGCACTGCTGCTGCAGCCGAAGCTGGCTATTCTTGACGAGACCGACTCCGGCCTCGATATCGATGCCCTGAAGGTGGTGTCCGACGGCGTCAACGCGCTGCGTGCCGAGGACCGCGCCATCCTGATGGTGACCCACTATCAGCGCCTGTTGAACCACATCGTTCCGGATCAGGTGCATGTCCTGGCCGGCGGCCAGATCGTCAAATCCGGTGGCCGTGAGCTGGCCCTGGAACTGGAAGAGCGCGGTTACGGCTGGCTCGGCATTAAAGACGAAGAAGCAGCCGCCAACTGATCGGGGAGGTCTTGGAATGAAACCAGCACCAACGCTTTCCAGCGCCTTTCTGCAACCGGCGGGTGAAGCCCTGCCGCAACCGCTGCTGGCGCTGCGCGAACAACGGGGTACGGCCCTGGTGGATATGCCACTGCCGACCCGCAAGACCGAGAACTGGAAGTACTCCAGCAAACACCTGAAGCTGTCCGACGAGCTGGCCTCCGGCCTGCCCGCCGGCAGCGCGACCACCCTTGCGGCGGTGGATGGCTACCGGGTGGTGTTTCGTAATGGAGTGATCGACAGCGCCGCCAGCAGCCTGCCTCAGGTGGATGGCCTGTCCGTACAGCGCTTCGCCGACCTGTCCGACGACGAGGCAGCATCACTGGCCGAGCGCCTGGACAACACCCTGGACAGCAATGCCACGCAGATGGCGCGGCTGAACTCCGCCCGCTTCGAGGATGGCCTGCTGATCACCCTGAAACCGGACACGGTTCTGCGCGAGCCGCTGTTCGTGGTGCATGAAGTCACCGCTACGGCCAGTGGTTCCGCCTACCCGCGGATCTATGTGGATGCGGGCCGCCACAGTCAGATGACGCTGGTGGAGGAATACGTTTCCAGTGGTGACGAATCCGCCATGGTGGATACCGTGACCGAGTTCATGGTCGCCGACGGTGCCCGAATCACCAGCATCCGCCTGAATGTGGAAGGCCAGAACGTGCAGCACATTGGCGCTACCGGTGTCCGCCAGCAACGGGACTCCCGTTTCGAGAGCCACTGTGTCGGCTTTGGTGGCCCCCTCCGCCGCCATGACCTGCAACTCCGCTTCGAAGGTGAAGGCGCTGAATGCAAGCTCAATGGCGTGGTGGTCACCCAGGGCAAGCAGCACTATGACAACCACACCTGCATCGACCACATGGTGCCCCACTGCAACAGCGAGGAGACCTACCGCAATATTGCCGCGGACGAGTCCCACGCCGTGTTCAATGGCCGCATTCATATTCACCAGGATGCCCAGCAATCCAATGCGGAGATGAACAACAAGAACCTGTTGCTGTCTACAGGGGCAGAGATAGACACCAAACCGGAACTGGAAATCTACGCCGATGACGTCAAGTGCGCCCACGGCGCCACCATTGGTCAGTTGGATGAGACATCACTGTTCTACCTGGTGTCCCGGGGGATCAGCCGCCGTGACGCCAACGTCCTGCTGACCATGGCCTTCATTAATGAGCTGGTGGCCCAGATTCCGGTGGAGCAGGTTCGTGACAGCGCCAACGAGCGCCTGAACCAGTTTTTTGATGATACCTTCGAGGAGGCCTGATCCGGTATGACCGATCTCTCCGTGGCAAGCAACGCCAGCAAGACCGGCTTTGATGTCGATGCCGTTCGCCGGGACTTCCCGATCCTGTCCCAACAGGTGAACGGCAAGCCGCTGGTGTACCTGGACAATGGCGCCTCGGCCCAGAAACCCCAGGCGGTGCTGGATGCCATGGACCGCTATTACCGTGAGATGCACTCCAACGTCCACCGGGGCGCCCATACCCTGGGTGACCGGGCAACGGTTGCCTTTGAGAGCGCCCGGGAGACGGTACGCAACTTCCTGAATGCCGAGAGCACTCGCCAGATCATCTGGACCCGGGGCACCACCGAAGCCATCAACCTGGTGGCCAACGGCCTGGCGCCGCGCCTGAAGGAAGGCGACGAAATCCTGGTCAGCCAGATGGAACACCACGCCAACATCGTGCCCTGGCAGATGGTGGCGGAGCGCACCGGCGCGAAGGTGGTACCGATCCAGGTGCAGCCGAATGGCGAACTGGACCTGGAATCCTTCAACAGCCTGCTGAGCGAGCGCACCCGGGTGCTGGCCATCACCCATGTGTCCAACGTGCTGGGAACGGTCAATCCCATTGCGCCGCTGATTGAGCAGGCCAAGGCCCATGGTGTGATTACGGTAGTGGACGGTGCCCAGGCGGTGCCCCACTTCCAGCCGGATGTGCAGGCCCTGGGCTGTGACTTCTATGCCTTCTCGTCCCACAAGCTGTTCGGACCCACCGGTATCGGCGTGCTCTACGGCAAGGAACAACTGCTTGAGGAGATCCCCCCCTACCAGGGCGGCGGCGAGATGATCGAGCGGGTATCCTTCGAGCGCACCACCTGGAACACCCTGCCCTACAAGTTCGAGGCAGGCACACCAGCCATTGCCGAGGCCGTGGGCCTGGGCGCCGCCATCGACTACCTGGACGGTCTCGACCGCCCGGCCATGGAAGCGGCGGAAAATGCCCTGCTGGCCCGGGCCAATGAGCTGGTGGAAACCATTCCGGGCATGGCCGTTATCGGCACCGCCGCCAACAAAGTACCGGTGATGTCCTTTAAAATCGAGGGATTGCACCCCAGTGATATAGGAACCCTGCTGGACCAGCAGGGTATCGCCATCCGCACCGGCCACCACTGCGCCATGCCGTTGATGGACTTCTACGGGGTTCCCGGTACCGCCCGGGCGTCCTTTGCGTTCTACAATACGCTGGAGGAAGTGGACCAGTTGTTCACCGGTCTGCGAAAAATCCAGCGCCTGTTTGCCTGATGGAGGTGGAACCATGACAGCCGAAACCTTCAACCCCACTGTTGGCGTCACCATGACCCCCGATGCGGTCAGGCACGTGCGCAAGCAGTTGGAGAAGAAACCGGAAGCCCTGGGCATTCGCCTGTCCATCAGGAAGAGCGGCTGCTCCGGCTTCAAGTATGAGACCCAGTGGGTGGAAGAAACCAGTGCCGATGACGAGGTGTACTCCGTGGATGGCGTGGACATCTACGTCAGGAAGGAGCACCTGCCCATGGTCAACGGCACCGAGATCGACTTTGTCACCCAGGGTGTCAATTCCATGTTTGAATTCCGCAACCCCAACGCCACGGCGGAGTGTGGTTGCGGTGAAAGTTTCACCGTGGTTTGAAATCCCCCTTCCCCCCTGGCGGGAGAGGAGCAAAAGCACCGGATTTCGAGCCAACCAGACAACAGCGAGGCCAGTACAGGCATGGCAGAACGGGAAGTGGTCCTGACCAAGCGCGAGGTGGAAGCACGCCTGGTGCCCTCCGGAACCGAAATCATGATTCCGTCGGATACCTTCGTGACCATTACCCAGTCACTGGGGGGCAGTTTCACGGTGGCCGTCAATGGCAACCTGGCCCGCGTGGAAGGTCATGACGCCGACGCCCTGGGCAAACAGCCCCTGGAAAGCAGCTTCGAGACACCGGCCGATGGCACCGTCAACGAGAATCAGGTGTGGGAAGCTTTGCGCAACTGCTACGATCCGGAAATCCCGGTGAATGTGGTGGACCTGGGCCTGATCTACGAGTGTCGCCTTGAGAATGGCACCGATGAAGGCAACCAGGTCTATATCCGCATGACCCTCACCGCCGCCGGTTGTGGCATGGGGCCGGTGATCACCGACGATGTGAAGCGCAAGGTGGAACATGTGCCCAACGTGGACAAGGTGACGGTGGAACTGACTTTCGATCCACCCTGGAACAACGACATGCTCACCGATGAGGCCAAGCTGGAACTGGGGATGTTATGACGGCCACTGCACAGCAATTTCACGACAACCCGCTGGGCCGGGACACCACCCTGGATGACGTGGTGGACGCTTTCGAACTCCTGGACGACTGGGAGGACCGCTACGCCTATATCATTGACCTGGGCAAGCAGCTACCCGACTTCCCGGATGAGGAACGGGTGGAAGACAACTACGTCCACGGCTGCCAGAGTCAGGTCTGGCTGATCCACCACTTTGACGAGGACAGTGGCAGGCTGTACCTGATGATCGATTCCGACGCCATGATCGTCCGGGGCCTGGCAGCGATCATCCTGGTGGCACTGAATGGCAAGCCCCCCCGGGACCTGCTGACCACGGACGTGGACGAACTGTTCGAGCAATTGGACCTGTTCCGCCACATCTCCCCCACCCGGGGTAACGGCCTCCGGGCCATGGTGGGCAAGATCCGGGACATCGCGGCCAAACAGGCCGCCTGACTGTCAGCGGCATACGCCGCTGCTTTCAGGGTCCGCCAGCCAGGTGGACCCGGTCGATCACCCCTTTCCTTTCCAGCCGTCTTCCCGCAGCACGGAGCCCACATCCAGCACCGGTGAGGCATCGATGTCATCCGCATCCATCATGTTGGCCACCCGCTGCAGGGACGCCACGATCATACTCTGTTCCCACTGGTCCAGGTTCTGGAACTTGCGGATGAAATTATCCTGCAGGGGTAGCGGCGCCCTGTCCAGGGCCAGCCCCCCCTCATCGGTCAGATGGGCATGGACCTTGCGCTTGTCCTGAGTACTGCGCACCCGGTAGACCAGGTTACGGTGTTCCAGCCGGTCCAGGATGGTGGTGACCGTAGCCTGGCTCAGGCTGACATGATCGGCGATGGTGCCAATGGTCACCTCACCCAGGTCGCGAATGGTGCGCATGATCAGCAGTTGGGGCCCGGTCAGCCCGGAATGCTTGCTCAGTCGTTTGGAATGCAGGTCAGTAGCCCGGATGACCCGGCGCAGGGCCACAAGCACCTGTTCATAGCTCTTGCTGTCGGACGACGGGGACCCCGCCCTATTGCGGCGTTCATTCAGATTGGACATGACTCGGCAACACCATTTATTTATACCACTAACTATTAGAGGTCTTTACGCCCGGAAAAGCAAGTAGGGCTGGCACGTATCCAGCCTTCCCGCCCCTACTCCCTCACTCTCCTGACCACCATTGCGGGCGCTATCCCTGGGCAGGCAGCCTGACCGTACGCCACCCGCGCGGTTATGCTATGGTCAGCATCAAAACACACGTCACAGGAATCACGATGTACCAGATAGAGATTCTTTCCCGCCGCCTGCTTTCCAGTGTCCTCGCCGCCCTGCTGCTATTGCCTGTCTCCGCGATGGCACAAACCACCGGTGATGAACGGGGCGGCCCCACGGCTGAAGATGTGGAACAGGAAATTCCGGAACTGGAAGACTCCATGTACACCCCGTTCGTGGAACTCTATCTGCTGGAGGAAACCAAGGCCCTGAGAACCGAGCTGCAGAACACCCGGGCCGAACTGATCGAGAAAGTGGTGGACAAGGAGCTGTCCGTGGCGGACAAGACCATGTCCTACGCCACCGATACGGTGACCTACTTCTTCTACCTGATTGCCGGCGCCACCTCCATCCTGGTAGTCATCGGCTGGAACTCGATCCGCGACATGCGTAACCAGCTCACCAGCCTTGCCGAGAAACGGGTCAATGAACTGGTGGTGGAGTACGAGACCCGGCTCAAGTCCATCGAGGAACAACTCCAGCAGAAATCCGACATCATCCACAAGAACCAGGCCGAAATTGAGCGCACCAACGAGGTGCATTCCCTGTGGCTGAAAGCCAGTCAGGAGACCTCGCAACAGAACAAGATTGCCTCCTACGACCGTATCCTGGACCTGCGCCCCGACGATGTGGAAGCGCTGAGCTTCAAGGCCGATGCGGTGCTGGAAATGCAGGAGCCGCTGTGGGCCATCAGCCTGTGCCAGCGAGCGTTGAAGCTTGATCCGGAGAACGGCCATGCCCACTATCAGCTTGCCTGCGCCTGCGCCGAAATCGGCCGCTGGGACGATGCCGTGACCGATCTTGCCAAGGCGGTGGAGATCTCCGATGCCTATCGCGACGATGCGTCCGTGGATCCCAGTTTCGCCCGCCTGCAGGAGCACCAGGCGTTCCGGGACCTGATCTATCCGGAAGAGATAGACCCGGAGCAGGACAATACCTGACAGCAGTATCCTGGCCCGAGTCTTGCTGCGGATCCGACCTGAGTCGTCAATCACGTGATCGTCCCGGAAAAATCGTCCAAGGCCATCGAAAAACGGTTCTGAATATCACATAATCCAGAATCATTCCGGTGCAATGGACGCCAATAGCCGGGAGACTGTGAATGGTCGCCGATAATGACCGACAAACCGGCGCCCGGGATCAGACTTCCTTGACACGGACGCTCAGGTGGTATTTGTTTAATTCGTTGTCAATAAAGAAGAAATCTAAACAGGCAGGAGCTTCCCATGATCAAGAATTTCACGAAACTCGCCCTGGCTACCGGCGTGTCCGCCGCACTGGCCCTCCCCGCTTCCGCACTGGCGGACATTCAGATTGGTATTGCCGGCCCCATGACCGGCCCTGTTGCCCAGTACGGCGACATGCAGTTCGCCGGCGCCCGCATGGCCATTGAGCAGATAAACGCCAATGGAGGTGTCGACGGCGAAATGCTCGAGGCCGTGGAAATGGACGATGTGTGCGACCCCAAACAGGCCGTTACCGTGGCCAACAGCATGGTCAATGACGGCGTCAGCTTTGTGGTGGGTCACCTGTGTTCCAGCTCGACCCAGCCCGCCTCCGACATTTACGAGGACGAAGGCATCCTGATGATCACCCCGGCCTCCACCAGTCCGGCCATCACCGAGCGCGGCTACGAACTGGTGTTCCGCACCATCGGCCTCGATAGCATGCAGGGGCCTGTGGCAGCCAACCACCTGATCTCCCTGGACCCACAACGGGTCGCCGTGGTTCACGACAAGCAGCAGTACGGTGAAGGTATTGCCACTGCCGTCCGCGACACCCTGGAAGATGCCGATGTCAATGTGGTCATGTTCGAAGGCATTACCGCCGGTGACAAGGACTTCTCCTCCCTGGTCACCAAGCTCAAGCAGGCGGATGTGGATTACGTCTACTACGGCGGCTACCACCCGGAATTGGGCCTGATCCTGCGCCAGGCACGCCAGGCAGACCTGGACGCCACCTTCATGGGGCCTGAGGGCGTCGGTAACAAGGACATCAACACCATTGCCGGCGACGCCGCCGAAGGCCTGCTGGTGACCCTGCCACCGAGCTTCGACGAGAAGGCGGAAAACCAGGAACTGGTCAAGGCGTTCGAAGAGAAGGGAGAGGATCCGTCCGGGCCCTTCGTACTGACCTCCTACACCGCGGTGCAACTGATTGCCGAGGGCATCGAGCAGGCCGGCTCCACCGACCCGTTCGAGGTGGCCGACGCCCTGCGCGAAGGCAGCTTTGAAACCCCCATCGGCACCGTCAGCTACGACGACAAGGGGGATATGGAATCCTTCGAGTTCGTCGTCTACGAATGGCACGCCGACGGCAGCAAGACTCCCGTTAACCAGTAACCCCCAAACCGAAGTGACCATGCCCCGGGTCTTGTCTGGCCCGGGGCTGCTTACCTGCGGTCAGGTTGGCGGAGAGTCCCACCCATGCAAGACCTGCTTTACTTCTGTCAGCAGTTGATCAATGGACTGACCATCGGCAGCACCTATGCCCTGATTGCCATCGGCTACACCATGGTTTATGGCATCATCGGCATGATCAACTTCGCCCACGGCGAGATTTACATGATTGGCGCCTACACCGCGCTGATCGCCATTACCGGCCTCGCCACGCTGGGCATCGCCTGGTTGCCACTGGTACTCCTGATAGCGCTGATCTGCGCGGTCATCGTGTCCAGCTCCATGGGCTGGGCGGTGGAACGGGTGGCCTACCGCCCGGTACGGGGACGGCACCGGCTGATCCCCCTGATTTCCGCTATCGGCATGTCCATCTTCCTGCAGAACTATGTGCACCTGGCCCAGGGTTCCCGGAACATCGGTTTTCCGGCGCTGATCGAAGGTGGCTTCCAGTTCGGCGGCGATGAGGATGGCTTCCAGATGTCCCTCTCGTGGATACAGATCACCATCTTCGTAACCACTTTTATCTGCATGACCGCCCTGTCCCTGTTTATCTCCCGCTCCCGGATCGGCCGGGCCTGTCGCGCGGTCTCCCAGGACCTGGGCATGGCCAACCTGCTGGGCATCGATACCAACCGGATCATTTCCGCCACCTTCGTCATCGGTGCCGCCCTGGCCGCCGTCGCGGGCCTGTTGCTGGGCATGTACTACGGCTCGGTGGACCCGCTGTTCGGTTTTATTGCCGGCCTTAAGGCCTTCACCGCCGCCGTCCTGGGTGGCATCGGCAGCATTCCCGGTGCCATGCTGGGCGGCCTGATCCTGGGCATTGCCGAAGCCATGACCTCCGGCTATCTCAGCGGTGAGTACAAGGACGTGATCTCATTCGGCCTGCTGATACTGATCCTGCTGTTCAAGCCCACCGGGCTGCTGGGCAAACCGGAAGTGGAGAAGATTTGATGGTCGCCCAGAACCTCCGACACGCACTGTTTTGCGCTGTGATCACCCTGATCATTGCCTGGCCCATCCTGGGCCTCAAACTGACCGCAGTAGGTACTGATATCACCGTGACCGGTGCCGGAACCTTTACCTGGGTTGCCGTGGCCGTGGCAGCGGTGGTCGTGTTCCTGTTCCAGCTCTTCCGGGACTCCATCATGGGACGTTTCAGCCAGGTTGCGGCGCTGAACCCCATGGCCAACCGTGAGCCCATGCCCCAGGAGAAGCGGGTCCGCCTGGAGAACATCGGTCTTGGCATCCTGATCGCCATCGCCCTGATCTGGCCCTTCTTTGTCTCCCGGGGCTCGGTGGACCTCGCCACCCTGGTACTGATCTACATCATGCTGGCCCTGGGCCTAAACGTGGTGGTGGGTCTGGCGGGCCTGCTGGACCTGGGTTATGTTGCCTTCTACGCGGTCGGCGCCTATACCTTTGCCCTGCTCTCCAACTACTGGGGCGTCTCGTTCTGGATGGCGTTGCCTATCGGCGCCCTGCTGGCGGCCCTGTTTGGCCTGATGCTGGGCTTCCCGGTACTGCGGTTACGGGGCGACTACCTGGCCATTGTCACCCTCGGCTTCGGCGAGATCATCCGCATCCTGCTGAACAACTGGACCAATGTGACCGGCGGCCCCAACGGCATCGGCGGGATTCCCGACCCCACACTGTTCGGCATGGAGTTCGGCCGCCGGGTCAAGGAAGAAGGCAATACCTCCTTCCACGAGACGTTTGGGATCGCCTACGCCGGTGAACACAAGGTGATCTTCCTGTACCTGATTGCGCTGGTACTGGCCATCTTCACCGCGTTTGTTATCCGCCGGCTGATGCGTATGCCCGTGGGCCGATCCTGGGAGGCACTTCGGGAAGACGAGATTGCCGCTCGCTCCCTGGGGCTCAGCCGCACCGCCGTCAAGCTTTCGGCATTTACCATCGGCGCTTTCTTCGCGGGCTTTGCCGGTACCGTCTTCGCCTCCAAGCAGGGCTTTATCAGCCCCGAATCGTTCGTATTCCTGGAATCGGCTATCATCCTGGCCATTGTGGTCCTGGGTGGCATGGGCTCGCAGATGGGCGTGATTCTGGCAGCCATCGCGGTGACCATCCTGCCGGAACTGGCCCGGGAATTCTCCGAGTACCGGATGCTGATTTTCGGGGCGGCCATGGTGCTGATGATGGTCTGGCGCCCCCAGGGCCTGCTTCCCATGCGACGCCGTCAAATCAAACTCCAGGCAGGAGCGTAGTCGATGCTTGAAGTACAGAACCTGTCGATGCGGTTTGGCGGCCTGCTGGCGGTGGATCAGGTGTCCCTGGATGTCCAGGAACGGGAAATCGTCTCCATTATCGGTCCTAACGGCGCCGGCAAGACCACCGTGTTCAACTGCATGAGCGGCTTTTACCGGCCCACCGGGGGCAAGATACTGCTTGATGGCCGGGAGATCCAGGGCAAGCCCGATCACCGGATTTCCCGGCTCGGGCTGGTACGGACCTTCCAGCATGTGCGCCTGTTCAGCCGCATGACGGTGGTGGAAAACCTGATGGTGGCGCAACACCGCCACCTGAACACCAACCTGCTGGCCGGTCTGATTGCCACCCCCAATTACCGCACCCGGGAACAGAAGGCCCTTGACCGGGCCGCCTACTGGCTCGAACGGGTTGGTCTGACGGCTCAGGCCAACCTCGAGGCCGGCAATCTGGCCTACGGCCAGCAACGGCGGCTGGAAATCGCCCGCTGCATGGTGACCGAACCGCGCCTGCTGATGCTGGACGAGCCCGCTGCCGGCCTCAACCCGGCGGAAACCCGGGAGCTGGACCAACTGATTATCAGCCTGAAGGAAGACTACAACGTATCCGTGGTCCTGATTGAACACGACATGAGCCTGGTCATGGGTATCTCCGACCGGATCAACGTCATCAGTCAGGGCCGCCCCCTGGCCAGTGGCACACCGGACGAGATCCGCCACAACGACGATGTCATCAAAGCCTACCTGGGAGAAGCCTGACCCATGCTGTTACTGGAAGATGTTCATACCCACTACGGCAAGATCGAGGCGCTCCATGGCGTATCCGTCGAGGTAAAAAAGGGGGAGATCGTATCGCTGATCGGCGCCAATGGTGCCGGCAAGACCACCCTGCTGATGACGGTCTGCGGCACGCCCCAGGCTACCTCGGGCCGGGTGCTGCTGGAAGGCCGGGACGTTACCCGGCTGCCCACGTCGGAAATCATGCGCTCCGGCATATCCATTGTACCGGAGGGCCGCCGGGTGTTCCCCGGCCTGACCGTGGCGGAGAACCTCCATATGGGCGGATTCTTCAACACCCGCGCCGAGAACGAGAGCAGCATCGATCATGTCTACCATTTGTTCCCGCGACTTAAGGAACGGGAACACCAGAGGGCCGGCACCATGTCCGGTGGCGAGCAGCAGATGCTGGCCATTGGCCGGGCCCTGATGAGCAAGCCGCGCCTGATGATCCTGGATGAGCCTTCCCTGGGTCTGGCGCCGCTGGTGATCAAACAGATCTTCGAGATTATCGGCCAGCTCAGGAATGAGGGCATCACCGTGTTCCTGGTGGAACAGAACGCCAACCAGGCGCTGCAGCTGGCGGACCGCGGCTATGTTCTGGAAACAGGCCGCATCCGACTGCATGACACCGGCGACAATCTGCTCGCCAATCCCGATGTGCAGGCGGCCTACCTTGGGGGTTGACCGAAGGAGTGTGATTTCTGTCGGGATATCAATGGACAAGCTTGGCCTTTGTGCGGTCTGAGCTATACTGGAGGGCAACGGTCAGGCTCTAGTGTCCTCCCGTTTGATTAATTCGCCGACCTACTACGTGAATTAATCAGACGGGACACTAAGACTTCGGTCAGGGTCCACCGTCTTACGGGAACCGGCAGATGGTTCCCCGTGGAAACGAGCGACGCAAAACGATAATCAAGGAGCAGAACATGAAAAAACTGATTGCAGGTGCCATCCTCCTCGGCGCATCCAGCATGGCCTTTGCACAGCCGGGCTGTGGTGTCGGTGCCATGGTCTTCAAGGGACAGTCCGGTATTGCACCTCACGTGCTGGCGGCCACTACCAATGGCATTTTCGGTAACCAGACCTTTGGCATGACCACCGGCACCCTGGGCTGTAACACCAACGCCTCCATCCAGTCCATGGCCATGTACATGGACAGCAACGTGGACAAGGTAGCCCGTGACATGTCCCGTGGTTCCGGTGAAAACCTGGAAACCCTGGCCGTCCTGCTGAACGTCGATGAAGCGGATCGTGGCGAGTTCTACCGCCTGCTGCAGGACAACTTCGCGACCATCTTCCCGAGTTCCGATACCACCTCCGACCAGGCCGTTGACGCCATTGTGGCGCTGCTGGAGCAGAACGACCGCCTGAGCAAGTACGTGGCCTGATACGTCCGTACTCACAGACAGCCCGCCCCTGTGGCGGGCTGTCACTATCCTGACCGGCAGCCTGTGCCGTCCCCTTCAGCCACAAGACCTGACATTTCATGCCAATCCGGACCGTTCCAGGCCTCTCTCTGGGGCTGCTGTTAAGTGCCTCGATCAACGTCCATGCAAACCCTCCGACACCGGACAACCTGGCCGATCTGGCAACAACCGATGCCTGGCTCACGCTGGGACACTACCATCCGGACACCCTGGGCTCCGGCCATACCAGCCAGGCGGATGACGACAGTTTCTTCTTCGCGGGGAATGGCAAGACCGACCCGGAAGCCGAGCTGCGGGCCACCATCGAAGCCATTAGCGCACCGGTCACCGGTGATGACAACAACCATGCCCGGTGCCGGTTTCCGGCCCGGGACACCTGGATACGCTCACACCTGGACCTGCCGGAGCCGGAGGTCGACTGTGAGGATTTCAGCAACTGGAAGGCTGAACTGAACACCCGGGCGGTCACCCTGGTCTTCGCCGCCTCTTACCTGAACAGCCCGTCCTCCATGTTCGGCCATACCTTCCTCCGGCTCGATCCGCCGAAAGAGGACGGTGAGACCAATCTTCTGCTGGCCAACACCATTTCCTACGCCGCCGATGCCGCTGAGCACGACAGCGAAATCCTGTTCGCCTATCGGGGCATTTTTGGCGGCTACCCCGGCATCACCACGGTACAACCCTATTACGAGATGGTCCGGGTCTATTCCGACATCGAGAACCGGGACCTCTGGGAGTACCGGCTCAACCTCACTCCCGATGAGGTAGACCAGATGCTGGCCCACACCTGGGAAGTGCAGGACCGCAATTTCGACTACTACTTCTTCGACGAGAACTGCGCCTACCGGCTATTGGCTCTGATCGATGTGGCCCGCCCCGGCACCCGACTTCTGGACGAAGTGAGTACCCACGCCATTCCGTCGGACACCATTCGCTGGGTGGTGGACCGGGACCTGGTGGCAGAGGTGACCTATCGGCCATCAGCCGCCACCCAGGTCAACTACGCCCTGGGCAAGCTGGACGGCGACGAAAAGCAGCTGGCCGCCGCCATCGCCAATGGCTATGTCCAGGTAGATGACACCGAAGTCCAGTCGCGGCCCCCCGCTTCCAGGGCGAAGATCCTCGATGCCACCTACGATTATGTCCGCCACCAGGTCCAGGAAGAAGGCTGGCCCCGGGATTTCGCCGCCCCCCTGTCCCATGATCTGCTGATGGCCCGCAGCCAGTTGACAGACCAGCCGTCCCTGGGGTCTCCCCGGGAACCGGAGGTCCGCGACGATCAGGGCCACGACACCATGAGACTGGGGCTCGCCGGCGGTTATACCGGCGACCGTCACTACGCCGAGCTGTCGCTACGCCCGGCCTATCATGATCTGCTTGACCCACCGGCGGGTTACCGCCCCGGTGCGCAACTCCAGTTCCTGCGACTGGACAGCCGGCTCTACAGCGACAACCAGGAGTTCCAGGTTGAGAAGCTGGTGGGCGTGGAGATCCGTTCACTGACGCCCAGGAATGCCTTCTTCAGTCCATTGTCATGGCAGGTGGGCTTTGGCGGTCGCCGCTCGGAACTTCCGGATGGTAACCGGATATTCACGCCCTACCTGGAGGGCGGTGCCGGTGGCACCTGGCGCCTGGGTGGTCAGTTGGAGGCCCTGGCGATCCTGACCGGAGACCTGGAGATCAGCAAGCATATCCACCGTGGCTACGACATGGCCCCCGGGCTGGACCTGTCGATGCTGCACCAGGGTGACCGCGTCAGCGTGATGACAGGCATTCGCAGCAAGGCCTGGATCGTCAGCGACCAGCATCGGGAGGACGACCTTTACCTTGAGGGGGCTTATCACCTGGGGCGGGATTACAGCATCAAGGCCTCCCTGTCCCGCAAACACCATTACGACCGGTACGAAACCCTATGGAAGCTCGGATTCCACGCCTACTTCTGATTGCCCCCCTGACCTGCCTTGGACTACTCCTGGGCGGGTGCACCAGCCTGTTCTTTTTCCCGGACCAACAGGTATACATCACCCCAGACCGGCTGGAACTCACCTATGAGGATGTCTGGATCGACACCCCGGATGGCGAAACCCTGCATGCCTGGTGGTTGCCAGCCGAGGGAGACCCCCAGGGTCACGTCTATTTTCTTCATGGCAATGCCCAGAACATCAGCAGCCATATCCTCAACGTCGCCTGGCTGCCTGAGGCCGGCTATAACGTCCTGTTGCTGGACTACCGGGGGTACGGCCAGTCAACCGGCGCCCCGGACCTGGAGGGCGCCCTGCACGACGTAGAGACCGGCCTGCGATGGCTGGACCGAAAGAAAGAGACCGAGGAACTGCCCGTATACCTTTTGGGCCAGAGCCTGGGGGGCGCCCTCGCCATCACCCTGGCCAGCGAATGGGTACCAAGGGGAGAACAGCCGCCACTGACAGCGGTTATGGTGGATAGCACCTTTTCCGGTTTCCGGGCCATCGCGCGGGAAAAGCTGGATGGTTTCTGGCTGACCTGGCCGTTCCAGATCCCCCTGAGCTGGACCGTGACCGACGGCTATGAAGGCGTGGACCTGATCGGACGTATCAGCCCTGTGCCCGTGCTGGTGATCCACAGCGTCCGGGATGGCGTCATTCCTTTCCACCATGGCACGGAGCTCTATGATGCCGCCGAGAAGCCCAAGGACTTCCTGGGCACCGATATGCCCCATGCAGGCACCTTCATGCTACCGGAGTACCAGGAGGCGGTTCTCCACTTCATGGAAGGCGCCGCTAACCGCCAGGGGGAACGTTGATCAGGTAACCTTCCTTCAGGCAGGCCACACCCCACATCGGACTGCGACCCAGTCACTTCCAGTCCATAAAAAAAGCCGGAGGCCTCTCGGCCCCCGGCTTTTCCGGACCTGACAACGAAAACTTACTCGTCGTCGTCCATCTCTTCGGCTTCGAGGTCCACAGGGCGGCCGACCAGCTCTACAAATGCCATGGGGGCATTGTCGCCAGCGCGGAAACCGCACTTGAGGATCCGCAGGTAGCCACCCGGACGCTCGCTGTAACGCGGGCCCAGTTCGTCGAACAGCTTGGCCACGACTTCGTCGTTACGAAGACGGGCAAAGGCCAGACGACGGTTGGCAACCGAATCTTGCTTGGAAAGCGTGATCAACGGCTCCGCTACCCGGCGAAGTTCCTTCGCTTTCGGGAGCGTCGTCTTGATCAGCTCGTGTTCAACCAGTGACGCAGTCATGTTACGGAACATGGCCTTGCGATGCGCACTGGTCCTGTTGAACTTACGACCACTCTTACGATGACGCATTGCTCTGATTCCTTACCTTAAACTACCAATACGGCGATCAACCGCCCAGAACCCGGTCGTCACCACGAAGGCTTGCCGGCGGCCAGTTGTCAAGACGCATACCCAGGGACAGGCCGCGGGAGGCCAGCACGTCCTTGATTTCGGTAAGCGACTTTTTACCCAGGTTAGGCGTCTTCAGCAGTTCTACTTCTGTCCGCTGGATAAGATCGCCGATGTAGTAAATGTTCTCTGCTTTGAGGCAGTTGGCTGAACGGACCGTCAGCTCCAGATCATCCACCGGACGCAGCAGGATGGGATCGATTTCTTCCTCTTCCTCTACGTTCTCCGGCTCTTTCTCATGATCGAAGTCGACAAACACGGCCAGCTGCTGCTGGAGGATGGTGGCGGCCCGGCGAATGGCTTCTTCCGGGTCGATGGTACCATTGGTCTCCAGATCAATAACCAGCTTGTCCAGGTCGGTACGCTGCTCAACACGGGCACTTTCGACCGCGTAGGCAACACGACGTACCGGGCTGAACGTGGCGTCCAGCTGCAGGCGTCCAATGGCACGGGTCTCATCCTCGTCAAGACCGCGCTGATCAGCGGGCTCGTAACCGCGGCCACGGGCCACCTTCAGACGCATGTTCACTTCACCCTTCTCGCTCAGGTGACAGATCACATGATCCGGGTTGGTGACCTCCACATCGTGGTCCAGCGCGATATCGCCGGCAGTCACAACGCCTGCGCCCTTCTTGCTGAGGGTCACCTCAGCTTCGTCACGCCCGCCCATCTTCAAGGCAACGCCCTTGAGGTTCAGAAGAATCTCAATGACGTCCTCCTGGACACCCTCAATGGCACTGTACTCGTGCAGCACACCGTCGATCTGCGCTTCGGTGATCGCACAGCCCGGCATTGAGGACAAAAGGATACGACGCAGGGCACTGCCCAGGGTATGACCGAAGCCACGTTCGAGCGGCTCCAGGGTCACCTTGGCGCGAGTGGTGCTCAGTTCCTTCACGTCAATGGTACGAGGTGTCAATAACTCATGTACTGAACGCTGCATAGACGCCCCTATCTGCTCTCGTTGCTAATGGACTTTACTTGGAGTAAAGCTCGACGATGAGGTTCTCGTTGATGTCCGACGACAGCTCGGTACGCTCAGGTACCGTCTTGAAGGTGCCGGTCATCTTGTTGGCGTCAACCTCGACCCACTCCACCGGGGCACGACTTGCAGACAGTTCCAGGGCGCCTTTAACGCGCAGCTGGTTCTTTGCCTTCTCACGGATGCTCACCACGTCGCCAGGACGAACCTGGTAGGACGGAATGTTCACCGGCTTGTCGTTCACCAGAACCGCCTTGTGGGATACCAACTGACGTGCTTCGGCGCGGGTAGAGCCAAAGCCCATGCGGTAAACCACGTTGTCGAGACGGGCTTCCAGCAGTTGCAGCAGGTTCTCGCCGGTAGCGCCCTTCAGACGGGCCGCTTCCTTGTAGTAATTGCGGAACTGCTTCTCCAGTACGCCGTAGATACGACGGACTTTCTGTTTTTCGCGGAGCTGTACGCCATATTCGGACAGACGGCCACGACGGGCGCCGTGCATGCCCGGCGGCTGTTCGATGTTGCACTTGGAATCCAGTGCGCGAACACCACTTTTCAGGAAAAGATCTGTCCCCTCACGGCGAGACAGCTTACATTTCGGACCTATGTAACGTGCCATATCTCACTGTCTCCTTTAAACGCGGCGCTTCTTGGGCGGACGACAGCCGTTATGGGGAATCGGCGTCACATCAGTAATGTTCGTAATCTTGTAGCCGCACGCATTGAGCGCACGAACTGCAGATTCACGTCCGGGCCCGGGACCCTTAACCTCTACGTCCAGGTTTTTAAGGCCGTATTCAGCAGCCGCATTACCGGCTCTTTCAGCTGCTACCTGCGCAGCAAAAGGTGTGCTCTTGCGTGAACCACGGAAACCGGAACCACCGGAGGTGGCCCAGGACAGGACGTTGCCCTGACGGTCGGAAATGGTCACGATAGTGTTGTTGAAGGACGCGTGGATGTGCGCGACGCCATCAACAACCGTCTTTTTCACCTTTTTACGGGTACGTGTACCTGGCTTTGCCATGTTTGCCTACCTGTTTACTTTCGAATCGGTTTGCGAGGACCTTTACGGGTGCGCGCGTTGGTCTTGGTGCGCTGGCCACGAACCGGAAGGCCGTGACGATGACGCAGACCACGGTGGCAACCGAGATCCTTCAAACGCTTGATGTTCATCTGAACTTCGCGACGCAGATCACCTTCAACGGTCAGCTTGCCAACTTCTGTACGAAGCGACTCCACTTGATCGTCGGTCAGGTCCTTGATCTTGGCGTCCTGCTGGACACCGGCTGCATCACAAAGCTTCTGGGCTGCTGTCTTGCCAACACCGAAGATGTAGGTCAGCGAGATAACAGCATGTTTGTTGTCGGGTATATTGACACCGGCTATACGTGCCATTCAGATTACTCCGCGTTCAAAGCTTTGCTGTGTGAATTTTCCGCCACAAAAAGGGCGCGAAATAATAGCGCTTGACCCCGTACGGAGTCAAGCGCTATCAGTCAAGCCCTGTGCGTAACCAGGTTCGATTCCGGGAAGAATCAACCCTGGCGCTGCTTGTGACGAGGCTCCGTGCAGATGACCCGAACCGAGCCATTGCGACGAATTACTTTGCAGTTACGGCAAATTTTCTTTACCGAAGCGCGTACTTTCATTGTCGACTCCAGATTTCAAGGGGGGCTGACGGATCAGCCCCGGCCATAGCCCTTGAGGTTGGACTTCTTCATCAGTGATTCATACTGATGGGACATCAGGTGAGACTGCACCTGGGCCATGAAATCCATTACCACGACTACCACAATCAGCAACGACGTACCGCCCAGATAGAACGGAACATTACCTGCCACCATCAACAACTGCGGGAACAGGGATACCGCTGCAATATACATCGCACCGAAGAGCGTCAGGCGTGTCAGCACGCCATCGATATACTTGGCGGTCTGCTCACCCGGACGGATACCCGGTATAAAGGCACCGGACCGCTTCAGGTTGTCAGCCACTTCCCTCGGATTGTACATCAGCGCTGTGTAGAAGAAGCAGAAGAACACCACTGCTGCCGCAAACAGGATAATGTACAACGGCTGGCTCGGCGCCAGGGCCTGGGACAGTGAGCTCAGCCACTCCATGCCTTCACCCTGACCGAACCACTGCCCCAGGGATGCCGGGAACAGCAGGATGGACGAGGCGAAGATGGGCGGAATCACACCGGCCATGTTCACTTTCAGGGGCAGATGGCTCGACTGCTGGGCAAACACCCGACGCCCCTGCTGTCGCTTCGCATAGTTGATGGTCAGGCGACGCTGACCCCGCTCCATGAACACCACGAAGCCAACCACCGCGACCGCGAGTACGCCGATGGCAAGTACCACCAACAGGCTCATCTCACCACTGCGGGCCTGCTCCAGGGTCTGCCCGATTGCACCGGGCAGTCCGGCGACGATACCGGCGAAGATCAGCAGCGAAATGCCGTTGCCAATACCACGCTCGGTGATCTGCTCACCCAGCCACATCATGAACACCGCACCAGCCACAAACGAGGTCACGGCCACGAAGTGGAAGCTGAAGCTGTCGTTGAAGGTGACACCCTGGGACGCCAGCCCCATGGAAATACCCATACCCTGCACCAGGGCCAGCAGTACGGTGCCGTAGCGTGTGTACTGGCTGATCTTGCGGCGTCCGGATTCACCCTCTTTCTTGAGCTGCTCAAGCTTCGGGCTCACCGCGGTCATCAACTGCATGATGATGGACGCCGAGATGTAAGGCATGATGCCGAGGGCGAGAATACTCATCCGCTCAAGCGCACCACCGGAAAACATATTGAACAGACTCAGGATGGTGCCCTGATTCTGATCAAACAGTGCTGCCAGGCGATCCGGATTGATTCCCGGGACGGGAATATGCGCGCCGATCCGGTAGATCAGCAGCGCCAGGACCACAAACCAGAGCCGCGAACGCAGCTCTGCCAGTCCTTTTCCCGCGCCCGCAGGCATTGATGATGTCTTGGCCATGCAGTCCTCGACTCGCCTTATTCTTCGATTTTGCCACCCGCGGCAGTGATTGCCTCACGAGCGCCCTTGGTCACCTTCAGACCCTTGACGGTCACCGGACGGGTCAGCTCCCCGGACAGAATGACTCGGGCCGCACGGATTTCCTCACGGATCACGTCGGCTTTCTTCAGGGCTTCCAGATCAGCGACATCGCCGTCGACCTTGGCCAGCTCGTTGAGCCGGATCTCAGCCACGTAACGCTGCTGACGGGAAGTGAAACCAAACTTCGGCAGACGACGGGCCAGCGGCTGCTGACCGCCCTCGAAACCGGGCGCAACGGAGCCACCGGAACGGGCCTTCAGACCCTTGTGACCACGGCCGGCGGTCTTGCCCAGACCGCTACCGATACCGCGACCAACGCGCTTGGCGGCCGGGCGTGAACCCGGTTCCGGACTAAGTTCGTTCAGACGCATCTTAGTTCTCCTCCACCCGTACCAGGTAGTTTACCCGGTTGATCATGCCGCGAATGGACGGAGTGTCCTCTACTTCGACGGTATGACCGATTTTACGAAGACCCAGACCCTTGACGCACAACTTGTGCTTGGGCTGACAGCTAATCGGGCTGCGGGTCAGTGTAACCTTGATTGTCTTGTTCGCCATGACTTCAACCCAGAATATCTTCCACGGTCTTGCCGCGCTTGGCTGCAACGTCTTCAGGCGCTTGCATGGCCTGGAGACCCTTGATGGTGGAACGTACCACGTTCACCGGGTTGGTGGACCCGTAACACTTGGACAGTACGTTCTGGACACCTGCCACTTCCAGTACCGCACGCATCGCACCACCGGCGATGATACCGGTACCCTCGGAAGCCGGCTGCATGTAGACCTTGGAGCCGCCATGCTGTGCCTTCACCGGATACTGCAGAGTGTTGCCGTCGAGGGCAACGTCCACCATGTTTTTGCGCGCAGCTTCCATGGCCTTCTGGATGGCAACCGGAACTTCCCGGGCCTTACCACGACCGAAGCCGACACGACCTTTGCCGTCACCCACCACGGTCAGTGCGGTAAAGGCAAAGATACGACCGCCCTTAACCACCTTGGCTACGCGGTTAACCTGAACCAGCTTTTCCTGGAGCTCAGGCGCCTTCTGTTCGTTAACGCTCATCTTCTCCACCTCTTAGAATTGCAAGCCAGCTTCACGGGCGGCGTCGGCCAGGGCCTGGACACGGCCATGGTAACGGTAGCCGGACCGGTCAAAAGCGACCTTTTCGACACCAGCAGCCTTGGCACGCTCAGCGATCAGCTGGCCCACCTTCTTGGCTGCGTCCACATTACCCGTAGCACCCTGACGCAGGTCTTTGTCCAGCGTCGAGGCAGAAGCGATAACCTTGCTGCCGTCTGCGGTGGTGACCTGGGCATACATGTGCCGCGGTGTACGATGTACACAGAGGCGGTCAGTGCCCAGTTTACGGATCTTCATGCGCACCTTACGTGCGCGACGCAATCTTTCAGTATTCGCGCTCATAGTCCCGCCTTATTTCTTCTTGGCTTCTTTGCGTCTGACCTGCTCGTCCGAGTAACGAACACCCTTGCCCTTATAAGGCTCGGGCGGACGGAACGCGCGAACTTCAGCAGCGACCTGGCCAACCTGTTGCTTGTCGATCCCGCGGATAACAACCTCCGTGTTGGACGGAGTTTCAGCGGTGATCCCCTCGGGCAGTTCGTACTCAACCGGGTGGGAGAAACCCAGAGTCAGGTTGAGCTTCTTGCCCTGCGCCTGCGCCCGGTAACCAACGCCGGTCAGGTTGAGCCTACGCTCGAACCCGGTGGAGACGCCGGTAACCATGTTGTTAACCAGCGCACGGGTCGTACCAGCAAGAGCGCGGGACTGTTTGGCACCATCACGGGGAGCAAAGCGCAGTACGTTCTCTTCCTGCGTTACTTCCACCGCCTGGTGAATGGTGAAATCAAGCGCTCCCTTGGAGCCCTTTACGTTAATTTCCTGTCCGTTCAGCTTAACCTCAACACCGGAAGGCAGCACGACAGGATTATTGGCAACCCTGGACATGTCTTTCTCCTAAAATACGGTGCAGATGACTTCGCCACCAACGCCGGCAGCACGCGCAGCGCGGTCGGTCATAACGCCCTTGGACGTAGACACGATAGCGACCCCAAGACCACCTGCCACCTTCGGCAGGGAACCAGCACCGTTGTACTGGCGCAGGCTGGGACGGCTGGCACGCTGAATTTCCTCAATTACCGGCTTACCGCCGAAGTATCTGAGGGTGATGGTCAGTTCCGGCTTGGCATCAGCTGAGACGGAAAAATCCTCGACATAGCCTTCGTCCTTCAGGACCTGGGCTACTGAGACCTTCATTTTGGAAGATGGCATGGCCACGTCGGCCTTCTGTGCCATCTGTGCATTACGGATACGGGTAAACATATCCGCAAGCGTGTCTTGCATACTCATTGGTATGAGGCTCCTGATCTTTTTAGTTGTGCAGCGGCTTGCCGCACCGCTTACCAACGATCACCGCGATGACTCGCGGTGACACTTACCAGCTTGACTTGGTCAGGCCCGGAACATCGCCACGCATGCCGTGCTCACGGAGTTTGATCCGTGAAAGCTCGAACTTGCGCAGGACGCCATGGGGACGACCGGTAACCTGGCAACGATTGCGAAGACGTGAGGGGCTGGCATCACGAGGAAGCTTCTGCAGCTTCATCTGTGCGTCCCAACGCTCTTCATCGCTGGTATTCGGGTTCTTGATAATCGCCTTGAGCTCGGCGCGCTTGGCAGCGTACTTCTCTACCGTCTTTTCGCGCTTGAGCTCACGGTTCTTCATGGAAACCTTTGCCATGTCACTCGTTCCTTATTTCTTGAACGGAAAGCCAAAGGCTTTCAACAGTTCGCGGCCTTCATCATCGGTTTCAGCAGTAGTGGTGATGGTGATGTCCAGACCCCGGATCTTATCGGCCTTGTCGTAGTCGATTTCCGGGAAGATGATCTGCTCACGCACACCCATGCTGTAGTTTCCACGACCATCGAAGGACTTCGGGTTCAGACCGCGGAAGTCACGAACGCGAGGAATCGCGATGTGAACCAGGCGATCAAAGAAGTCCCACATGCGCTCACCGCGCAGGGTCACCTTACAACCGATGGGCCAACCTTCACGGATCTTGAAGCCGGCAACAGACTTGCGTGCCTTGGTCACAACAGGCTTCTGGCCTGCCAGACGCTCCAGATCTGCTACGGCGTTCTCGATCAGCTTTTTGTCGCCAACCGCTTCGCCCACACCCATGTTAAGGGTGATCTTTTCGATACGCGGAACCTGCATCGGGTTCTTGTAGCTGAACTCCTTCTGCAGAGCCGGTACCACTTCCTTACCGTATTGCTCTTTCATGTTAAGCATCGTAACCACCACCCTTACTGGTTATCGACAGCTTCATTCGTGGACTTGAAGATCCGCACTTTGGCGCCGTCTTCCTTGATCTGGAAGCCTACGCGATCGGCCTTGCCGGTCTGCGGATTAAAAATAGCCACGTTGGAAGCCTGAATAGGCGCTTCTTTCTCGACGATGCCACCCGGGGTACCCAGCATCGGGTTGGGCTTGGTGTGCTTCTTCATCATGTTGATGCCAGAAACCACCACGCGACCGTCGTCCTGAACTTTCAGGACCTTGCCGCGCTTGCCTTTGTCTTTACCCGTGGTCACGATGACTTCGTCATCTCGTTTGATCTTTTTCATAACCGGCCTCTAGTCCTTACAGTACTTCGGGTGCCAGTGAGATAATTTTCATAAACTTCTCGTTACGCAGTTCGCGGGTTACCGGCCCGAAGATACGGGTACCGATTGGCGCGTCCTGGTTGTTAAGAAGTACTGCCGCGTTACCGTCAAAGCGGATCAGCGATCCGTCAGGACGACGTACGCCCTTGCGGGTCCGTACAACAACAGCGTTGAGGACCTGGCCCTTCTTCACCTTACCGCGGGGGATGGCTTCCTTGACGGTTACCTTGATGATATCCCCCACCCTGGCATAACGCCGGTGTGAACCGCCCAGGACCTTGATGCACTGCACTTGACGCGCGCCACTGTTGTCCGCGACTTCAAGCATTGTTTGAGTCTGAATCATGGTTATTCTCCAGCAGAAACCACTTTTGCAGTTTCGACAAGACTCCCCGTCCGGGCGAGTTACACCTTGGAAGCGCGTTCGGTGACTTCAACCAGAGCCCAGCTTTTGGTCTTGGAGACCGGGCGGGTTTCCTGGATGGTTACCAGATCACCGATATTGCACTCGTTCTGTTCGTCATGAGCCTGGATCTTGGTGGAGCGCTTTACGTACTTGCCGTAAAGCGGGTGCTTCACCTGACGCTCCACCAGAACAACAATGGATTTCTCCGCCTTGTTGCTCACGACCTTGCCGCTAAGGGTTCTGGCAGTTTTGGTAGCTTCAGTCATGTTACTGTCCTGCCTTTTCGTTCAATACTGTTTTCACGCGAGCAATGTCGCGCTTCACCTTGCCGAGAAGGTGACTCTGATTCAGCTGACCTGTCGCCTTGCGCATACGCAGGTTGAACTGCTCCTTCAGGAGGTCGATCAGCTCTTTGTTCAGCTCGTCGACTGACTTCTCACGCAGCTCTGTTGCTTTCATCACATCACCGTCCTCGTTACAAAGGTGGTCTGAACGGGCAGCTTGGCGGCGGCCAGAGTGAACGCGTCACGCGCCACTTCTTCGGGTACCCCTTCCATTTCGTACAACATACGACCTGGCTGGATTTCCGCTACCCAGTACTCGACAGAACCCTTACCTTTACCCATACGTACTTCAAGCGGCTTGCTGGAAATCGGCTTGTCCGGGAACACCCGAATCCAGATTTTTCCACCCCGCTTGATCCGACGCGTCATGGTACGACGGGCCGCCTCAATCTGGCGTGCCGTTATACGTCCACGAGTGGTCGCCTTCAATCCGTATTCACCGAAGCTCACCTTGTTGGCGCGGTGAGCAAGACCGGTGTTACGGCCTTTCATTACCTTACGGAATTTGGTGCGTTTTGGCTGCAGCATACGAGTGCCCCTTTACTTGGAACCTTTCTTGCGAGAGGCATTCTTGTTGGCCTGGACCTCTTCCATACCACCAAGAATCTCACCCTTGAAGATCCATACCTTTACGCCGATGATGCCGTAGGTGGTCTTCGCTTCGTAGGTGGCGTAATCAATGTCTGCACGCAGGGTGTGCAGCGGAACGCGACCTTCACGGTACCACTCGGAACGGGCAATTTCGGCTCCCCCGAGACGACCGCCAACCTGGATCTTGATACCCTTGGCGCCCTGGCGCATGGCGTTCTGCACCGCGCGCTTCATGGCGCGACGGAACATCACACGACGCTCGAGCTGACCGGCAACGTTCTGCGCTACCAGCTTGGCATCCAGATCCGGCTTGCGGACTTCCTCGATGTTGATGTGCACGGGCACGCCCATCAGCTCGCCAACTTCGCGACGCAGACGGTCAACATCTTCACCCTTCTTACCGATAACAATACCGGGACGGGCGGTATGGATCGTGATACGGGCATTCTGAGCAGGGCGCTCGATCACGATCTTGCTGACTGACGCCTTTTCAAGACGCTTTTCCAGGAATGTGCGAACCTGAATATCATTCAGCAGCTTGTTCGCATAGTCCTTCTTCTCGGCATACCAGACGGAGTTGTGCTCTTTGACAACCCCCAGCCGGATACCGGTCGGATTTACTTTATGACCCATCTGAGCATCTCCTACTTGTCGGCGACCTTGACGGTGATATGACAGGTGCGCTTCAAAATCCGGTCAGCGCGCCCCTTGGCTCGAGCTTTAATCCGCTTGAGCGTCGGACCTTCATCCACCATGATGGTGGAAACCCGCAGATCATCTACGTCCAGACCTTCGTTGTGCTCAGCGTTGGCAATGGCGGACTCAAGAGCTTTCTTGATGATCACCGATGCCTTCTTCGGGCTGAAAGTCAGAATGTTCAGGGCGTCCTCAACCGCCTTGCCACGTACCTGGTCAGCGACAAGACGCGCTTTCTGAGCAGAGAGGCGAGCGCCCTTGTACTTGGCTGCTACTTCCATTTCGTTTCCCCTCACAATCAGCGTTTAGCTTTCTTGTCGGCTGCATGACCACGGTAAGTCCGCGTTGCCGCGAACTCGCCCAGCTTGTGACCAACCATATCTTCGGTCACGTAGACGGGCACGTGTTGCTTGCCGTTGTGGACAGCGATGGTCAAACCAACGAACTCCGGAAAGATCGTGGAACGACGGGACCAGGTCTTGATCGGCCGCTTGTCGTTCGCTTCCAGAGCTGCTTCGACCTTCTTCATCAGATGCAGGTCTATAAAAGGACCTTTCTTCAAAGAACGTGGCACAGCAATTACCTCTATGTAGTCGTTTACTTGGCCGAACGACGACGTACTATCATCTTGTCAGTACGCTTGTTCTTACGAGTCTTATGCCCTTTGGTCGGAACACCCCACGGAGTAACCGGGTGACGTCCGCCAGAGGTACGCCCTTCACCACCACCATGCGGGTGGTCAACTGGGTTCATAGCAACACCACGTACTGTTGGCCGTTTGCCGCGCCAACGTGATGCACCCGCTTTACCAAGCTGCTTGAGGCTGTGCTCGCTGTTGGATACTTCACCCAGCGTTGCACGGCATTCCACAAGCACCTTACGCATTTCACCTGAGCGCAGGCGGATGGTGGCATAAGCCCCTTCCCTTGCGACCAGCTGTACGGATGCGCCCGCGGAGCGAGCCAGCTGGGCACCTTTGCCAGGCTTGAGTTCGACGCAGTGGATCACGGAACCGACCGGAATGTTCCGGAGCGGCAGCGTGGAGCCCACCTTGATCGGCGCGTCGATACCGGAGCGCACAGGGTCACCGATGCTCATACCCTTGGGAGCGATAATGTAGCGACGCTCGCCATCGGCATACTTCAGCAATGCGATGTGCGCGGAGCGGTTCGGGTCGTATTCCAGGCGCTCAATGACCGCCGGAATACCGTCCTTGTTCCGCTTGAAATCAATGACACGGTAGTGCTTCTTGTGTCCACCACCAACGTGACGGGTGGTGATCCGTCCGAAATGGTTACGACCACCGGACTTACTCAGTGTCTCAACCAACGGCTCGTAGGGGCGCCCCTTGTGCAGGTCCGGGTTGTAAAGCTTTACAACGTGACGGCGTCCGGCAGATGTTGGTTTGGTTTTGACGATCGGCATATTACGACCCCTTTACCTTATTCCACATCCAGAAAATCGATGTCCTGACCTTCCGCCAGCTTTACATAAGCCTTGCGAATGTCATCGCGCTTGCCGAACCCGCGGATAGTGCGCTTGAGCTTACCCTTACGGTTCAGAACCTGAACACCTTCGACGGTGACGTTGAACAGTTGCTCAACGGCTTTCTTGATCTCCGGCTTGGTCGCATCAGGCGCTACTCGAAAGACCACCTGGTTATGCTCTGCCACCAGAGACGCTTTCTCTGATACGTGCGGTCCCAGCAGGACCTTGTAGATACGTTCCTGATTCATCCCAGCATCTCCTCGATCTTCTTAAGAGCCGGAACGGTAACCACAACCTTCTCAAAGGCAACCAGGCTTACCGGATCAAGGCCTGCAACGTCACGCACGTCAACGTGCGGGATGTTACGGGACGCCAGATGAAGGTTCTGCTCTACATTCTCGGCAAGGATCAGGGCATTGCTGACGCCCAGATCCTTCAGCTTCTCGTTGAACGCCTTGGTCTTGGGGCTGTCGACGTTGATGTCATCAACCAGGACCAGACGCTCCTGACGAACCAGCTCGGAAAAGATGGACTGCAGCGCGGCCCGGTACATTTTCCGGTTCACTTTCTGCTCGTAGCTCTGGGGCTTGGCAGCGAAGGTTACGCCACCGGAGCGCCAGATCGGGCTACGGATGGTACCTGCACGAGCACGGCCGGTCCCCTTCTGGCGCCAGGGCTTCTTGCCACCACCACTGACTTCAGAACGGGTTTTCTGAGCGCGGGTACCCTGACGACCACCAGCCATGTAGGCGGTGACGACCTGGTGAACCAGCGACTCGTTGAATTCTTTGGCGAACGCGGCGTCGGAAACAGAGATCCCCTGGCCGCTACCTGTAATTGTCAATTCCATCGCACCGCTCCTCAGGCTTTAACTGCAGGCTTGATGATCACGTCGCCACCGGTAGCACCGGGAACAGCGCCACGGACCAGCAGCAGATTGCGCTCGGCGTCTACACGGACCACTTCCAGGTTCTGGGTAGTGACCTGCTTGTTGCCCATCTGACCGGCCATCTTCTTGCCCTTGAATACCTTGCCCGGGGTCTGGTTCTGACCAATGGAACCCGGAGCACGGTGGGACAGGGAGTTACCGTGAGTGGCATCCTGCATGGAGAAGTTCCAGCGCTTCACGCCACCCTGGAAGCCCTTACCCTTGGACTGGGACGTAGCGTCAATCATCTGGCCATCTTCGAAGACGGAGACGTTGATCTCGCCACCGGCCTGCAGGTCGTCGCCTTCACCATCGGCAAGACGGAACTCCCACAGACCACGACCGGCCTCAACACCCGCTTTCGCGTAATGACCAGCCTGAGCCTTGGTTACCCGGGAGGGACGACGGTTGCCGACAGTCACCTGGACTGCACGATAGCCATCGCTTTCGAGGGTTTTCAGTTGGGTAATGCGGTTGGCTTCAACCTCGATTACCGTTACGGGCACTGCCTGCCCGTCTTCCGTAAAAATACGGGTCATCCCGGCCTTACGGCCGACTACACCAATTGCCATGTTTCACCTCTATAGTGTACGGGGCTTGCACCCTCTATGGCCTTAGGACAGTTACACTGACCAATACCGGGCGGTACTAGCCGAGGCTGATCTGAACGTCTACACCCGCTGCCAGATCCAGCTTCATCAGAGCATCTACTGTCTTTTCCGTCGGCTCGACAATGTCGAGCAAACGCTTATGAGTACGGATTTCGTACTGATCGCGCGCGTCCTTGTTGACGTGCGGGGAAATCAGAACGGTGTACTTTTCCTTCCGCGTCGGCAGAGGGATAGGTCCACGCACCTGGGCGCCGGTCCGCTTGGCGGTATCGACGATCTCCTGCGTGGACTGGTCGATCAGGCGGTAATCAAACGCCTTCAACCGGATTCGAATCTTTTGGCTTTGCATGATGCACCAAACTCCACTCGTAGCAGCTACTGTTAGCCGACCTTCAAAAAAAGGAGCCGCATTGTATGCAGAATACCCAGCAGTGTCAAGCAGCTATATGGCCGCCCGGCATTGCTGGACATACGTACTTGCGGAACAGAAAAAGGGGCTGCAAAGCAGCCCCTTTTTCGGATCATCGGAGCGACTTACTCGACGATCTTGGAGACCACGCCGGCACCAACGGTACGGCCACCTTCGCGAATCGCGAAGCGCAGACCATCTTCCATGGCGATCGGAGCGATCAGGGTCACAGACATTTTCACGTTGTCACCCGGCATTACCATCTCTACGCCTTCCGGCAGCTCACAGGAGCCAGTCACGTCAGTGGTCCGGAAGTAGAACTGAGGACGATAGCCCTTGAAGAACGGAGTATGACGACCACCCTCGTCCTTGCTCAGCACGTACACTTCGCACTCGAACTTGGTGTGCGGAGTGATGGAACCCGGCACCGCCAGTACCTGACCACGCTCAACGTCGTCACGCTTGGTAC
The DNA here is from genome assembly GCF_045449715.1 of Marinobacter shunpengi. Classification (NCBI taxonomy): domain Bacteria; kingdom Pseudomonadati; phylum Pseudomonadota; class Gammaproteobacteria; order Pseudomonadales; family Marinobacteraceae; genus Marinobacter; species Marinobacter shunpengi. The sequence continues at coordinate 852 of NZ_JBJJLA010000004.1, read as the reverse complement.
CACGCAGCAGCGCACCAATGTTCTCACCGGCACGACCTTCGTCCAGCAGCTTGCGGAACATCTCAACACCGGTAACGGTGGTCTTGACGGTATCCTTGATACCTACAATTTCCACTTCGTCGCCAGTCTTGACAATACCACGCTCAACACGGCCGGTCACAACGGTACCACGACCGGAGATGGAGAAGACGTCCTCGATCGGCATCAGGAACGGCTGATCGATGGCACGCTCCGGCTCCGGCAGGTAGTCGTCCAGGGCTTCTACCAGCTTCTTCACAGCGGTAGTACCCATCTCGTTGTCATCCTTGCCTTCCAGCGCCATCAGCGCGGAACCGGTGATGATCGGAGTGTCGTCACCCGGGAAGTCGTACTGGCTCAGCAGGTCGCGAACTTCCATCTCGACCAGCTCCAGCAGCTCCTCGTCATCCACCATGTCAGCCTTGTTCAGGAAGACCACGATGTAAGGAACGCCAACCTGACGGGACAGCAGGATGTGCTCACGGGTCTGCGGCATGGGGCCGTCAGCCGCGGAACATACCAGGATCGCACCGTCCATCTGCGCCGCACCAGTGATCATGTTCTTCACATAGTCAGCGTGGCCCGGGCAATCTACGTGCGCATAGTGACGGTTCGGGGAATCATACTCAACGTGAGACGTCGCGATGGTGATACCACGCGCCTTCTCTTCCGGAGCGTTATCGATCTGGTCGAATGCGCTGGCAGAACCTGTACCCCACACTTCGTGACATACGCGAGTCAGTGCCGCCGTCAGAGTGGTCTTACCATGGTCCACGTGACCAATGGTGCCCACGTTCAGGTGCGGTTTATTACGTTCAAATTTCTCTTTAGACA